>CANQII010000144.1 GCA_947623875.1 uncultured Oscillospiraceae bacterium
AATAAATCCCTGGACTGGATTCCCAGCATAAAGGGCCCGCCGCCGGGGCAATCTAGCGGCGGAAGGGATGAACCCCTTCTGAACGGTACAAGCCGTTCCACAGAGATTCGCTTCCCCAGGGGAGCGCAGCGGCAGGAGGCAGGGATATGAGACAGCAGCGGATCGCATCGGTGTCCGGCAGAGAGATTCTGGATTCCCGGGGCAATCCCACCGTAGAGGTGGAGATCGTACTGGATAATGGGGCCTTCGGCAGGGCGGCAGTGCCCTCGGGGGCCTCCACCGGGGCCCATGAGGCGGCAGAACTTCGGGACGGGGATGCTGCCCGGTACGGCGGCAAGGGCACCACACGGGCGGTCTCCCATGTGAATGGGGAGATTGCAGAGGAGCTGAAGGGCCGGAACGCCTTGGACCAGGCGGCGGTGGACCAGCTGCTGCTGCATCTGGACGACACCCCGGACAAATCCCGGCTGGGGGCCAATGCGGTGCTGGGAACGTCCCTGGCGGCTGCGCGGGCGGCAGCGGCCTCCTATGGGATGCCGCTGTACCGGTATCTCGGCGGGGTGGACGCCGGGACCCTGCCGGTACCCATGATGAACATCCTGAACGGCGGCGCCCATGCGGGCAACAACGTGGACATCCAGGAGTTCATGATCGTGCCGGTGGGGGCAGACAGCTGGAGAGAGGCCCTGCGGATGGGTGCGGAGGTGTTTCACGCCTTGCGCTCTGTGCTCCAGGACAACGGCACCCCGGCAGCCGGGGTGGGGGATGAGGGCGGCTATGCCCCCAATCTCCGGCGGGACGAAGATGCCCTCAGCTGCATCACCGCCGCCATCCAGCGGGCGGGATACCGCCCGGGGGAGGACATCGGCATCGCCCTGGACGCCGCCGTCTCAGACTGGTACAGCCATGAGGACGGCACCTATCATCTGCCCAAGGCGGATAAGACCCTGACGCGACAGCAGCTGGTCCGGCTCTGGAAGCGCTATGCATCGTCCTATCCCATCCTCTCCCTGGAGGACGGCATGGGGGAGGACGACTGGGAGGGCTGGAGCCTTCTCACCAAGGCGCTGGGCGGACAGCTGCAGCTGGTGGGAGACGACTTGTTCGTTACCAACCCCCGGCGCCTCTATGAGGGCATCCGGCGTCACTGCGCCAACGGCGTGCTCATCAAGCCCAACCAGATCGGCACCCTCACCGAGACCCTGGACACCATCCGCATGGCCCAGAGGGCCGGATACGGGGTGGTGATCTCCCATCGGTCCGGGGAGACAGAGGACACCTTCATCGCAGATCTGGCGGTGGCGGTGAATGCCGGACAGGGGAAGATGGGAGCCCCCAGCCGCACCGAGCGGGTGACGAAATACAACCAGCTGCTGCGGATCGAAGAGGAGCTGGGGCCTGCCGCCCACTACCCCGGACACCAGATCTTTGCCCGCCCCTGAGAGAAGACAAATGGCAGTCCCCGCCGGCAGAGTGCTGCCGGCGGGGACTGCATTATACGGCTGGACTACGAGGATTTGACGCTGTCTTTCTCCTTCCCCGGCCGGAAGAGCTCCCGCAGGCCTACGATGAGCAGGTACACCCCGAAGCACTTGCGGAGGAGATTGGTGTCCATCGCGGTGGCCAGCCAGGCCGCCGCCCCGCTGCAGAGAAGGCCCGCCCCGATGGCGGGGAGCAGCGCCTTCTTCTCAATGCAGCCGTTTTTTACATGGCTGGGCAGGGCTGCCGCTGCGGTGGGGAGGAAGTACAGCAGATTCACCCCCTGGGCCAGGTTCTGGGGGACGTGGGCAAAGCCGGTGAGGTAGATGAGCAGCAGGGAGCCGCCGCCCACCCCAAAGCCGGAGAGAATCCCGGTGAGAAGGCCTGCCAGCACCGCCAGCAGAAAGGAGACGGCGCCGCTCATAGCAGTGCCTGCACGGCGCCGTACAGGATGAGAAGGGCAAATCCCCGCCGGAGCCAGGTCATGGAGATCTTCTGAAAGAGCTTTCCGCTGAGAAGTCCGCCGATGAGACCCCCGATGAGGTACGGGAGAGCCAGCATGAAGTCCAGACTGCCCCGAAACCAGTAGATCACGGCGGAGAGGGCACAGAGTGGGACGATCACTGCCACCGATGTGGCAAAGGCTTTTCGGGGGCTGCACCTGCAGGGGCCCATGAGCAGGGGCACCAGCAGCATACCGCCGCCGCCCCCGAAAAACCCGTTGGCGAGACCCGCCAGACCGCCCGCCAGGGCATATCGTATCTGGGATGTGTGCTGTTCCTCTGCCATAGAGAGACTCCCCCTTTTTGATCGCGGATAGTGTTTCCAGACCGGGAGAAAGTATGCATCCCGGCCATCCAACGGCCCAGACGAACAATTTGCAGTATCTTTTCCCTTTCGATACATGGACGGATTGCAAAGACCGCAAACCTGCCGTATCATGGGGTGCTGCAAAGGAGGCGCATGCCCATGACCCCATCAGACCGTATCCTGGACCTGTCCCTGCTCTGGCGGGCGGCCAGCCAGATCTATCCCGGGTTCCACCGGCTCGCCCTGGACTGGGATGAGACGTACCGCACCTATCTGGACAAGGTGCTGGCAGAGAGAAGCGAGATGGACCACCATCTGCTGCTGATGGAGTTTTTGAACCTGCTTCGAGACGGACACACCGAGGTGCTGCCGCCCCGGCAGATGCTGGCGGAGAAGGGGAGCCTGCCGTTTCAGCTTCTGTATGCAGAGGGGCGGTACTGCGTAGGGGCTGCCACAGCGGAGGGAGTGCCCTTTCTCATGGGAGAGGTGCTGGCAATCAACGGGATTGCCTTTCAGAAGATCCTGGAGCAGCTGGCCCGATACACCTATCGGGTGGAGGACTACATCAGCCCGGACGCCTTGGGCCGGCTGCTGCCCCTCTTCTTGAGACCTGCCGGGAACGTGCTGGAGACCTCCAAGGGCAGCTGGACCTTTGCCATGGAGAAGGGGAGAGCGGAGATGCGGCAGGCGCCGTCTCCATCAGTCCCTATGCCCTATGAGACCCTGTCCCAAGACCAGCCGATGCTGCGCCTCTACGCCGGTAAGATCCTGTACATCCGCTCAGATGACCTCCTTCAAGACACGGCAGCTCCGGCTATCGCCGCCGCTATCCAGGCGCATCCCCATCTCCAGGGGGTGATCCTGGACCTCAGGCACAACATCGGCGGCAGGACCCTTTACGGCGCCCACATCGCGGAACTCTTTCTCTCCGGGGAATTTCATGGCTGCCGGAAGTACACCCGCACCCTGGACGGCGTGGCAGCCGCCAGTGCCAGTCAGATTCTCCGCATGACGCCGGAAGAGCAGCAGGAGGACATGGCAGACGGCCTTCTGGAGCCGGGAGAACTGGAGGAGGCGGAGCGCTATCGGAGCAGAACCCTCTGCAGGACCTATGAGGACAGCTTTGGCGCTCCCGATCACTGGGCTTTGTATGACGGCCCTATGATTCTCCTCACCGCCCGGGGCACGGTGTCCGCCGCAGAGGATCTCACCGCCATGTTCCGGAGCAACGGTCGGGCCAGGATCATCGGCACCCCCACCTTCGGGTCCACCGGTACGCCATTGCTGCTGTCTCTCCCCGGCGGGGGCAGGGCACGGATCTGCTCGGTGTACTACACCCTTCTGGACGGCACTGCGTTCATCGGACGGGGCATCCAGCCGGACCGCCGGATCGGCACCCAGATCGCCGATCTCAAGTGCGGCCTGGACGCGCCGCTGCAGGCTGCCCTGGAGGAACTGGGCTGCAGAGAATAGAGAACGGGATAGAAGAGAGATGCCGCGGAACCGCTACATGGGGTTCGCGGCACGATTTCGGCCTGCTGCATCCTATTTTGGGCAGATTTGCACGGAAATACAATCGGTCTGGTGCAGGAACTTGGAAGAACGGGGCTTGCAAAGAGAGGTGGATGCTGATAGAATGTGGCCGCCGGTGCACACCGGCAGACAACTGAATACAGTTGCGAGAAATGCAGAAAGGAAGAAGCAAAATGAACACGTTGCGACGTGCCCTTTTGCTGCTTGCCGCGGCTGCGCTGGTTCTGACTTCACTGTGCGCTTGTGGCGCAGGAGGTACAGAACCCACCAGCACAACCCCGGCAACTGCACAATCGGGCGAGTTACCCACAGAAGACCCGGGAGAGGCCACCGCGGAGCCCACAGCGGAACCCACACCGGAGCCGAAACGGAACTCAGTCACGGTAGGTATCGCACAGGACCTGGACAGCCTGGATCCCCACAACCCCGGCTCTAACGCCGGCACCAGTGAGGTGCTGTTCAACCTCTTCGAGGGGCTGGTAAAAGCCAGCCCGGACGGCGGTGTTGTGCCGGCTGTCGCCAGTGACTATACCGTTTCGGAAGACGGCCTGACCTACACATTTACGTTGCGGGAGGGCGTGAAATTCCACAGCGGCGCTGCGGTGACGGCAGAGGATGTCCTCTATTCTCTGAACCGCTGCGCTGGAAGCGAGAACGAAGGTACCGTTCTCGTTCCGGCGTTTTCCATTGTAGGGGAAGTGGCGTCTCCGGATGAGAAGACCGTCACCATCACCCTCACAGAGCCCAACCTGGAGTTCATCTACTCCGTGGCAGAGGCCTCCATCATCCCCAAGGACTCCGGCAGCCAGATGGCCACCGATCCCGTGGGCACCGGCCCCTTCCAGTTCGTGTCCTACACCCCCCAGGAGAGCCTGGTGGTAAAGCGCTTTGCAGACTACTGGGGCACTCCCGCCAAACTGGATGAGGTCACATTCCAGGTGTATCTGGGCTCTTCCAACACCAGCGCCATGGTGATGGCCCTGCAGTCCGGCACCCTGGACATGGTGATCCACATGCCCAACACCATGGCCCCGGAGATCGGCACGGACTTCACCGTGCTCCAGGACACCATGAAGCTGGTGCAGGCCCTCTATATCAACAATGACGCCGAGCCCTTCAACATCGAGAAGGACGGGGTCAAGGTGGGCGAGCTCATCCGCAAGGCCATGTACTATGCCATTGACGTGCCCGCCATCATCGACTTCGTCTGCGACGGCGCCGGCGTGGCCACCGGCACCAGCATGTACCCCGCCCAGAAGCGGTACTTCATGCCGGAGCTGGCGGAGAACTACGCATACAACCTGGATATGGCCCAGGAGCTCATGTCCTATGCCGGCTATGCAGACGGCTTTGACATGACCATCACCGTGCCCAACAACTACGAGCAGCACATCCTCACCGCCGAGGTGATTGCCGAGCAGCTGAAGGCCATCCACATCAATGCCACGGTGGAACAGGTGGAGTGGGGCGCCTGGTATCAGGACGTATACAAGGACCGGAACTTCCAGACCTCTGTGTGCGCCATCTCCGCCAGCGACATGTCCGCCCGGGAGATGCTGGTGCGCTACGCCTCAGACAACAGCAAGAACTTCATCAACTTCAAGGATGCGGACTACGACGCCAAGGTAGCCGCCGCCCAGACCACCCTGGACGAGGAGGAGCAGATCAGCCTGTACAAAGAGGCGGAGACCATCCTCAACGAGCGGGCGGCCAGCCTCTGGATCCAGGATCTCTGCGAGCTGGTGGTGCTGAATCCGGAGCTGGAGGGCTACACCTTCTACTGCACCTATGTGCTGGACATGTCCACCATCGGCTTCAAGGCATAATGGACGGCGCCGCTGTACGGCAGTAAGGAGGTCCCCTCGGTGACAGCTTTCTGCAAGCGCCTGGCGCTATTGCTGGTCACAATGCTGCTGGTTACCGCACTGGCCTTCGCCGCCTTCACCGTGATTCCGGCGGATCCCACCGCCTCCATCCTGGGCATGAACGCCACGGAGGAGCAGATCGCAGCCCTGCGGGCGAAGCTGGGACTGGATCTGCCCCTCTGGCAGCGGTACACCACCTGGCTCACAGACTTTGTCCGGGGGAACTTTGGCACCTCATACCGGTTTTCCATGCCGGTGGAGGATCTGCTGGGGCCCAGGGTGGAGGCCACCCTGGCCCTCACCGGGCTGTCTTTCCTCCTCATCGTGGCGGTGTCCCTGCCCATCGGGCTGCTGGCCGCCCACAGGGAGAATGGCCTGATCGACCGCCTTGTAACGGTGTTCGGCCAGGTTGCCATGAGCATCCCCAATTTTATATTGGGCATCGGGGTGATCTGGCTCTTCGCCCTCATCCTGGGGGTATTTCAGCAGAAGTACGTCCCGCCGGAGGATGGAATCTGGGCCCACATCCGCTACCTCCTCTTTCCGGCGCTGGCGGTGGCCCTGCCCAAGACTGCCATGACTGTACGCCTCCTCCGGGGCTCTGTCCTGGGGGAGCTGCGGCAGGACTATGTGCGCACCGCATACAGCAAGGGCAACGCCCCGAGAATGGTGCTGGTGTTCCATGTGCTCCGCAACGCCATGATCCCTGTGGTGACCTTCCTCGCCATGACCATTCCGGATATCATGGCCGCCTCCATCGTCATCGAGCAGCTCTTCGGCATCCCCGGCCTCGGCCAGATGCTGATCAGCTCCATCGGCAACCGGGACTACCCGGTGGTGCAGGCCATCGTGGTGATCGCCGCCTTTGTGGTGGTGGCGTGCAGCTTTCTGGCGGATCTGCTGTACCGCCTGATGGACCCGCGGATCGGCGGGAGGTGAGCCTATGAAAAAGGGAAACTGGTATCTCTATCTGGGCTGCGCCTTGACGGCGGTCATGGTGCTCTTCTGCCTGGTGGGCTGCTTCTGGACCCCCTATGATCCCTCCGCCCTCAGCAGCACAGACCGCTATGCAGCCCCCTCTCTCACCCATCTCTTTGGTTGCGACTCCCTGGGCCGGGACATCTTCTCCCGGGTGATGCAGGGAGCCGGCACCACCCTCTCCATCGCCTTTTCGGTGCTGCTCCTCGGCGGCACGGCGGGCCTTGTGATCGGGGCCCTCTGCGGCTACGTAGGGGGTGCGGCAGACGCTCTCGTGATGCGCCTCTGCGATGCCATCGCCGCCTTCCCCAGCATCCTTCTGGCTCTAGTGATCCTGGCGGTGACCGGTCCCGGCAAACGCAATGTGATTCTGGCCCTGGGGGTGCTCTTCATTCCCAGTTTCGCCCGCCTGGTCCGAGGGGAATTTCTCCGGCAGCGGGAGCTGGACTACGTGAAAGCCGCCCGCCTCGCGGGGGTTCACGGGCTTCGGATCGTGTTCGTCCACATCCTGCCCAACACCCTCCCGGTGATCCTCAGCGGCATCACCATCGGCTTCAACAACGCGGTACTGGCTGAGGCCTCCATGAGCTACCTCGGCATCGGCGTCACCCCCCAGGACCCCAGTCTGGGGTACATGCTCAGTGAGGCCCAGGGCTTTCTCATGCGGGCTCCCTGGTACACCGGCTTTCTCGCCGGCACCGTGATCCTTCTGGTGCTGGGGGCTGGCCTTATCGGCGAGGGCATCCGCGCCCGGATGGGGGATGGGGCATGATGCTGGAAGTGCAAAATCTCTCTGTGGTCTTCCGAGACCGCAAGCCGCCCCTCACCGCAGTGGACGGCGTGTCCTTCCAGATGGAGGAGGGGGACCTGCTGGGCCTCGCCGGGGAGTCCGGCTCCGGCAAGTCCCGCACCGCCCACGCCATTCTGGGCCTGCTGCCCCCTGCGGCGGAGGTCCGGGGCGCCGTGCGCTTCCAGGGCAAGGACCTTCTCACCATGTCCCTCAAGGAGCGGCGCCAGGTCCAGGGCAAGGACATCTCCATCGTCTTTCAGGAGCCTATGACCAGCCTGAACCCCACCATGCGGGTGGGCCGGCAGGTGGAGGACGC
>CANQII010000145.1 GCA_947623875.1 uncultured Oscillospiraceae bacterium
GAGACATGCTCTTCGAGGCGGTGCGGCAGGCCCGGGAGGCCGGTGTGGACCCGGAGATGGCCCTCCACGATGCCTGCAACCGGTTTGCTGCCCAGATCCGCCAGGAGGAGCGCGAAAGCAGCCAATAGGCCAAAGATAGAAACGCAGTTTCTGCGATCTATGAGTCCGCCTGCCTCAGACGGCTCGACGATTTTACCATCAAGATTAACTGGAGGTTTTACCCATGAACAAGAACGAACTCATCTCCGCCGTAGCGGAGAAGTCCCAGGTCAACAGGAAGGACAGCGAGGCCGCCATCAGCGCCCTGTTCGCCGTCATCACCGAGTCCCTGTCTCAGGGTGACCGGGTGCAGTTCACCGGCTTCGGCACCTTCGACGTGAAGAAGCGCCCGGAGCGCGAGGCCCAGAACCCCCGCACCAAGGAGAAGGTGATCGTGCCCGAGACCGTGGTGCCCGTGTTCAAGCCCGGCAAGCAGCTGCGGGACGCCGTAGCCGGCAAGTGATGCAAATTGCAAAGAGCGAGGCGGACCACTCCGCCTCGCTCTTTCCCTACCTTTTCCTCACCCATTCTCTGCAGTATCGCAAGCCGCGCCCCCCTGTATCGGCCCGCTTTCCCTAGAGCAGGTTCTTCCAGGTGGGCTGCTCCGCCTCAGAGAGGAGCTCCAGCTGCTGGATGAGCCGCTGGTTGGCCGCCGCGTACTCCGCCGGCTGCTTCTCCTCCCCGTCCAGATAGGCCAGCACCTCGTTGAAAGACACCAGCACCGCATCCGTGTCCCGGTGGTGCAGGGTGATGTGGAGATACTCCTCTTCCGCGAGCCACTTCTCCTGGGCTTCCTGCGTGATGTCTTTCGCCGCCGTCCAGTCCCCCACATCCGTCTTTCCCTGGGCCTCTTGCAGGAGATCTGTGAGATCTCCGGTAAAGGCACAGAGATGGACGGTGTGGGCTGTGCACAGCAGCACCAGCAACAGCAAGGCAGCGGCTGCCGCCAGGATTCGTCTCATCGCCTACGCTCCTCCCCTCTTCGATCCCCGCCGCTCTGTCCTCTCATTCCATAGCGGCTCATCTTCCCTGTCCCGTGTTTGTATTCACTCGCACTTCCTTGCCCCCGCCCTTGGCGATGCAGGTGACGTTCCGGCTCTCATCCAGCAGCACCAGAAAGGCATCTCTGGGTTCGGAGAGCCCGCAGGCCTGCAGCTGCTTCTGAAGCCACTTCTCCTCGAGACCTGCGGCATGGAGGTTGTGGGAGAGAAGTCTGCCGTCTGAGACCAAGACTACCGGCAGGCCTGTCTCCTGCACCGAGATTCCCATCTGCTCCGCGGTAACCGGCTTGGCGGTTGCCAGCGGCAGCACAGAGAGCTGTCCGTTGGTCTCCAAGAGGGCATATCCCACTTCCTGCAGATTGGGATAGCCCTGGATCCGCAGCTCCTCCAGAAGCTCGTCTATGGTAAAGCGGGTGCGGCGGAGCTCTGCCTGCTGGATCACCCCGTTGCGGATGAGGATAGACGGCTTTCCCACGAGCAAGGTTCGCAGCCGGATGGACTTGGTGCAGAGCCCGGAGAGAAAGGTGGCCATGGCCAAGAGAACCGCGATGGGTATGAGGCCGCTGAGTAAGGGAATGCCGTTGTCCTGCATGGGGACAGAGGCCAGATCGGCGATGATCAGGGTGAGCACCAGCTCCGAGGGCTCCAGCTGGCCGATCTGATGTTTTCCCAAGAAACGGATTCCGGCCGTGATGAAGAGATAGAGCACCGCGGTACGAATCAGCACCACAAACATGGAGAACACCTCAATTCTGAAGGATGATCTGTTCTTTCCTGAACATTTTGCCCTCCGTTTCCCCGTGATATGCCTGGCATTTGTCCAAAATTCCGATTTTATCAACCGGTTTGAAAAGCACCTCGGTTGTTCTTGTTTTTTCGAATCGAATGGGGTAGAATACCGGGAGCATATTGCAAGGTGGGGTTTGTTTGAAGGCAGCATTAATTCTTGCCAACGGCACCGTGTTCCACGGACGCGCCATCGGCGCTCTGGAGGACCGCGTGTGCGAAATGGTGTTCAACACCTCCATGACAGGGTACCAGGAGATCCTCACGGATCCGTCCTATGCGGGCCAGGGAATCGTCATGAGCTATCCGCTGATTGGCAACTACGGTGTGAACAGCGAAGACAATGAGTCTGGCCGTCCCTGGGCAGAGGCATTCGTGGTGCGGCACCTGTCCCCCAGAGGAAGCAACTTCCGCTGCGAGGACACCCTGGACAACTATCTGAAGGCCAACCGAATCTCGGGCATCGAGGGGATCGACACCCGTGCCCTCACCAAGATCCTCCGCAGCCAGGGAACGATGAACGGCATGATCACCTGTGCGGAGCATTTCAATATCATGGACGTACTGGACAAGCTCCGCGCCTACCGGGTGCAGGGTACCGTGGAGCGGGTCTCCACTGAGGAGGCATACACCGTGCCCGCCGTGGGAGAGGCGCACTACAAGGTGGCCCTCATGGACTACGGCATGAAGCGCAACATGGCCCAGTGCCTTGCCAAACGGGGCTGCACCGTAACCGTCTGCCCTGCCCACACCCCGGCCTCCCAGATCCTGGCCGGCGGCTATGACGGCGTGATGCTCTCCAACGGCCCCGGCGATCCTGCGGACAACACGGAGATCATCGCCGAGGTCCGCAAGCTCTACGACTCCAACCTGCCCATTTTTGCCGTGTGTCTGGGCCATCAGCTGCTGGCACTGGCCACCGGCGCCAAGACCCGCAAGATGGTATTCGGCCACCGGGGCGGCAATCACCCGGTGAAGGACCTGGCGGCGGGCCGCTGCTACATCACCAGCCAGAACCACGGCTATGTGGTGGATGCCGACACGGTGGATTCCGCTGTGGCCACGGTATCCCATGTGAACGTCAACGACGGCACGGTAGAGGGACTGCTGTATCGGCGGCCCCGCTGCTTCACCGTGCAGTTCCATCCGGAGGCGGCTCCCGGTCCCATGGACACAGAGTACCTCTTCGACCGTTTCATCGCCAGCATGGGAGGGACCACCAATGCCTAAGGATCCGAATATCCGCAAAGTCCTGGTTTTGGGCTCCGGCCCCATTGTGATCGGCCAGGCCGCTGAGTTCGACTACGCCGGTACCCAAGCCTGCCGCGCTCTGAAAGAGGAAGGCGTAGAGGTGGTGCTGGTAAACTCCAACCCCGCCACCATCATGACGGACAAGGACATCGCAGACCACGTCTATATCGAGCCCTTGAACATCTATTCGGTGACACAGGTCATCGAGATCGAGCGTCCGGATGCCATTCTGCCCACCCTGGGTGGCCAGACCGGTCTGAACCTGGCCATGGCCCTCCACGAGGACGGCACCCTGGCCAAATACAACGTGCGCCTGCTGGGCACCAGCCCGGAGTCCATTCGGAAAGCGGAGGACCGGCAGGGCTTTAAAGACTGCATGGAAGAGATCGGCCAGCCCTGCGTGGTGTCTGACGTGGTGGAGAACGTGGACGACGCCGTGGCATTTGCCGATCGGATCGGCTATCCCGTGATCGTCCGCCCCGCCTACACCCTGGGCGGCACCGGCGGCGGCATCGCCTATGACGAGCTGTCTCTCCGGGAGATCGCAGACAGAGGCATTCACCTCAGCCGGGTGGGCCAGGTGCTTATCGAGCGCTGCATCGCCGGCTGGAAAGAGATCGAGTTTGAGGTGATGCGGGACTCCGCCGGCAACGTGATCCAGGTGTGCTCCATGGAGAACATCGACCCCGTGGGCGTGCACACCGGCGACTCCATCGTGGTGGCCCCCACCCAGACCCTGGCCAACAAGGAGTTCCAGATGCTCCGCACCGCCGCTCTGGACATCATCACAGCCCTGAAGATCGAGGGCGGCTGCAACTGTCAGTTTGCCCTGAATCCCGATAGTTATGAGTACGCGGTGATCGAAGTCAACCCCAGAGTGTCCCGCTCCTCCGCATTGGCATCCAAAGCCACCGGATATCCCATCGCAAAGGTTGCAGCCAAGATCGCTTTGGGGTATACTCTGGATGAGATTCCCAACGCTGTCACCGGGAAGACCAGCGCCTGCTTCGAACCCACCGTGGACTACTGCGTGCTGAAGATCCCCCGTCTGCCCTTCGATAAATTCACCACCGCCAGCCGCACCCTGGGCACCCAAATGAAGGCCACCGGCGAGGTGATGGCCATCGCCAACTCTTTCGAAGGGGCCTTGATGAAGGCCATCCGCAGCCTGGAGCTGAATGTCCGGGCTCTGCGCCTCGCAAAGCTGGAAGATCTCTATACCGATGAGATCGAGGACCTCTTGGTAAATGTCACGGACGAGAGACTGTTCGTCATGGCAGAGGCGCTGCGGAGAGGCTTCTCCCCCAGGAAGATCAACCACATCACCAAGGTGGACATCTGGTTCCTGGAGCGCTTCCGCAACATCATCGACATGGAGAACGCGCTCACCCGGTGCAAAGGCGCCCCCGATGCAGATACCCTCCGCCGTGCCAAAGAGATGTGCTTTGCAGACAGCTACATCGGCTGGCTCTGCGGCATGCAGCAGAAAGAGGTAAAGGCGCTCCGGGAGCAGTACGGCATCATCCCCTCTTTCAAGATGGTTGACACCTGCGCCGCCGAGTTTGACGCCGAGACCCCCTATTACTACTCCTCCTATGACGGAGAGAACGAGGCCATCGCCACCGACAGCGGCAAGCCGAAGGTACTGGTCCTGGGCTCCGGCCCCATCCGCATCGGCCAGGGCATCGAGTTCGACTACTGCTCCGTCCACTCTGTGTGGGCCTTTGCCAAGGCGGGCTATGAGACCATCATCGTAAACAACAACCCGGAGACGGTTTCCACCGACTTCGATGTGGCGGACAAGCTCTACTTCGAGCCTCTCACCGCAGAAGACGTGCAGAACATCGTGGAGCAGGAACACCCGGACGGCGCCGTGGTCCAGTTCGGCGGCCAGACGGCCATCAAATTGGCCCAGGCTCTCACCGACATGGGCGTGCCCATCCTGGGCACCTCCTCCGACGGCGTGGACGCCGCGGAGGACCGGGAGCGTTTTGACGCCATTCTCCAGAAGTGCGGCATTCCCCGGGCCCAGGGCAAGACCGTCTTCACCGTACAGGAGGCACTGGCAGCCGCTCATGAGCTGGGCTATCCCGTTTTGGTGCGCCCCTCCTACGTGCTGGGCGGCCAGGGCATGGAGATCGCCTACAACGACCGCAACATCGAGGAGTTCATGCGCATCATCAACATGACCGTCCAGGAGCACCCCATTCTGGTGGACAAGTACCTGATGGGCCGGGAGCTGGAGGTGGACGGCGTGTACGATGGCGAGGACATCCTCATCCCCGGCATCATGGAACATGTGGAGCGTGCCGGCGTGCACTCCGGAGACTCCATCGCCGTATATCCCCCGCTGCACCTGGAGGAGAAACACAAGGCGCTGATCCTGCAGCACACCCGGAACATGGCAAGAGAACTGGGTGTTCTGGGTCTCATCAATGCCCAGTATATCCTCTACAACGATGACATCTACGTCATCGAGGTAAATCCCCGCTCCTCCCGCACCATCCCCTATATCTCCAAGGTGACCGGCGTTCCCATCATCGATCTCGCCACCCAGGTGATGCTGGGCCGCAAGCTGAAGGATCTGGGATACGGCACCGGCATCTACCGTGAGGCGGACTACTTTGCCGTAAAGGCCCCGGTGTTCTCTTTCGAGAAGCTCACCGATGTGGACACCGGCCTGGGTCCGGAGATGAAGTCCACCGGCGAGGTGCTCGGCATTGCAGAGAACTACCCCCAGGCCCTTTTGAAGGCCTTTAAGGGCGCCGGTCTCCGGGTACCCAAACGGGGCGGCCGCATCATCGCCACCGTGAAGGACGAGGACAAGCCGGAACTGCTCAGCATCGCCCGGGGCTTCTACGAGATGGGCGTGGAGATCATCGCCACCTCCGGCACCTGCGATTACCTCATCAACAACGGCATCCCCTGCCGCCGGGTGAACCGGGTCTCCCAGGCACACCCCAACATTCTGGACATGATCGGCTCCGGCACCGTGGATCTCGTGATCAACACCCCCACCAAGGGACGCCGGCAGGATACAGACGGCTTCCACATCCGCAGAGCCAGTGTGGAGCACTCTGTGGGCTGCGTCACCGCCATCGACACCGCCAAGGCCCTGCTGATGGTGCGGGAACAGAGCCGCAGCGAACAACTGGTACCCCTGGATATCACCGCGATCTGAAATCAGCCCGCCTGGGGGAATATCCCCCAGGCGGATCAAAGGGAGGGAAATCTCCATGCGAAATCGGACTCTGGAAAAAGTGGATCTCTACTACGTGCTGTTCTACGTACTGGCCCCCGCAGCCTTGGCCATTGTGGTGACGTTTCTCATCCATCTCCTGCCCATCCGCAACCTGTGGATCCTGGTGGGGATCGGACTTTTCATCCTGTGCCTGGTGTTCTGGAGCCTTGCCAGCAGCCGGATCTTTGAACTGCAGCTGCACAAGTTTGAACAGCAGTTGGACCGCCAGGGATTTCGCAGGAATTACACCTTCAAGAGCGAGGCCGCTGCCCTCATCATCGACATCAACACTGGCAAGGTAGCCCTGATGTTCCTCTGGAGTCCCTTCCACCCCATCGTGATCAACGCCAGCCGGATCGACAAGATCTGGGTGGATGACGGCAAGTTCGGCCTCGGTCCCTTTGCCACCAGCAAGCGGGTGCGGTTCAACTTCCAGATCGGCAAGCGGAAGATCCGCATCAACACCTTCTCCTCCAATCGTCCCTGGCGGATGGATACAGACTACATTCTCACCGGCATCTCCAAGGCAGATATGATGGCAGAGCTGCTAGACCGGGCGGCAAGGAGGAACACGAAATGAACATCATCAAAGCAATCCGCGCCCCCTTCCAGGACAGCTGGTGCAAGAAGTGCTTCAAGACCATGGACGAGACCCACAACCAGCTGTTCGCCATGGCCGGTGTAACGGTGGCGCACTTCCGCCCCCATGCAGACCCGGAGTACTTTCTAAGAACCTTGAAACCCATCCCCAGCCTCAGCAGCATCCCGGCGGGGCTCTATGCCTGCCGCGGCGTGCGCTACCACTGCCCGAAGTGCGGCAGAACCCTGGTGCGGCTCTCCATCTTCCTCCCCGTCCGCGGGAAGGAAAAAGAGGAAGAGGACGTCTATTTTGACCGCGGCCAGGTAGACCGGCTCTTTGAGTATCACTAAACCTACGCAGCGGCCCGGCCCCTGACGGTGCCGGGCCGCTGATGCATACTCTGAACAAGGAAGAAGTGGTTGAGATGCAACATCAGACGGTTATCGTCCTGGACTTTGGCGGCCAGTATAATCAGCTCATCGCCCGCAGGGTCCGGGAGTGCGGCGTCTACTGCGAGCTGAAGCCGTATACCACCCCTCTCTCGGATCTGAAGTCCATGCACCCCATCGGCATCATCTTCACCGGCGGTCCACACAGCGTCTACGCAGAGGGCGCCCCCTCTGTGGACCCGGAGATCTTCACCTGGGGGGTGCCGATTCTGGGGATTTGCTACGGCTGTCAGCTGATGGCACACAGTCTGGGCGGGAAGGTAGTGCCAGCACAGGCGGACTCCGCCCGGGAATACGGCAAGACCGAGACCAACTATGATACCTCCTGCCGTCTCTTTGCCGGTCTCCCCCCTCACGGCATC
>CANQII010000146.1 GCA_947623875.1 uncultured Oscillospiraceae bacterium
TGCCCGCCCCATTTGCAAGATATGCCGTTTTTACTTGCAAAGCCGTCAAACAGGCCCCATTTTGGCAATTGTACCACAACACGGCGCCGGATTCCGCGGAAACTTTGGAAAAGCCGCAGTCGCTCCCCTTATTGACCTTTTCGGCCCGGCGGCGTATAATTCCACCGTTCGATAAAGCAAAGGCAGCGACGAAGACCGCTTCCCGAGACATCCATCAGAGACTGCAGGCCATAGGCTGAAAGCTTGCAGAGGAGAGACGGGAAAGCGCAACACTTCTGAGCCGGCAGTTCGATCCTTCAACGGCGGAGGGGTAGGGCTGCCCGTACTCCCCACGTTAGCGGGGCTCGAGAGAGGTCCCTTGTTAGAGGGACAACGCGGGTGGTACCGCGGAATGATTGCATTGATTCCGTCCCGGACTGTACATTGGGATGTACAGTCCGGGGCGTTTTTTCATTCTTTTTCCAGTTTTTATTCAAAGAAAGGGCTGAAAGACATGGAGTTCACCACCGGAGCATTACGGCAGGAAATCACTTGGGAGCAGTTGGCAGGGGGTGGCCTCAATGGCCAGCCCGTAACACTGCGGGGCTCTGTACTGTCCCGGAAAGACCTGGGAGGCTTTACCTTCCTCACGCTGCGCCTGCTGCGGGGCACCGTGCAGTGCACCGCCTCCCCGGACCTGCTCCCCAAAGATCTGGTAGAGGAGTCTGCCGTGGAAGTGACCGGCACCTGCCGGGAGGAGCCCCGGGCTCCCGGCGGCTTTGAAGTCTCGTTGGAGGGCATCCGGGTGATGTCTATCCCGTCCGCCCCCACCCCGGTGTGTCTCGGGAAAAAGGGACTGGACCTGCACCTGGACACCGAGCTGCCTCTGCGGCCGGCGGTGCTGCGCCACGAGAAGCGCCGGGCGGTGTTCCGCATCCAGGAAGGGCTGTGCAGAGCCTTCCGGGAGTACCTCACATCACAGCAATTCACCGAAGTGCACACCCCGAAGATCGTGCATGCCGGAGCGGAGGGCGGCTCCAACATCTTCCGCCTGGACTACTTCGGCAAGAAGGCCTACCTGGCCCAGTCCCCTCAGTTCTACAAGCAGACCATGACCGGGGTCTACGGCCGGGTCTTTGAGATCGGCCCCGTCTTCCGGGCAGAGAAGCACTCCACCCAGCGCCACTTGAACGAGTACACCGGCCTGGACCTGGAGATGGGCTATATCGACTCCTTCGCAGACGTGATGGAGGCGGAGACCGGTTTCCTGCAGTACGCCATGGATCTGCTGTCCAAGGAATACCGCCTGGAGCTCACCACCCTGGGCATGGATCCGGATGCACTGCCGGACGCCAGCAAGATCCCCTGCCTCCGCTTCAGCGATGCCAAGCGTCTCGCCGCCGAGAAGTACGGCTATCAGATCCGGGACCCCTATGATCTGGAGCCGGAGGAGGAGCACCACATCGGCCAGTATGCAAAAGAGGAGTTCGGCTCCGATTTCGTGTTTGTCACCCACTACCCCAGCAAGAAGCGCCCCTTCTACGCCATGGACGACCCGGAGGATCCCAAGTACACCCTCTCCTTCGACCTCCTCTTCCGGGGTCTGGAGATCACCACCGGCGGGCAGCGGATCCACAACTACGAAGAGCAGGTGGCCAAAATGGTGGCCCGGGGCATGGATCCCGCCGAATTCGAGAGCTACCTCATGATCCACAAGTACGGCATGCCGCCCCACGGCGGCCTAGGCATCGGCCTGGAGCGGCTAACCATGCAGCTCTGCGGCCTGGAGAACATCCGGGAGGCCTGCCTCTTCCCGAGAGACCGCAGCCGTATGGAGCCCTGAGCAGACACTGGCGCAGTACAACCGAAAGGAGTTTATCGCACCATGACCGTTACCCCTGAAATTGTGGACTATATCTCAGAACTCTCCCGGCTCTCCCTGGAGCCGGAGGAAAAAGCCTCCATGACAGCCCAACTAGAGCAGATCGTGGGCTATATGGACGTCTTAACCCAGTTGGACACCGCAGCGGTGGAGCCCCTGAGCCATGTGTTCCCCCTGAAAAACGTGCTGCGGGAGGACGTGGTAGTGCCCTCCCGGGAGCGGGCAGAACTGCTGGCCAACGCGCCGGTACCGGATGAGGAAGCCTTCCTGGTACCCCGTACCGTGGATTGAGGAGGTGCCGGCGTGAACGAATTGCTGCAATGCACAGCCCTGGAGCTGGGCGCCGCCATCCGCAAGGGGGAGGTGTCCATCCCAGAAGTGACATCTCTGGCCCTGGAGGCCGCCGGGGCCAATCCCAACAACGCCTTTATCACCCTCACCCCGGAGGCCGCCATGGCCCGGGCGGAGGAGCTGCAGAAGCACCTGGCAGACGGTAGCGCGAGCAGCCCGCTGTATGGCGTGCCTATGGCTGTAAAGGACAACATCTGCGTGCAGGATGTGCCTGCCACCTGTGCCTCCAAGATTCTGGGCGGCTTCCGTCCTCCCTATGACGCCACCGCCTGGGAGCAGATGCTGGCAGGGGGCGCCGTCTCCATCGGCAAGACCAACATGGATGAGTTCGCCATGGGCTCCACCACCGAGACCAGCTTCTATGGGGCAGTACAGAACCCCTGGGATACGGATCGAGTGCCAGGCGGCTCCAGCGGCGGCTCTGCAGCTGCCACAGCGGCCCGGACCTGCTGGTATGCCCTGGGCTCAGACACCGGCGGCTCCATCCGCCAGCCCGCCTCGTACTGCGGCGTCACCGGGGTGAAGCCCACCTATGGAACGGTGAGCCGGTACGGCCTCATCGCGTACGCCAGCAGTCTGGATCAGATCGGTCCGCTGGCACGGGATGCAGCAGACTGCGCCGCCATCCTGGACCTGCTGCAGAAGAAAGATCCCCGGGACGGCACCTCTCTGGAGATGCCCGGAGCGGGTACCCTGCTCCAGTCTCTCACGGGAGACGTCCGGGGGCTGAAAATCGGCATCCCGGCGGAGTGCTTTGGAGATGGCCTAGATCCGCAGGTGCGGAAGGCAGTCCTGGAAGTGGCAGAGGTACTGAAGCGCCGGGGCGCCGTGGTACAGGAGCTGTCCTTCCCGGTGATGAAGTATGTGGTGCCCACGTACTATATCATCGCCTGCGCCGAGGCCTCCTCCAACCTCTCCCGTTTTGACGGCGTGAAGTACGGCTGGCGGGCAGAGGAATACGAGGGCCTCACAGACCTCTATCAGAAGACCCGGACCCAGGGGTTTGGCACCGAGGTAAAGCGGCGGATCCTGCTGGGCACCTTCGTGCTGTCCTCCGGATACTATGACGCCTATTACCGCAAGGCCCTGCAGGTGAAGAGCCTCATCCGGGACGCCTTCCGCAGCGCCTTCGACTCCTGCGATCTCCTCCTCACCCCGGTGGCTCCCACCACAGCACCCAGACTGGGCGAGAGCCTCTCCGATCCCCTGCAGATGTACCTCAGCGACATCTATACGGTATCTGTGAACCTGGCGGGACTGCCCGGCCTGTCCATGCCCTGCGGCCAGGACGACAAGGGACTTCCCATCGGCGCCCAGCTCATCGGCCCCCACTTCGGTGAGGCCACCCTGCTGAACGCCGCCTTCGGATATCAGCAGGACACAGACTGGCACAAGAAAGCGCCGAAAGGAGGTGCCCGCGCATGACCTGGGAAACTGTAATCGGCCTGGAGACCCATGTGGAACTGGCCACCAAAACCAAGATCTTCTGCGGCTGCACCACCGCCTTCGGCGGCGCCCCCAACACCCACTGCTGCCCGGTGTGCACCGGCATGCCCGGCACCCTGCCCGTGCTGAACCGGAAGGTGCTGGAGTTTGCGGTAAAGGCGGGGCTGGCCCTGAACTGCGAGATCACCCGCTACACCAAGTTCGACCGCAAGAACTACTTCTATCCGGACCTGCCCAAGGCCTATCAGATCAGTCAGCTGTACCTGCCCATCTGCCGCAACGGCGCCGTGGACATCGGCGGCGGGAAGACCATCCGGATTCACGAGCTGCACATGGAGGAAGACGCCGGCAAACTGGTCCACGACCCCTGGATCGACCAGACCCGGGCGGACTACAACCGCTGCGGCGTGCCCCTTATCGAGATCGTGACGGAGCCGGACTTCCGCACCGCAGAAGAGGTGATCGCATACCTGGAGAAGCTGAAAGAGACCCTGCAGTATCTGGGTGTCTCAGACTGCAAGATGCAGGAGGGCTCTCTCCGCTGCGATGTGAACCTCTCCATCCGCCCCATGGGCTCGGACACCATGGGCACCCGCACCGAGATGAAGAACCTGAACTCCTTCAAAGCCGTCTCCCGGGCCATCGACTATGAGGCCCGCCGGCAGGCGGAGCGCATCGAAGAGGGCAAACGGGTGATTCAGGAGACCCGGCGCTGGGACGAGAACAAGGACGCCTCCTTTGCCATGCGCTCCAAGGAGAACGCGCAGGACTACCGGTACTTCCCGGAGCCGGACATCCCGCCCATTGAGCTCAGTGAGGAGTGGCTGCAGGATCTCAAGGACTCCCTGCCGGAACTGGCGGAGGACAAGCGGGCCCGGTATCAGTCTGAGTACGGTCTCCCCCTTTACGACTGCCAGATGATCACCTCAGACAAGGCCCTGGCGGACTTCTTTGAGGCCCTGGTAGACCTCGGCACCGCCCCCAAACAGGCCTCCAACTGGATCATGGGAGAGGTGCTGGCTGCCCTCTCCGCCCGCTCCCTGGAGGCAAAGGATATGCCCCTGTCTCCGAAAACCCTGGCCAAGCTCATCGCCATGGTCCAGGCAGGCCGCCTGAACCGGAACACCGCCGTAAAGGTATTCGAGGCCATCTTCGATGAGAACGGAGATCCCGAGGCCTACGCCGCAGCCCACGGGCTGGAGCAGGTTCGGGACACCGCCCTCGTGGAATCCGTGGTGGACGCCGTTCTCGCCGAGAACCCCAAGTCCGTAGAGGACTACCGCTCTGGCAAGCAGAAAGCCTTCGGCTTCCTGGTGGGCCAGGTGATGCGGGAACTGAAAGGCCAGGGTGATCCCAAGACGGTAAACGAGATCCTGCGGTCCCGCCTGTCCTGATCACCCGCAGCACCCCCACGCAACACAACTCCCCTCGCAAGTCTGGCGAACAGGCCTTCAAGCAAACCAAATCACTACGAGAAAGAGAGCTGACCTACAATGGAACAATTCACCCAAGTGGTAAGCGACGTCAATGACTTCCTGAACGGCATCGTCTGGGGCTGGCCGGCGCTGATCCTGCTGGCCTTCACCGGCATTCTCATGACCTGTCTCACCCGCTTCTTCCAGATCTCCCATTTCGGCCACTGGGTCTCTCAGACCATCGGCCGGATCCTGGACAAGGACGTGTCCGGCCACACCCAGGACCGGTCCATCTCCCAGTTCCAGTCCCTGTGCACCGCTCTCGCGGCCACAGTGGGCACCGGCAACATCGTGGGTGTGGCCGGCGCCATCATGGTGGGCGGCCCCGGCGCCGTCTTCTGGATGTGGCTCATCGCCTTCTTCGGCATGATGACCAACTACTCTGAGAACGTCCTGGGCATCTACTTCCGCCGGAAGAGCGCCTCCGGCGAGTGGCACGGCGGCGCCATGTACTACCTGCGGGACGGTCTGGGGGCCAAGAAGGGCTGCAAGACCCTGGGCGCCGTGCTGGCCGCCATGTTCTCCGTCTTCTGCTTCCTGGCCTCCTTCGGCATCGGCAACATGACTCAGATCAACTCCATCTCCGGCAACATGGAGGCCGTCTTTAGTGTTCCCCGCTGGATCACCGGCATCATCCTGATGATCCTGGCAGGCCTCGTCATCATCGGCGGGCTGAAGCGGATCGCCGCCGTGACAGAGAAGATCGTCCCCTTCATGGTGATCCTCTACATGGCAGGTACCCTGATCATCCTCTTCACCCATATCACCATGATCCCGGAAGTGTTCGGCTCCATCTTCAAGGGCGCCTTCGCTCTGAAGTCCGCCGCCGGCGGCATCGTGGGCAGCGGCATCCGGCTGGCCATTGAGCAGGGCATGAAGCGCGGCGTGTTCTCCAACGAGGCAGGCCTGGGCAGTTCCGTCATGGTGCACTCCAGCTCCAACGTGAAGGAGCCGGTGCGGCAGGGCATGTGGGGTATCTTCGAGGTCTTTGCAGACACCCTGGTGGTGTGCACCCTCACCTCTTTTGCCATTCTCTCCTCCGGTCTCGTAGACCTGGAGACCGGCGTGGTGGCAGCCGAATCCAACGGCACTGCCCTCACCAACTCCAACATCATGAGCACCGTCTTCGGCAATCAGTTCGGCTTCCTCGGCTCCGCCTTTGTGGCCATCGCCATCATGCTGTTTGCCTTCTCCACCGTACTGGGCTGGAGCCACTACGGCACCACCGCCTGCTCCTACCTCTTCAGCGAGAAGTACGTGATGATCTATCGGGTGATCTTCGTGGTGGCCATCTTCGGCGGGGCCGTCATGAAAGAAAACCTGGCCTGGGAGATCGCAGACACCCTGAACGGCGCCATGATGCTCCCCAACCTGGTGGGTGTGCTTACCCTGTGCCCCATCGTGTACAAGATCACCCAGAACTACGTGGACCGGCACATGCGGCACAAGAATGTGGAGCCCATGCTGTCCAACTTCAAAGACATCCAGGACGAGTTTGCTCCCCTGGTGAAGAAGGGCGCCGAATAAGACAGCGCGGTCCCCTGCATCTACCCCATCATACAGTATACACAGGATGGCTTTCCCAACAGTGGAAGGCCATCCTGTTCTACGTAGTCTGCGGAAAAAGCGCCGGAGCCGGCCCGAGAAATCGGACCGCTCCGCGGACACCGGCAAAACCTGAGGATTCTTTTCCCCGGAAAAAAGGCTTGCCTGAACCGCGCTCCGGGTGTAAAATAACTTATGGGAGGTGGTTCCAATGAGCCAAGCGCAGACAGTTACTGTTAAAAGCCTGGATACGTGGATGCAATGTAACTGTTTATGCGATGGAAGCGGTCGCAGCAAAAAGGTCTGGCTCCGCTCCGATGATGGACGGGATGCGCTCTTCAAGTATCCGAAAATCGACCCGGCAACCCTGAAGCCTACGACAGAGCACATCTCTGAGCATCTGGCGTTTCAGCTTGGAAAAATCCTCGGAGTATCCACTGCAGAGGTAGACATTGGAACAATTGACGGGGATATTGGAAGCGTAAGCTACAATGTCTGCACTCCACAGGAGGTTTTAATCGAAGGAGGAGCCCTGATACAGCACTGCTTTACGCAGTACAATCAAGAAACCTTGACGGACAAATCCACCGGTACCCGCTACTGCTTGGACTTCATCTTTCAGTCGGTCAAGTCTGTATCCAGGTTTGTCCCTGAGGAAATCTGGCTAGAGATGATGGTCTTTGATTTCCTGATCGGAAACAGCGACAGGCACCAAGGGAACTGGGCCATCCTGTTCAACAAATACGCTACAGAGAACGAGGAACCGCTCATCAGGCCCTGCCCGCTCTACGACAACGGTTCCTCCCTCTGTTCCTACGTGAACGAAAGTCAGATTGCCCGGTACTTCGGGCCGGACCCCCGCCCGTTTGACGCTCTCTGTGACTCCAGGTCACGCTCCGTCATCCGGATTGACGGATCTGTAAAGTCCCTGCCACGGCACAGCGAAGTGGTGCAGCACCTGCTCCGGACCCGCCCTGCGGCAAAGGGAATCTGCAGGCGGTTCCTAGACCGCC
>CANQII010000147.1 GCA_947623875.1 uncultured Oscillospiraceae bacterium
TGCCGGCTGGGGCTGCGGCTGTCCCTGGGGCTTTCTGGGGGGAGACGGCTTTTGTTCCGGCGTCTCCGGCTGCCAGCCGTCTGGCTCCAGAGGGATGAGATCTTCTCCTGAAAGATAGCGGTTATACATGGTTCTCCCCCTTAGGGCGGAAGAGCTCCAGCGCACTGCGGATGAGCCGGGAGAGGCGGGCGATCTGCACCGCCTTGTCCAGTTTGGCATAGCGCTCTTCCCGGACAAAGGGCTTCAGCGCCATGAGCAGGGCCACCCGCTGGTCATCCTGGCCGCTCTGGAAATCGCCCAGCAGCTTGGCGGCGGCGGAGAGCATGCCGGGGTCCAGCGCAGAGAGGCCGGGAAATCCGCCGGAAGACGGCTCTGCGGACGGGGCCGGCTGGGCAGCAGGCTGCTCTGGCGCCTCCGTTGGCGGGGCAGAGGGCTGCGGGCTGTCTCCCAGATGCAGGGATTGGGCCAGCTGCATGATCTGCGACATCGCCTCCGGATTGCGGAGAATCCCATCCAGTTTTTGCTCCAGATCACCCATCGCCGAGACCCTCCTGCTTGAGATGCCCTGTTACTCCAGGGCCTTTTTCATGCGGCTGAGCAGCTTTTCCCCCGCCGGGGTGCTCATCACCTGGCGGATGGAGTCCGCCAGGGAAGACGGGTCCCCATTGGCAGCTTGCTGCGCCGCCTGCTCCAGGTTGCCCCCGGTGGAGCGGCGGAGCATTTCCAAGACGGCCTGCGTCTCCGGCGCATCCCGCAGCGATTCCAGGGCAGAGCGGTTCTGCAGCAGCTTTCCCGCCGCCTCGGATTGCATGAGATCTTGTACAGATGACATCGCGTGGACCTCCCTCATAGGGTTTGGTTCAGTATATGAAGCAGGAAGGAAATGGTGAACCGGTGAAGATCTGTGTTTTTTCCGATTCGCACGGCAGACTGGGCCAGATGGTAGAGGCCATGGAGAACGAGCAGCCGGACATGGTGTTTTTCCTCGGGGACAATTACTCGGACGGCAAGGCTCTGGCCGCCGCCTATCCCGAGGTCCCCATGCACCTGGTGCGGGGCAACTGCGACTTCTGTCCCGGCCCGGATGAGCTCTTCGTGGAGGCCGGCGGCGCCCATTTTCTGCTGGTCCACGGCCACAGGCAGTATGCCAAGAGCACCATGCACTGGCTGGCGGATGCCGGAAAACGGAAAGGGGCAGACATGGTGTGCTTCGGCCACACCCATCAGGGCCTGAATGACTGGGAAGAGGAGATGTGGCTCTTTAACCCCGGCACCGCCGGCGGCATCTACAACCGCATGGGCTACGGCGTGATTCA
Source organism: uncultured Oscillospiraceae bacterium (assembly GCA_947623875.1). GTDB lineage: Bacteria > Bacillota > Clostridia > Oscillospirales > Oscillospiraceae > Enterenecus. The sequence goes on from CANQII010000147.1 coordinate 1,317, forward strand.
GGTGGATAACGGGAAGATTCGGGCGGATCTGAAGTAGGGCAGACCTCCGGTTTTCAAAAAGAAGTATTTCTCTGCAGACACCAGAGTGCGTACATACCTCTCACAGGAGAGATTCCAGTACATCTTGTTGCAAGGAGATAATCCCATGGTAGAGCGGCCGGACTATGTGAAAAACTTCGTCAAGCCCAAAAACTCGGAGATCAAAGGCATCAACGGGCATTGGTATCTGTATGAGAAGTTCCCGTACTATGATCCCGTGGCAAAACGGATGAAATGGCGCTCCGGAAGATCCTCGGTAAGGTGACCCCGGAGGGCCTGGTGCCCAGCAAACACCGCACACCGAAGGCGGAAAGCGGGGATACCACAGCTGCAGAGAGCAGGGAAGCTGCACCCGGCACAGCGGCGAACCCATCTGCTCCAATGGCGGAGAAACCGCAGTCGGATGCGGCAGCCCCTGCAAAGATGAGCGAGGAAGAGGCGCGGCAGAAGGGCATGTATCTCCCCACCGCAAAAGATATTCCCACTCTCACCGGCTCAGATGCCGGCGAGGTGGAATATCTCTATGGGCTTACCGAGAGCATGCGGGATGCCCTTCGCTTTTCGTTTCCAGACTGCTGGATTGTGCTCTATGTCATCGCCATGCTGCCCGTGCTGTACGGGCAGCGCCGGCGGCACAGTATTCAGGAGCAGTACCAGCACAGCGCCCTCTCCCGTCTCTATCCCAATCTCGATCTGGGCAAAACCGATCTCATCGATTTTTTCCATGCCATCTCCCTGGATCGCCGCGGCATCCTGAACTACATGAAGTTCATGTGGGATGTAGACGACAAAATCGCTCTTCTGGACGGGCACGGACAGGTCTCTGCTCTCCGGAAATCCAACAATGTGATCCGCCTTTGCAGCCCATCTTTCGGCTTTCCCTGCATGCCCCAGTACTATCTGCAGACCTACGGGGCTACAAACGGCGTGGCACTGGTGAACTGGATTCCAAAGGAGAGCCATCTCTCCCTGGAAGAGGTCACTGTGGTGGGAGAGGCGAAAGATCTGAGCGCCGAGGACGCCCGGCAGGTGGAGGACGGCGCGTGCCGCTACATTCTCGGCCTCCAGCGAGGCGCCAAGGAACTGGCCGGTCTGACTCCCACCTTCCATGGATACGATGAGGCCTTTTTCTATCACAGAAGGGGAATCAAACACCACACCGTGGAGCGCGAGGACCACAAGTCCAAGATCGTGATCTACCTGGATTTACAGTACCTGGCAGAAGAAGGTTCTGCCTTGATTGTAGAGAGCGAAAAGGCAGTCCGAAAAGCTGCGAAAGGCAAGGCTTCCGAGCTGAGAGATCCCCTCACCCGAGAGACCGGCACGTTTGCCCTCCGGACAAACCGGATGGACCTCAACGCAGAGGAGATCTATCATCTCTTTCAGCAGAGCCTCGCGATGAGAGAATACTGGAACGTCTGCGGTGGCATACTGGGAGCAGATACCTCCTATGTAAGGCATCCCTTCGGCGAAGAAGGCTGGCTGTTCCTCCAGCATCTCTCTGCCTCCATAGCTGCAAAGGCGCTGTGGCGTATCACCACATCCGGAGAATGGCCGGACGGCTTATTCGTGGACGGTCTTGTGGAGTTGGTATATGCCCTGGATGAGCCGGAGACACAAGACGGCCGGTATGTCTCTCCCATTCCGGTTCGTCTCATGCGCCATATGCCGTTTTAGGCCGTGCCATAGGGCAAAAAAGAGCCGCAGGGAGGAGATCCCTGCAGCCCTGTTTCCTTATGCGCTCTGGGTAGGCCGAGACTGGTACACATCCTCCGGCTTAAAGAGCAGGGTGATGCACCACAGTGCTGCGAGACCCACCAGCCCGTAGATCACGCGGGCCAGCAAGGTCCCGGAACCGCCGCAGAGAAACGCCACGAGGTCGAAATTGAACAGGCCGATCGAGCCCCAGTTCAGTCCGCCGATCACGGCCAGCGTCAGTGCCAGTTTGTCCAGAAACATGGTCAATACCTCCTTTTGCCGGTGCATAGATTCGGGGTACAGCCATAGTCTGCACCATGCGGCTTCATGGTATGCCAGACAGTTCTTCCCACCGGATAGAAAGGATTCGTTTTCCAAGTACAAATCTATTTTGAGAAATCACAGAGGAGGAATGTGTGTGCACATAGAGGAAACACCTATCGTGGCAGACAATAGAACGATTGATGAGCTTCGTATGCTAGCATATGATACCAATAAACCGCGCATCTCCATGCGGGCGTCCATTGTCCTGGCCTGTCTTAATGGTGCCAGCTGCAAAGCGGTAGCCGAAGCGCTGGATATCGATGAGGAAAGCGTGATCTTGTGGCGGCAGCGGTTCCAGCAGTACGGCATCTCCGGGCTGCGGGATGCGGCAAAATACAAAGACCGCAAGATCATCGGGGAGGATCCCCTGAAGCAACCCGTCCTGGAGCTCTTGGCCCAGGACCCGCCTCCCGGACAGCTGTACTGGTCCACCAGAAACCTGGCAGAGGCGCTCCAGGTTTCCCCGCGGGAAATCCAGCGCTGCCTCCATCGGGAGCACATTAAGTTGCTGGAACAGCGGATCGCCCTGCGGCAGCGGAAGTGGGCACGGCGCTTCGGCAATGGGGAAACGGTACCCGCTGCCTCAAAGCCGCAGGAAATGCCGGAGCAAACAATACAGGAGGCATCTGAGACGACTCCGGAGCAGGTTTGAACCCATGAAAAACGCGAAGCCAGAATCCATTTTCCGGCTTCGCGTGTTTTCATTCTTACTCGGCGATTACGTCCTGATAGAGGGGGACGATGCAGACAAAGCTCTTGCCCCGGCCCAGGCTGAGGGGATTCCCGTTGACGTCTTTGTAGCGCAGCTGGTTATCCGCTCCGTTTTTCTCCCAGATGATGGGGATCATCTTGCCGCCGCAGGCAAAGAATCCGTAGCCTGTGGTGAGATCCACCTGGATCCGTCCGTAGTCGTCATAGACGTTGCAGGCGGTCTGGAGGACAAACACATTCTTCACAGACACCTGGGAGTTGTCGTTGGCGTCGATGAAGGGGCTGTCGTACTCTTCCACCAGATACTCGCCGCTCTCTTCGTCATACCGGAAGATGGTCTGCTTCACGCCGAAGCTGGCGATCACGGTATTGGCGGTCTGTCCGTCCTCCGGCGTGGCGTCATCCGAGAAGTTCATCTCATAGACATAGCCCGGGGTGTGCTCTGTGAGGCCCTGCTGCTGCTGCACTTCGGCGATCTTAGTTCCGGAGGTGAGCAGGGAGTGCTCCACCGCGAAGTACATGCCGGGCACGCGCTCCCGATCCCGCCAGAAGAGGTCGCCCCAGCTGCCGCGGACGCCGTCCACGGTAAAGGCGCCCAGAGAGGCCTTGTAGTTGTAGAAGTCCTCACTGCCGCCGGCGTGTACGTACATGGCGTCATGGCCGCGAGCCAGCTCCCAGTAGTAGGGGCGGGCGGAGCGGACCGAGCCGATGGGGGCGTCCACTTCCCCCGGGGTGAGGTAGATACCCATCATCCGGGTGATGCCGCCCTCTGCCAGAACCTCATAGATGATGTCCGCCTTGCTGTTTCCCTGCATGGGGGTAGCTGCATAGATGTTGTTCAGCATGATGGCCACCGGTCTGGCGTTGCTCAGGTCCTCATACATGGGGACGCCGGTGAGGGGATGGTAGAACTCCGGTTCCGGCGTGGGCTCAGGAGTGGGTTCCGGGGTTGGGGTAGGCTTGGTGGTAGGAGACGGCGTGGGTTTTGTGGTGGGGGCTGCACTGGTGTCGATCAGCGGCGTCGGGGAAGGCGGGTCGCTGGGCGTATCATTGGAATTGCCGCAGCTGGCGGTAAGCAGCAGCAGAACCATGGCGGTGATAAGGCAGAGTAGTCTTTTCATGTCGCAGCGCAAACACCTCTCGGGTATGGCGAATGCGCCGTTCGCCTCCTTTTTCATTATACAAAACGGGCTTCATGCGCCTGCGCCTGGTCTGGTACCCTGCAGAAAGGCGTCGAAATTCCCCGATTCGATCTTCAGTAGTATAGCAAAACTTGTCATGTTTGTAAAGGGAAATCGCAAAAACACATTTCTTGTATTTCAGGCGCCGCCTGCAGACCGTGCAAACCCCGCGCTCTGAGAGAACAGACCGGTGTTGACCCGGTTACCCAAGAAAGTTGGAAAGAAATTTTCAAATTTCTGCATTTTCCTCTTGACTGTAAGCCTACTTGATAGTCTATCCTCTGGGCAGGAGGTGTTTTAATGAACGTCAAAGAACTGGAAACCCGCACAGGAATGGCGCGGGCGAACATTCGATATTACGAAAGCGAGGGCCTCATCCATCCCCAGCGGCTGCCCAACGGCTATCGGGACTACTCCGAGGAGGACCTCATCGCCCTGGAGAAGATCAAACTGCTCCGGGAGCTTGGAGTGGAGATCAACACCATCCGCATGCTCCAGGACGGCAGTCTCTCCCTGCAGCAGGTGCTGTTCGGCCAGTTGAACCGGATCGAAGGGGAGCAGGTGCTGCTGGATCGCCAGAGAGACGTCTGCAAGCAGCTGGAGTCCATGGGACTGGAATATGGGGCACTGGAACCCGCCCCGTGGCTGGCCCGCCTGGAGGCGCCAGCCCAGCAGCAGGCACTGCCTCAGGAAGAGGAACCCCAGACGGAGGTGCAGCCGCTCTACCAAATCCAGCTGAAAGACTATGAGCCCGCCACGTATCACCCCTGGCGCCGATACTTTGCCCGGGCCATTGATTTCGTCCTGTGGGACTTCCTGCTCACCGGCTTAGAGTGCCTGGTGAATTGCTTCTCCAAAACGCCTTTCCACCTGGGTCTCCCGCGTTTCCTCCGGGATTATCTCGTCTGGTACCTCACCCTTTTTGCCGAGCCGCTGCTTCTCAGTTGTTTCGGGTGGACAGTGGGGAAGTGGCTTTTTGGCCTGAAACTGCGCACCAGCACCGGAGAAAAGCCCTCCCTGCCGATTCTCTGGAAGCGCACCCTCTCCATCATAAGATCAGGATACGGCTATTTCATCCCCGGATACACTCTGTACCGGCTCTGGAAGAGCTACCAGGACATCAGAGACGAGACAGAGCCGGATTGGAATTGGGACTGGGACTGCCGGTACGAACAGGTAGAGCGCCGGGGCGGCTCCGCTGCCGGTGTAGTGGGATACGTGGCGGCCATTGCAGCTGCCGTCCTCATAACCGCATTGCAGCCGTCTGTGTTCTGGATGGTCCACGCCGCCCATCTCCCGGACCTGCAGACAGTAGAGGCACTCTATCAGAACATTGCGGATGCCGGCTATGTGCCGGACCCAAACACCGCCTATCTCTCAGAGATCACCCCGGAACAAGAGGCAGAGCATACCACCGTCACCTTCCAGCAGGAGCCGGACGGCAGCGTCTCGGCCACCATCACCAAGCAATTTGTGAACGAGCCTTTCCACATCACGTTCAACCAGGAGCTGGACGCTGTGGATGCGCTCTTTGGCGTAGAAAAACCGCTGCGGCAGGAGGAGGAGAACTGGATGTCCGCCTTTGGCCAGTTGGATCGATTTGCACCCTCCAGCGGCGTTGTCTTCCGCGGCATGGAGATCACCCAGGAGCTCCAGGTGGAGGACAACTACACCGGATACAGCTATCAAACATGGAACTACGGATATGTACCTACCAGCGAAAACTCCAGCTACATCCGTATCATCACCATCAAATGGACAGGAGATGCACATTCATGGTTTTACCCATTGACGAGGTAAACGACATTCTAGACGCGGCCTGTGAGGAGCTTCCCCCGGCCCTCTTTGACGGCCTCACCGGCGGCATCCTCCTCTCAGAGGATGCCGTGCCAGACCAGGATGCAGGGGAGGACGTCTACATCCTGGGGGAGTACTGCTGGGACAGCATGGGCCAGTATATCGTCCTCTACTACGGCTCCTTCGTGGAGCTTTTTCGGGATGAGCCCCGTTCCGTCTGGGAGAACGAGCTGCGCACCACTCTCCGCCACGAGCTCACCCATCACATCGAGGGCCGGGCGGGTTCCCACAGCCTGGAGCGGAAGGACGCGGCCGAGCTGGAGGCCATGCGGCAGGGGATCGACTTGCCGGATTGAGCCATACAAGACACTCTGTACCACCAAATGGCCTAACCGAATGAGAGCGCAGTTCGTTTGATACGCTGTGCTCTTTGCGCCGGAACAGCAGGGAAGGCCTTATACTGCAAGGAATGAAACGGTTTTTTCACGGCTCCCTCACCGTTTCAGCACTTGGAACAGCCCGTTTTCCGGCAAGTCCGGCCTCAGATCGGCACCTTTGCGTGGTGCCCCTCCCGTTCTTGGGACTGTATGTTGAACAGAACCTCATGGACG
>CANQII010000148.1 GCA_947623875.1 uncultured Oscillospiraceae bacterium
GCCGCAGTGCCGGGAGTGGGCACCCCCTGGACCCAGGCCAGCATCTGAATGAGCAATCTTCCCGCCAGGTTGGTCCCATCCAGGGCGTGGGGATCGTTGGTGACGTTGGAGCTGAGAATGGCCAGGCGCACCCACTGTCCGGGGTGTTCCTCCAGCCAGCGGAGACAGTCCATGGCCTGCTGCAGGGCGATGGCCGCCTGTCTAGGGTCCTCTTTCAGCGCCCGGGTGAGCAGCAATCTTCCGGGACAGCCGGGGGATCGAAGCCCCTCCAGCCACTCTGTAGCCCTGCTGAGTCCCGCGGCTGAAGCGGCCTCCCGGAGGGTGTTCTCCATCAAGGTGTCCTGCTCCTCCCGCTGCTCCTTTCGGGTCTGGATCACCGTGTGAAAGGTGATCTCCAGGGTCTCTTTCAGGTCCGCCTGGGCAAAGCGGGTCTTGGCGATGTAGCCCTGGAAAGTTGCAGCCTTGATCTTCACCGGGGCTGTGTGCCGCACCCCGGTGAACTCCCGGATGGCCTCCAGCTCGTCCTCTGTAGGGTCTTTCAGCAGCAGCACTCCGGCGGGGCGTCCGTTTCGCTGATACTTCTCCAGCAGCGCCTCCAGAAGCCGGCGGAGGGCCGGGCGGCTTTGAAAGTATGCCGCCAGGTCCGCGCTGGCCTGATGCACGGCTGCTTCCTCTTGTTGTGTGTTATGCTCGGTCTGGACAGCGTCCTCCCTCATAGCGGGCTATCCTCCAGCAGCACCTGGTTCTTGCCGTCCCAGTGGTAGCGCAAGACAGTGACGATAGATGCGTTGGCCGGCCGCTGGAGCTCTGCGATGTCCAGGTTCTTCACCGCCTCGTAGCAGCCCCACAGGGACTGGGAGTTCATAATGTAGTCCAGATCCAGGCTGTCCACCAGCTCGAACATGGCCCCTACGTTCTTCTCGTCCACGCCGGCAAAGGCCTCGTCCAGGGCCAGCACCATGGGGCACTCGCTGGAGGCCTTCTTGTACTGGGAGGACACGGAGGCAAAGAGGGGCAGGTACATGCTCATGGCCTTCTCGCCGCCGGAGAACTGGTTGAAGTTCTTGTCTGTGAGCTCCCGCCAGGTGTCCCCGGTGCGGTGATAGGACAGGGTGAACACGTACCAGGTGCGGTAGTCCAAGGTGTCCCGGATGAGGTCCCCATAGTTGGTGAGCACGTCGTTGGAGGCCGCGGTATCTCTGGCCTCTTTCACCCGGCTCCGGAAATGACGGGCCACCATCTGGATGTCCTCCGGCCGGAGCAAGGCCTTGTCTCGGTTCAGCAGCTCCACCAGGCGGGCGGTGTCCATCTCCTCCGGACTCACCGCCTTCTTTGGCTTCCACTCCAGCTTCAGGGTGAGGCCCATGGAGGTGTCCACAGAGCCCATGAGGGCTGTCATGTCCTCGGTCCACTGCTGGCTCTCAGCGATCCGGGCCCGGAGCTTGTGGCTCACGGTCTCGGTGAGGATGTTCTCAAAGAGCTCTCGGTCCCGCTCCTCCAGCATCATCTGGGTGGCCTCGATGTCTGCAGACAGGGCCTCCACAAAGTCGTATAGGGACAGGTCCCGGCCGGTCTTCTGCATCTGCACGATGTACCGCTGCCGGAGCAGGCCCGGGGCGTCCGGCGGATCGAAGACCAAGGTCACCTTGGGGTGGTAGTTGTTCAGGTGCTCGTGGCTGGACTCGAACTTGGCCCGCAGGCTGTTGTTCATCTGCTCCGGGGTCTTCTCCCACATCTTCTCCGGGCCGCCCTCCCGCTGGGGTGCGGTCTCCGAGCCCCGGATCCGGGTCCAGGCCGCCCGGGCGAACTGCTCCAGGTTGGGGCTGCGGTCCGGGGAGGGGTAGTTCAGCTCCGTCTCCTCCCGGAAGTAGAGCTCCATCCGGGACTCCTCCTCTTCCGCTACGGTGAGGGCCGCCTGTGCCTCCTCCAGGGATTTCTGTCCGTTGGCGGCGATGACCTCCTGTTTGCCGTGCTCGATCTCCGCCTTCTTCTGCCGCTCCTCCTGCTCCTCGATCTCATGGGCCAGCTCGATGAGCTGCTGGGCCCGGGAGCGGTTCTCCGGGTTGTCCAAAAACTCCCGCAGGGTGGCCGCCTTGTTCTCCGCCACCGCCAGCTGTCCCCGGATGCTCTCCAGGCTTCTCTGGCGTCCTGCGGCCTGCTCTCTCCACTGGTCCAGCTGGATCAGGTTGTCCTCCATGGCCTCTTTCGCCCGGCGGAGATCCTTCTGCTGGTCGTCCAGGGAGCGGAAGATCTCTCCGTAGGTCTCTGCAGACTCCTCCGCGCTCTCATAGTCCTCCAGGGTACAGGCGTAGGGCATGCCGAAGCTGGCGTCCCGGCTCTCCTGGTTCAGACGGGAGACCTCCTGTTTGGCGGCGTTCTCTGCGGCACGGAGCCGCTCCAGCACCCGGTTGGCCTCCTCCAGCACTCTGGCCGCCTGGCGCAATACATCCAGGGCCTTGTCCAGGGCGGCGGGGCTGGGCATCTCGTCCCGCTCTTTCCGCAGCTGGATGATCCGGGCGAGAATTCCTTTCAGCTCCTCGTCCAGCCGGTCTACCTCTTCCTGTACCTCGGCCAGCTGATTCCGCAGTTCCTGCAGCAGACGCTCTTTGGCCGCTTTCCGGGCGGCGGCGCCTACGAAGCTGGCGGTCTCCCCTGCCCGGACCACGCTGCGGCCCTCCAGCACCCCGTTGCGGTACCGGCCGTCCGGCAGCAAGGCGGTGCTAGCGGTGAGGTCCGATGCGGAGATCCCCTCCAGGCACTGCTGTATGTACTTATGGGCTAGCTTGTCCCCGTCCGGCACCAGCCCTTGGATGGGGTTCTGTGCCTTGGGACCCGGCCGGAGGAACCGGTCCGGGTAGCGCTCATAGACCATCTGCACCTGCTTCCACCAGGTCTCCGGCACCACCAGGGCGTCCAGCAGGCCGGTGTCCCGGAGCTGCGCCTCCAGCAAATCCCGGGACGTCTGGTCCAGATCCTCGGCGAAGTCCACCACCTCATAGAGGGCGGCGTGGGGGATGCCTCTGGCCTGGAGGATGGCCCGGGCCTCCTCGGTGCGGTCGTCCCGGTCCGGCTTGTGGTCCGGCTCGTTCTCCACCCGGCGGATCTCCTGGGTGAGCTCCTTCTCCTTCTGCTCCGCCGCGTTCTTTTCAGACTCCACCTTTACCCGGGCGGTGGTGAGGTCCTGCTGCACCACGTTGGTCTGCTTCTCCAGCCGCTCCCGGATGGGGGTCCAATCTGCGGGAGAGGCGTAGGCCACGATGGCCCGGTGGATCTCCTGCATGTCCTCGGTGGGCAGCTTCAGCTCCACGTTGGCGTCCATCTGGCGGATGAAGTTCTCCAAGAGGGCGTCCCTCTGGCTGTGCTCCTCGTCCTCCGCTGCCCGGTGCTCTGCCGCCGCCTGCATCTGCTTCGTGTGGGCCTCATCCGCCTCGGCGCAGGCCTTCTCATAGACATCTTTGGCTGTCTCCAGCTTCTGCAGCAGATCTTTCGTCTTGCGGATGTCCTTCCGGCGGCGCTCCAGGGCGTTTTTCACCCGGTTGGTCTCGGTGTTCTCCCACTGGGTGGGCAGGTCCCGGACGTACTCGTCATGCTCGTCCCCCAGCTGCAGCACCTCGTTCTCCTTCTTCAGCTTCCGAAGGCCGATGGTGAGCCCGTCCTTGCCGTCCTGCACCTTCTGCCGCTGGTCCAGCAGCTTCCGCTCGCCGGAGCGGATGGTACCCTCGATGGCATCCAGGCTGGCGCTCTCCTCGGAAATCCGCTTGTTGTGCTCCTCGCAGGCCCGCTCAGACTCCCGCAACTGCTCCTGTTTGGCGTTCAGGTCGTCCTCGCCCAGGGCCAGCCGTTTCGCCTTGGCGGTCTCCAGCCGCTGGGAGGCGTCCTTGGCCTCTTCCTCCAGCTTCTGGAGAGATGCGTTGGTCTCCTCCAGCAGCATCTCCGTCTCCCGGAGCTTTTTCTTGCACTGCCGGGTGTTGCCGCGGCTGTCCAGATAGGCCTTGCCTTTCGTGCCCAGCATGTACCGGTTATACCGGTCCAGCTCCGTCTTGATGCTCTCCGCGTCCTTCAGGGAGTCCCGGAAGCCCTTCATCTCCGTCTCCAGCTCGTCCATCCGCTCCATGGTGCTCACCATGGCGGAGAGGTCCTCATCGGAGAGCACCTGGAGGGACTCGTTGAGGAGCTTGATGAGCTCGGTGGGCTTGAAGCTGTCCTTGTTGGAGTTCAGCTTGTTGGCCCGCACCTTGATGAGCAGGCTCACCAGCTGCTCAAACTGCCGGATGTCCCGGAAGCCGAACACCCGCTCATTCACCAGCTGCTTGTACACCCCGGGGCTGTCTGCCCAGTCCTCCGGGCTGTTTACCAGATTCTTCATCTTCAGCCGGCTGAGGGGCAGCAGCTGATCTCCCACCCGCTCGGTGAGCTCAAAGCCATCGTACCCGATCCGCCGGCCGTCCCGGAGGCAGAAGCCCCAGAAGTCCATGTTCTTGCCCCGGACGGCACGCATGCCCACGCCCACGGTGAGGTACATCTCCACGTCCGGCTTTTTGAACTCCAGGTACAGATAGGCGGTGGCATCGTCCTTGTCGTCCCCCAGGAGGTAGTACTCCATCTTCCGGTCCCGGCTGCCGAAGGGGTCCAGCCGCTCCGGGCGCCGGTCTCCGTCCAGGATGAAGGGGATAAAGCTCATGGTGGTGACGGACTTTCCCGAGCCGTTGTGTCCCCGGATCAGGAAGTGTCCCTGGTCTATGATGAATTCCTCTCTGTCGTAATACCAGAAGTTTACAAACCCCAGCCTATGCATTCTCCAGCGGCTCATTTTCGTCCTCCTCTGTGTCTGTCTCTGTGTCTTTCTCTGTCTTGTCTCCGCCGTCCTCTTCCCCGCCCAGGGGGATGTCCTCCGGGTAGTGGCCGTTCCACTTTCCGGCGGCGGGGGTGATGAGCACGGTCTCCCCGTGTACCTCGATGAGCATCCAGCTCTCCATAAAGTTCAGCACCTGGTCTGTTAGGCCCTTCTCGGACATCTCCCGAAGGCCCCGGCTCCACACGCCGCTGTACAGCTTCCGGACCTCGGAGAGCCGGTATCCGAACTCCCGGAGGGAGATCTCCGCCATGTCGTCCCGGGTCCGCCGGTATGCCCCGGACAGCACCCGCTCCCGGAGCACCGAGCACATCTCCAGGGCGATGTCTGCGATGCCCTTGTCTGAGGGGAACACCTCTCCGTACTTCTCGTTCTGCTCCAAGGCGTAGAAGGCGCCGTTGCGGTGGACCTGGAGGGTGCCCCGCATCAGCTCGTTGAGCCGCCGCTCCAGGTTGTTGTGCTGGTGCTTCACGTAGTTGTACTCCCCGCTGTCCTCCTGGTGCCAGTACACCGCCGGCTCCATGGCCAGCTGCCGGCAGATTCTCCGGCGGCGGTCCCGCTCGGGATCGCCGCCCAGGGCCGCCTCGAAGTCCTCCACGGTGTGCAGGTCTCCGATGTCCCGGCCGAAGTGGACGGTGAAGTGGTGGCAGAGGCCGGTGTTGTGGAAGAGCACCTCCTGGCCCTGGTCGCTGCCGAAGCGCTCGGAGTCTCCATCGTAGACCAGGAGCAGCCCCACCTCTCTGGCGTATCGGAGCACCCGGACGAGGGACTTCCGGTGGGTGAATTTGGCCCAGTCCACCGGGCACACGTCTGCCGTGATCATCTTGATCCGCTCGGTGAGGTTGGTGAGCAGGAACTGCCGCCCGGCGTCCTCATCGGCGAGATACAGCAGCAGAGCGCAGAGCAGGCAGTAGTCCATGGGCTCGGTGAACTCCTGAATGCCCATCCAGGGCTTTGCCTGTACCGGCACCTTCTCCAGCTTCACCACGGCATCGTTCATCACCATGTTCCAGCCCAGAAGCTCGTTTACCGTGCCGGCGTAGTCTGAGGCATTGCGCCTGAGCCGGGTGTATGTCTCCCGGTCTTCGCTCTTCCGGACCCAGAACTGGTCCAGCAGCACTTGAAAGTCCTCCAACTCACACACCTCCCTCGAATACCAGCATACAGTCCGGCATGGTGAGCACCCCATCGGTGCAGCGCATCTTGCAGGTGCCCTGGCTCTTGTACCGGATGGTGAAGGTCTGGCCGTACTGGGTCCGGGCCGTGCCGTCTGCACTCAGGTTGACCAGTGCCAGCCACTCCAGGAACACGGAGCGCACCTCCGGGGGCACCAGTTTCTCCAGATTGCCGAAGTCCAGCACCCCGTCCTGGATGAAGGACTTCACCAGTTCCTCCTGATCCTTTGCCTTCTGCAGGATCATCTTCCGCTGCTCCGCCTTCTCCGCCGTGCGGTCTTTGAACCCGGAGCGGTCCATCCGGGGCCGGTACACCCGGCTCCGGGGCTTGAGAAGATACTCCATAGGCGGCTCCTCCCAGGTAGGGGAGTCCGTCTGGTCCGTGTTCCGGTCTGCGTTCACGGTGAAGTGCCGCACCGTCTGGGCGCCGAACACCATGGCGGAGAGCCGGTGGGCCTCGTTGAGATCGGTGCAGCCGGCGAAGATCCCCATGATCTGCCGGAGCTCCGCCTTGTTGGACACGCCCATGGAGTACATCTGCACCAGCAGCGCCGCCCGCTGTACCACCTGGCGGATGATCTCGTTGGTGACGTCCATCAGCTGCCGGGCGTTGCTGTCCCGGCCGCAGAACCACTCCTGCAGGGCGGTCCAGAGGCTCCGCTCCTGGGCGCGAAGGCCCTCCTCCCAGCCCGGCTCGTGCTCGTTGGTAACCTGGGGCGCATCCAGCTGGCTCTTGTGCACCAGCTCCAGAATGTGCTCTACCTGCTCGGTTGTAAAGCCCTCCAGCTTGTCTCCGATCTGCTCGGCGCTGAACTGCATGTTCTGGATAAAGTCCTCCAGATAGCGCACCAGCCGCTGCTTGTGGGCCACAAATTCCGCGGTGTCCATCTGCCGCTGGTTCTCGGGGTCGTAAAACTGGCGGAGGTAGTCCTGGTGGTTCTCGTTGAGGTGCTTGAAGTCCCCCTCCAGGTCCTGCCACCACTCGTTGATCTCGGGAAGGGACATCTCGTCCAGCTTGGCGGCGGTGTCCAATGCGGTGAGAATCCGGCGGAAGGCGTTGATAGAGAGGCTGGTGGTGCGGGTCTTCAGGGCCTCCAGATCCATGGTCATGCGCTCGATGATCAGGGACTCGGGGGTGAGGATGTACTGGAACCGTTTTGCTTTGAAGTCTGCGATGGTGTACACATCGTGGGGGTCCTGTACTGCCGTGACGTTGTGCCACTTCTCCAGCTGCGTCAGGTCCCGGGCCAGCTGTTCCTCCTGGAAATCCTCATAGCCGTCCTCCCGCCGCAGCAGGGTGAGCAGCTGATTCTTGTCCAGGGAGAAGTGCAGCCGCTCAGACTCCCGGAACATCAGGCGCATGATGGCCCGGTAGTCTGCATAGTTGTCTTCGGATAGATACTTTACCTGGTCCAGTTTCTCCAGGTATTTCAGGCTCTGCAAGGGCAATTCGCTCCTCTCGGGTGTGCAATTGTGCGAAATTATATCGCAGATATCCCCTTGCCGCAAGCAGAGATTCTGCCCAATTTTGCGCCGTTATATGGGTACTTTGCATACCGCCGAGTCATCGGATTTCCCACGCCCCTTAAGGCGGTACGGAATCTCCCAATCCCCATCTCCCCTT
>CANQII010000149.1 GCA_947623875.1 uncultured Oscillospiraceae bacterium
GGCCTCCCGGTGTTCTCCGGGGTATCCCTGCGGCTCTTGAGCTTTGTGCTGATCTACGGCCTGCTGGAGCTCTTCCTCCAGAGCCACGCCCGGCGGATTCAGAAGCCCTTGCAGGGTACCGGCAGCAGCGTTGCCGGGTTCCAGCGGGATCCCAGGATGGACAAGGGCTTGAAGTGCTTTGTGGGCCTTCTGGGCATCGGGATCCTGGTGATGCTGAGCTCCGTGGTGATCACGGCGCTCCAGGACTACACCATGATCATCGTGGCGGTGATGCTTCTGGTGGCCGGCTTAACCGCCTCTCTGGTGTCCGGCATGCAGCCCTCCGCCCTGGGGAGGACCTTTGTGGACGGGGTGATCAGCGTACTGCCGGCGGTGCTGATGATCCTCATGGCAAACTCCATCCGGTATACCCTGGAGCAGGCACACATCCTGGACTCCATCCTCCACATGGCGGTGGAGACCGCAGACGGCATGCCCCAGTGGGCGGTGATCCTGTTTTTGTATCTCGTCACCCTGGTGATGAACTTCTTCATCCCCTCCGGCTCCGCCAAGGCCTTTCTCCTGATCCCCCTGATCGTCCCCCTGGCCCAGGTGTTTCACATCTCTGCCCAACTCTGTGTGGTGGCCTACGCCTTCGGAGACGGGTTCTCCAACGTGTTCTATCCCACCAACCCGGTGCTCCTCATCTCCCTGGGCCTCGCCGATGTGGACTACGGCACCTGGGTGAAGTGGAGCGGCAAGTTCCAGTTGGCCAACCTGGTGCTCACCAGCGCGGTGCTGCTGCTGGGTCTCGCTATCGGGTACTGAGACCAGGATAGACAGACCAGATTCGCCCGCCTCCCCATCCCGGGAGGCGGGCGTTGCCATCGCTCCAGGAAAAAGTTCGCCTGAGATCCCAACTTTTTCGGATTCCGGGGTCTATAGAGGTGAACGCAGCAGGGAGGTGCAGATCGTGCACAGAGCGGAGATTGAAAAGGCGATCGGGCAGTACATGGAACCCATCTTCGGGTTCGCCCTGAAGCGGTGCAGGACGCCGGAGGACGCAGAGGATCTCTCCCAGGAGATCGTCCTCAGGGCCTTCCGGGGACTGCTGGCCCGGGAGGATGTGGCGGACATGGGAAAGTACATCTGGACGGTGGCCCACAACGCCCTCTCCAACTACTACCGGGATACCGCCCGGAGCGTCATCGGGGTGCCCATCGATGAAGTGGCGGAGATTCTGGCAGATCCCAATGCCGGGATAGCGGAGGATGAAGACCGGGAGGTCCTGCAGCGGCTGCGGTGCGAGATCGCCTATCTCTCCAAGCGCCAGCGGCACATTGTGATCGCCTATTACTTCCAGCACCGGAGGCAGGCGGATATCGCCCAGGAATTGGGTGTCCCCCTGGGCACGGTGAAGTGGCATCTCTTTGCGGCGAAAAAAGAACTGAAACGAGGGATACAGACCATGAGAAGTGCAGGCGAGCTGGCCTTTCACCCCATCCGCTTTTCCTCCTATGGCATCAACGGGCGCATCGGGACCAAGTCTTTGGACGAGTTCTTCCGCTCCGCCTTATCTCAGAACATCTGCTACGCCGTGCGGCATACAGCCAAGACCACAGCGGAGATCGGGGAAGAGCTGGGGGTCTCCCCGGTGTATGTGGAGGGCGAGGTGGAATTTCTGGAGCGGTATGGGTTTCTGCTGGCCCAGCGGGACCGCTATCTTGTGAACTTCCTGATCTCGGAGCCCACGGCGGAACTGCTCACCCTGCAGGATGCCATGTACCGGCAGGCGGCAGGCCTCTTTGCCAACGATCTCTATGGGGCGTTGGAGACCTCGGGGATCCTGGAGGACCCGGGGATTCTCTGCGGGGAGACGGATGGGCCGCTGTCTCTGCACCAGCAGCCCAAACCGGACCGAAATTTCCTCCTCTGGGCCCTGATCCCCTACATCACGGCAAGCTCTGGGGAGAAGGCCGCAGACCGGCCCATCTCCTTCGAAGAGGTTGCCACCCTCCGCCCGGACGGGGGCCACAACATCGTCCACGCCACGGTGCTGCCGGAGCATCTGGACCTTCCCGAGGACTACTTATATATGCAGGATCTGTGCGGCCCTCTGGGAGAATGCCTGGGAGACCGGCTTCTCTGGCAGATAGACAGCCAGTGGTCTGAGAAACGCCTTCTGAACGCCAACCCGGTGCAATACAGCGGCGAGACCAGGCGGGTGCTGTCCCTCTTTGCCCGGGAGATGGTGGGTCCCCTGTCTCCGGTAGAGTACGCCTGGCTGGCGGAACGGGGATACTTGAAGACCTGCGGGGACCTGGACGGGCTGTTCCAATCCGCCTGGCAGATCGTGATTCTGGGCAACCGGGAGGTGCAGGACCGGCTGCTGCGAATGGGGGAGGAGATCAAGGCGCGGCACCGGGATGCCTTTGCCGCCCTGAAGAAGCCCTACGCCCAGGCGGTGCTGCGCTCGGTGCCGGCCCACCTCCGGAAGGTGAAGGAATATGAGCTGCAGTTCGCCTTCCATTCAGACGGCTGGTTCCTGCTCCACTGCATCCACGCCCTGCTGCAAAGCGGGAAGCTGCAGGAGCCCAAACCGGAGCAGCGAAAGCCCCTCTCCACCCTGATTGTCTACGCATAGCAGAGATCCGCCGCAGGTGGGAAGTATCCCATCTGCGGCGGAAGCGCTTCCTTTGGTGCGGCTGCCGGTTTACTGGCAGTCCGAAAAGAAGAGGGTGCCCAGCAACTGCTTCAGAATCCCGAAGAGAGACAGTTTGGGTACTTCCTCCGGGGCCACCAGGTCTATGGTGTCCACCACCTCATTGTCCACCAGGATCTCAATGGTGCCGAGGCGTTGGCCCTTCTCCACCGGGGCCTCCACGTTGGTGGTGCCGTTGAGCCGGGTGGAGACGGCGCCGGCCTTGCTCTTCTCCAGGAGAATGGTGCAGTCCCGGGCGGGCACCGGCTGGGTGTAGTCCAGGGTGCCAAGGCGCACCTCCACCGGCGGGATGGGGCAGTCCGGCTGGACGGAGACCAGGGAATAGGTGGCAAAGCCGTAGTTCAGAAGGGCCTTGGCGCTCTCGAACCGGTCTGTGGAGGTGGGGGCGTGCATTACAACCGCGATGAGCTCCATGCCGTCCCGCTCGGCGGTGGCGGAGAGACAGTACAGGGCGGAGTCTGTATAGCCGGTCTTCAGGCCGGTGGCGCCGTCGTAATAGAAGATCAGCTTGTTGGTGTTGGAGAGCTGGGAGGTACCACCCCGCAGGCTGTCCATCCAGATGGTGGTGAGCTCCCGGATGGCGGGGTGATGGAGGATCAGCTCCCGGCTCATCAGGGCGATGTCCAGGGCGCAGGTGAGGTGCCCCTCAGCGGGAAGGCCGGTGGCGTTTACAAAGTGGGTGTGCTCCATGCCCAGTTCCGCCGCCCTCTGATTCATCCGGGCGGCGAAGGCCTCTTCACTGCCGGCGATGTGCTCGGCCAGGGCCACGGCGCAGTCGTTGGCGGAGACCACAGCAACGGCTTTCAGCATGTCCCGGACGGACATCTTCTCGTTCTCCTCCAGCCAGATCTGGCTGCCGCCCATGGAGCAGGCGTGGGCGGATGCGGTGACCGTGTCCTCCCAGCGGAGGGCCCCGCTGTCTATGGCCTCCATCACCAGGAGCATTGTCATGACCTTGGTGACAGAGGCGGGCTCGTACTGTTTTGTGGCGTCCTGCTCATACAGCACCTTGCCGGTGCTCTTCTCCATCAGGACGGCGGTGGGCACCGTGAGGCCGTATGGGGCGGATGCGGCTGCCGCAGGTTCCGGAGACAGCGGCAGCAAAAGCGCCAGCGCCAGAAGTGCGGCTGCAATTCGTTTCATGGTGAGACCTCTCTTCCTGTTCAGTCTTTTGCTAGGATGGCACAAAGCGGTGGATTCTATGCGCAGACGATGGAGAAAAGCGGATGGCTTGGAACAGCTTCCAGGGAGACGGGCACAAAAAAGTGCGTACTTGCACGGAGCGCAAAAAGCCGTATAATGAGGACAGCGCAGGGGAGAGTCCCTGCAGATTCAAACGATTGGGAGGCAGGAAAAGGATGGATGTCCAGACCTGTTTGGAGAAACTGCAGAAGGTGGGGGTGCTGGCCTTTGCCACGGTGGACAAGGACGGCGGGCCCCAGATCCGCAGCATCTCCGCCATTCACTACGAGCCGGACCAGATGGTGTTCTTCACCGCCCGGGGAAAGGCCTTCTGCCAGGAGCTCCAGGCAGACGGACGGGTGCAGGTGCTAGGCTGCCCCTCGGACCAGGAGATGATCCGCCTCTCCGCCCGGGTGACCCCCATTCCGGAGGAGGAGCAGCTGGCCTGGATCGACCGCATCTTCGCCGAGATGCCCTTCCTCTGGGACATCTACCCGGGGGACACCCGGAAGCAGGCGGGCATCGTCTTCGCCATCCGAAACGCGGACATGGAGTACTTCAGCCTGGCGGAACAACCAATCGTCCGGGAGCACTTCACCCTGGGGGCGGGCAACCACAGCTGCTGGGGATACGGGATCAACCCGGAGAAGTGCATCGGCTGCGACCGCTGCCTGGAGGTCTGCCCCCAGAACTGCATCACGCCGGCGGAGCCGTACACCATCCAGCAAAACCACTGCCTGCACTGCGGCAACTGCGTGACGGTCTGCCCGGTGGGGGCCATAGAGAAGGTGAGCACATGAACAGCGAGGCAGTGGAAAACCAGCGGCAGAGGACCCGGCGGGAGAGCCTGATCCGGACCCTTCTGCAGGAGTACCCCGAATACCAGAACATGGCCATCCCCAGAGACGAGGAGGAACAGAGAAGATTGCTCCGCTCTCTCATGAACATCCGGCCGCCCCGAACCATCAGGGAAGACTTTCTCCAGATGCAGGATGCCTATCTCCAACAGGAGACCGAGGCCAAGGGAATCACGGACTACAGGGATCTCACCCCGGTGGAGCCGGGAATATACCTCTGGCAGGGGGATGTCACCACATTAAAATGCGGAGCCATCGTGAATGCGGCCAACAGCGGGCTCACCGGCTGCTACGTGCCCTGCCACCGCTGTATCGACAACTGCATCCACACCTATGCCGGAATCCAATTGCGTTTGGCCTGTGCCGAACTCATGGCCCAGCAGGGACACGAGGAGCCCACCGGCCAGGCGAAATGCACGCCTGCCTTTAATCTTCCCTGCGACTATGTGCTTCATACCGTGGGCCCCATCATCTACGACAAAGTTACCCAGAGGGACAAGGCGCTGCTCGCCAGCTGCTACCGGTCCTGCCTGGACCTGGCCCGGGAAAAGGGCATTATGAGTGTGGCGTTCTGCTGCATCTCCACCGGGGAGTTCCACTTTCCCAACGCATTGGCCGCAGAGATCGCGGTGGACACAGTGCGCCAGTACAGAGGCGATATAGAGGTGATTTTCAATGTCTTTAAAGACGCAGATGACCAGATCTACCGGCAGCTATTGGGATAACATCCTGCGGCTCCGGGAGGCACTGGATGCCGCAGAGACCGTGATATTGGGGGCCGGCGCCGGCCTCTCCACCGCAGCCGGCTTTGTGTATGGGGGAGAGCGTTTTGCACGGTTCTTCTCAGACTTCGGGGCGAAGTACGGCTTTCAGGACATGTACACCGGTGGGTTCTATCCCTTTCCCACCCCGGAGGAAAACTGGGCCTATTGGAGCCGGTTCATCTTTGTAAACCGCTATATGGACCCGCCAAAACCGGTATACCAGGACCTCTTCCGTCTGGTGCAGGACAAGGACTACTTTGTGATCACCACCAACGTGGACCACTGCTTCCAGAAGGCGGGCTTTGCGAAGGAGCGGCTCATCTACACTCAGGGGGACTACGGCCTCTTCCAGTGCTCTGAGCCCTGCTGCCAGGAGACCTGGGACAACGAGGCCATCGTCCGGGAGATGGTGCTGCGGCAGAACAACATGCGGGTGCCCTCAGAACTCTTGCCGGTGTGTCCCCACTGCGGCAGGCCTGTGACCATGAACCTCCGCGCCGATGACAAGTTCGTGGAGGACGAGGGCTGGCTCCGGGCATGGGAGCGGTATGGGGAATTCCTCAAGACCAGGGGAAACGGCAAGGTGCTGTTTCTGGAACTAGGGGTGGGGTACAACACGCCCTCCATCATCAAGTTCCCCTTCTGGCGTATGACCGCCCAGAACCCCAACGCCACCTACGCCTGCGTAAACTTCGGGGAGGCGGTGTGTCCCAGGGAGATCGCGGGGCAGTCCATCACCCTGGACGCGGATATCGGTGAGGTGCTGGCCGATCTCAAGACGACAGGGCAGGGGAGAGGGGACACCCTCTGATCAGACCAATGCAGCATGCCGGAGGTGAGTGCGTTGACCAATCTGGTATTCCTGGAGGGCGTCTCCGGTGTGGGAAAGTCCACCATGGTACAGAATCTGCATCGACGGCTGCAATCCTTTGGGCATACCGTGCGCAGCTTCCTGGAGGGGAACTGGACCAATCCCATCGATTTCTATGCCGCAGCCTACCTCACGGAGGACTGCTATTCGGCCCTGCGCCAGGCGTACCCGGAGGAGGCCCCGCAGATGCGGCGGAATGCTATCCCCGTGGGGACGGCAATGCTGGTGCGGTATCGGGAAGGGGACAGACCGCTGTTCTCAGAGAAGCTTGTCTGCGCACTGCAGGAATGGGAGTTCTGCTACAACCTGCCCCATCCGCTGCCATACGCAGACTACGCCAAGACATCAGACCGTCTGGACCGCCTTTGACTGCTCACTGGACGGCTCTGTGGACTACATTCTCTTCGATGGCTCTCTGCTGCACCACCCCCTGAACGATCTCATCCGCAACTACGGTGCCACCCGGGAGCAGGTGGCGGCTCATGTGGCTATGCTGTTGGGCTGCTTGAAGCATGGCCGCGCCACCGTCTTCTACCTATCTACAGGGGACGTGGCCGGGCAGCTGCGGCTGGCCCGGCGCAATCGCGGGCAGACCCCACCAAATCCCGAGACGATTGCGTTCTGGGAAAGACGCAAGGAATTGGACCGCTATGTGCTGGAACACGCCGTCCCGGACTGCCTGGTACTGGACCCCAGTAGAATCGGGTATGAGGCGGCGCTGGACAGGGTGATTGCGGCACTGCTGGGATCCGTCTGAGGTCGTTCCAGTGGGAATCTGTCTCATTCCTGCTTATAGATCCTTGTGTAAAGCAGTCTGTATAGGGAATTTACTTTACATACAATTCCCCTGACAACACAGCAAGCCAGGGTGTATGCGCAATGTGGCAGGGGGGCGGCACCCCTCCGGTGGACTGGCACCTAAAATCCGAAAGGTAAGCCGGACTCTGGGCCGGACAGTCTGCGGGAGACAGAAAAACCCGAAGCAGAGCGATAGAAGGGGAAGACTCCTCCCTGAGGGAATCGACCGTTGGCGGACAACAGAAAAACCAGTCTCAGAAGGGCGAGGGCGAGCAGCGCTGCGGCGTTGCAGCCCTCCTCTTTTTTGCGCTTGGTGTCCGCAAAATCAGATAGCCCGAATGGTGTCTGATGAGTTGGTTGCGATAGGAATGCCTGAATGAGAATCTCCTGTCGCTGTATCAGAGGGATACCCTGTATTTCCTTGTATTACA
>CANQII010000150.1 GCA_947623875.1 uncultured Oscillospiraceae bacterium
CGCTGCCAGGGGCAGCTGCTGCACTCCGCTGGTTTCTCATCTCGCGTCATACTCCAGGGGGAGAAAACAGCGCTGCGCTGTTTCTGCTCAATACTCTGTCCCACACGAGGAAGACAATGAGAAAAGACCCGCTCCATCGGCAGACCTGTGCCGGCGGAACGGGTCTTGTTGTGTTGTATTAGGCTGGGGTGAGAGAAGAACACAATCTCGATGGGAGAACACCCCTGCTCTCTGATGTCCTCCCACTGCGGGCACGCCGGCTTTCCCTTCGACTCCTGCGGCCTGCAATGCGTCCACAGAAAGCTCGATATGTGGAAAACTATGTGGAAGTTGTTGAAGTTCGACTGACTCCTCTCGCAAGCTTATCTTCACTGGGAATTGCGTGTTTCGCCTTTACCTGCAGCGCCCCTCGTTTTCTGATGCTTTGATTCCATCTTCTGGAAGGTAGACCTATCTTTCCTTACCAGCATCACTTCTGTCTCTCCAGTCTCCCGGATCTCCACAGATTCAGAATTGATGTTGAAAACTTTGTGGAAGTTGTGGAACTCCCAGAAGATCAACCCGCACCTCTTCTCATCTTATCCTCACCAGGAGAGGCACTGTTTTCCGTCTTCTGCATTCCAATCATTTCCGTCCCCTTCCCCCGCACCGGTACAACATTCAGCAATCAGGCAGTTTGATCCCTGAAGCTCCTCACTTCGGGATATGGTTCCAAGAAAGCCGGGAAAGGCCCTCCAGGTGTATTCCTTTTGAAAAATCCATCCTTTCCCAGACATTTTCTGGTTCTTCATTCCTCTACAGTTTGCAATCACCCAGGCACGATGCATGCAGCCACGCATGACGCCCCTTATGGCAACTGCACCTTCCCGAAAAGGTGTCCCACAGGGTATTTCAAGCAACCAGCAGATGCGTAAACCCGTTTCTGGCCTCTCATTCTTCTGCTTTCTTCCTCCTGCAAAGCCTTTGTAACCAGCCTCTTTCCTTCCGGTCTGTCTCGGCGCTGCAGACCGTCTGGATCTCTGTCCCATTCTTCTCCGTAGACAGCCCGCGGCGAAAAACTATGTCGTCCCACGGATCAGAAACAGCGTAACCCTTTATACATTTTTCCAACAGCCCGTCTCTCTGTCCGCCGCAGAGATACATGGCTCTCTTTCCGCAAATCTGCGAACCGGTCTCCAGTTCGATCTCCCCTGCCGTTTTCTATGGCATTTCCCCTTGACACCCTCTTCCCCGCAGGATAGTATCGTAGGCAGATGGACGATCAGGAGGCATTCTCATGGCAGATTGGAACCGGGATCTGTAGAGGCAAAGTTTGCAGATCTCATCTGGCATCATCGCCGCTGCCATCCGGGCAGCTGGCAAAACTGGCGGAAGAGGCATTTGGGTGGAAGAAGACCACCTCTTTCACCGTGTTGAAGCGGCTTTGCAACCGGGGCATCTTCCAGAATGAGAAAGGGATCGTATCTCCACTGATCTCCCGGGATGCATTCTACGCCCGGCACAGCGAGCAGTGCGTGGATGAGGCGTTCGGCGGGTCCCTGCCGGCATTCGTGGCGGCTTTCTGCTCCCGCAAAAGGTTGAAAGACAGTGAGATCGCGGAGCTGGAACAGGTGATCGCCGAGATGCGGCGGCAGAACGATGCTCTCTGAGGTCTTTCTCCAGGTCCTGGACCGCAGCCTCACTGGCAGTATTGTGTTTCTCGTCGTGTTGCTGTTGCGGTTTCTCCTGCTGCAGCTACCCAGGCGATATACCTGCCTGCTCTGGATGGCGGTGTTCTTCCGCCTGCTGTGCCCCCTGTCTCTGCGCTCTCCGGTGGGTATTCTACCGGAGCTCTCCTTAGAGCAGCGCCTTTCCCTGTCTATGGAGTCTCCCAATCTGGTTTTCACCGTCCTGCCTGTCCTATGGCTGATCGGCCTCGTCGTCTTTCTACTTCAAAGCCTGACCCAATTGCTGTGTCTCCGGCAGCAGATTCAGACCAGATTTCCCTTGGAAGATGGGGTATTTCTGTCTGATCACATTCCCGCGCCCTTTGTACTGGGTCTTCTCCATCCGAAGGTCTATCTGCCGACCTCCCTGGACGCGGAAGTTCGGCCCCTGGTACTGCTCCACGAGCGATGCCACATCCGGCGGCTGGACCACATCGGGAAGCTCCTGATGCAGCTGGCGCTCTGGATCCATTGGTTCAACCCCCTGGTCTGGCTGGCCTCCTCCTTGACCGCTGCGGACATGGAGATGGCCTGCGATGAGGCCGTAGCCTGTACGCTCTCCGCATCTGCCCGGGCAGACTATGCCGCCGTACTGCTCTCCCTCTCCACCGGTCCCAGAAGTCCGGTGGAGGGGCTCCATATGCCGCTGTCCTTCAGCGGCGGTGACACGGGCAATATTCGGCACCTCGCTTGCGCTCGCAGCAGTCTCCCGGTTGGCTGCAATCACCATATCGGCAGCATGCCTGGCGCTGGTTCTGTGTCTCAGCACTGCGCCTGCCGTACGCGCCGCCGGGACATCTCATTTTGCCGTTGCCGTCGTTTCCACCGATGCAGGCATTTTTCCGGCCGGAGATGATCCGATCCGTCTCTGCCACCGCTGCGGCGATTGAGCAAGTCGCTCCAATGCACCAAACGTCCCAGGCCCACCGCTGCTGATCTGAGGACAGCTATCGGGACCTGGGACACATTTGCGTGTGGTTCGTAGAGAACGAGCGCGTTCTGCAGAAGACAGGTTCTCCCAGTTTCGATTCCATGGTTTGGCAGTTTGTTGCTGAGAGACGGACAAATCCCGGCAAAACCAGACAGATCTTTCGCAACGTGCGGACATTTCGGGAAAATCTGCAGTGCAAAAAAGCAAATTCAAAACGAGCTTTTAAGAGGATTTCAAAGATTAAGAGAGATTAGAGGAGCATTTTCGGCCCTGCAAAAAGTTTTTGCATTTTGCCGTTGACAGCCGGCCGGGGGAGGTCTTATAATACGCGAGGTTCCGCCGGAGAGGCGGGCATTTCTTTGCTTATTCATAATCTTTTCAATACAAAATGGAGGAAACCGATATGTCTACCTTTATGGCAAATAAGGCAAACATCGAGCGTAAATGGTACGTCATCGATGCTGCCGGCCGGCCTCTGGGCAAGACTGCCGTTGCAGCCGCAGTGCTGCTGCGCGGCAAGCATAAGCCTGAGTACACCCCCCATGCGGACTGCGGCGACTACGTCATCGTTGTGAACGCTGAGAAGGCTGTCCTCACTGGCAAGAAGCCCGAGCAGAAGTATTACCGCACCCACTCCGGGTATGTAGGCGGTCTCAAGGAGACCAAGTACCGCATTCTCATGCAGCAGAAGCCCGAGCTGGCTGTCCGTCTCGCTGTCCGCGGCATGATGCCCCGGAACATCGTGACCAAGGACTCCCTCACCCGTCTGAAGGTCTACCGGGGTGAGGAGCATCCCCACGCCGCCCAGAAGCCCGAAGTCTGGAACGTGCAATAAGGAGGTAACCGATCATGTACAAGAGCAAGAAGCCTTACCTGTATGGTACCGGCCGCCGGAAATCCTCCGTTGCCCGGGTCCATCTGTTCCCCAACGGCACTGGCACCATCACCATCAACGGCCGTGACATCGATGATTACTTCGGCCTGGAGACCCTGAAGATGGTGGTCCGTCAGCCGCTGAACACCACCAACACTGCCGGCAAAGTGGACATCGTGGCCACTGTCACCGGCGGCGGCGTGTCCGGCCAGGCCGGCGCCCTGCGTCACGGCGTTGCCCGCGCTCTGCTGGGCATGGATCCCGAGTTCCGCGGCCCCCTGAAGGCTGCCGGTTTCCTCACCCGCGATCCGCGCATGAAGGAACGCAAGAAGTACGGCTTGAAGGCCGCCCGTCGCGCTCCGCAGTTCAGCAAGCGCTGATTCTCTCTGCTGCTTTTCAAAACCCCGATGCCGCCGCGGTATCGGGGTTTTCCCTTTTGGGGAACCCATCCCAATGTGTCCCAATCACCGTCTGTTGACGGTCTGCGTGCGTCCTGGGCTGTCTTTATCCGTCTTCAAAAATAGTCCATTATCTTTCCCGCAGCGGGGAAATCTGTGCTACAATACTCATAATTACGAGGGAGGTGCCCCTATGTCCGACTACGAGAATGCCATTGCGTTGTGGCAGAGACGGCACATAACCACCGATGCGGAGCTTGCTGAGGCGCTGAGCGCATTCAGCATCGCCTTTGCTTACCACTCATGCAAGATCGAGAATGAAAATGTAACGTACAATGACACCCGTGAAATTTTCGAGCACGACAGAGTAACCCGCTACACCGGGGACCTGCGGACGCTCTTTGAGATTCGCAATTCCAAGGAGGCCAACGAGCTGCTCCTGACGGCCTTTCACGAGAAGCGATCCGTGGATGAGGCCCTTGTCCGCGAGTTTCAGCGCGTGCTCACGCAGAACACCTACGACACCCGCCGCTGGCAGCTCGGTGAGCGACCCGGCGAGTACAAGCGCCACGGCTATGTTACCGGGAAAAACGAGATCTGCGCGGCCCCGGAGGACGTGCAGGAGGAGATGTCGAACTTTTCACCGAGCTTGGAGGCATCCCCGATGACAGAGCTCTTACCGCCGCCGCGTATTTCCACGCCAAATTTGAGAACATTCACCCCTTCGCCGATGGCAACGGGCGCACAGGGCGGCTTGTGATGAACTACCTCCTGCTTCTCCATGACCACCCGCCCATCATCATCCACGAGGAGGACCGAAAGGGCTATTACACCGCCCTGGAGGCGTGGGACGAGCGGCAGGAGCTTGCGCCCCTTATCTCCTTTCTCCAGGCGCAGACAGTCAAGACATGGCAAAAGCAAATGGACCGCGAGAACAGGAAAAGGAACCGTCCAGAGAGATAGCTACATTAGAATGCGTCATAGGACGCCGTATCCAAACCCAGATGCCGCCTCGGCATCGGGGTTTTGCTATGCCTGGATAAATCCTCTCTGGAACGATAAAGGCCGTGTCCACCGGTATGGAACCCGGTTATTCCGGGCAAGACACAGGGGTAATGTCGCCGCCGTTACGATCACCTCAGGGCCGCCTCACTACATTCTGTGCACACTCCCATGGCCTCTGCACCCCCTCTTTGAACTCTCGGCATTCAAGCCCATCTGATCCATGTCCGCTCTGTCTTTTTCCAGCCGTCCCTGCACAGGCATGTGGAAAACTCTGTGGAAGTTGTTGAAGTCTCTGCTTCCGTTTTCCAGCTTATCGGCAACGCTGTCCGAGACACCCTGTTTCGTTTTCTCTACAGAAGAGACATGCTGCCGACCACGCTGGACAGCAGCACACCCCTTGTTTTTCAGATCAGTTGTCCTCTTCCGGCGCCTCGTTGGGATAGGGCTCCAGGAACGCATGGAAGTGCCGCATGGGCAGGTCCTTGCCCCACACAATCCGCATGTTGGGGATACTCTCCCGGTCCTCATAGAGAGCCTTCACTGCGGCAATGACATAGTCCAGGTGCTCCCGGCTCAGCTGACTCCGGTTCACGGCGAACCGCACCACGTTGCAGAGCTCCGCCTGCTGTTCCGGGGTTTTGAGGTCGTATTCCATGGAGTAGTCCCCCAGCTCAGACACCCGGATGCCGTAGCGGCGGATGAGCTCCACGGAGAACCCCTGGCCAGCAAAGGTCTCATGGCCCCGTTTGCCGTCAAAGAAGTCGGTCATATTGATGTAGACGCCATGGCCGCCGGCGGGCAGGATGACGCCTTTCACACCGGCCTGGTAGAAGCCCTGGGCCAGGTACTCGCACTGCTCCACCCGGGCCTTCTGATAGTTGAAGTTGCACTCCTCATAGAGGCCGGCTGCCAGGGCCATGATATCCCGTCCGGACATGCCGCCGTAGGAGTCGTTGCCGTAGCAGGAGATCTGCTTGACCTTCAGCAGCACGCCCACATCCGTCTTCACGGTGCCGTCCGGATGGAAGTCTGAGAACTTCCGCCAGAAACAGCCCTTGTCCCGGAAGGCCAGCATGCCGCCCATGTTGGCGTGGCCGTTCTTCTTGGCAGACATGGTGAAGCCATCGCAATAGGAGAACATCTCGGTGGCGATCTCGGCGATGGACTTGTCTGCATAGCCTTCTTCGTTCACTTTGATGAAGTAGCAGTTCTCCGCCCAGCGGGCCACATCGAACATGAAGGGGATGTCGTACTTGTGGGCGATAGCAGCCGTCTCCCGGATGGACTTCATAGAGACCGCCTGGCCGCACACGGTGTTGTTGGTGATGGTAGTGTAGATCAGAGGCACGTTCTCCGGGCCCAGAGTCTGGATGAGCTGTTCCAGTTTCTGCACATCCATGTCGCCCTTGAAGGGATTCTTCTCGTACTTGCCGCCCTCCGGCACCTCGTACAGCAGTTCCTTATTATATAGGTTACGGGGGATGGATCCCATCTGCTTGATGTTGCCCTCGGTGGTGTCGAAGTGGCCGTTGGAGGGGATGGTGAACACCTTGCCGGGATAGCGCTTGCTCATGATGTTGCGCACCATCTCAAAGAGGACAGACTCCGCTGCTCTCCCCTGCTGCAGGATGAAGGTGTTGGGCCGCTCCATCTGGGCGGCGCCGCCATTGAAGAGCCCGCCCTCATACTCGCAGAGATAGAGCTCATCCATCATCCTGTCTATATCGGTGCAGTTGGTGCGGATGAGGTCGATGGACCTCTTCCAGTTCTGCTCGCCGCCCCGTTCGAACACATCCCGGAAGGCGTCCAGCAGCACATAGTAGCCCTTGTTGCGGCCGTAGGACTCATCCCCCAGGAACATGGTGGCCCACTGCACATCGGTCATGGCGGTGGTGCCGGAATCGGAGAGCATGTCCACGGTGAGCATACCAGCGGGGAAGGCAAATTCGTTGTAGTGGGTGGCAGCTAAGGCCCGTTCCCGCTGTGCCACCGTGACCTCAGGGATGTTGCGGGTCACATAGGTATGGGAGCGGGGCGTGGGAACCGGCAGTGGATACTCCATATGACGATACCTCCTAATCAAAAGTGCGCCTATGCTAGGCGAATTCTTTGGAGCTTTCGACGAAATAGTAGCACAGGCAGCAGGGACTGTCAACGAGTTTGGAAAATCCTACACGATCTTTATCCGATTGTACATTTCCCTGTCTTCTTGCCACAGACTGTCCGCGGTAGAAAGACAGTTTGCCTCCAACCGCGCACAAATCCACGTTTTGCCTCCAGCGCACTGTTCCGCATCCCTCACCGTGCAGCTGCACCTGCTTCCAATGTTCCTGCCTCTTTGCACATTTTTGTCTAAGACCAATTGCCCCGGACGCTTTTCTCTGGTATCATGGGGATAGGATTAGCCAATCTGTGCACTCCCGGCATCGATTCCCCCAGAGTGTAAAAAACAGCTGAAAGGAAGCGATCTCGAATGGCAAATGAACCTCCCCTCTTCGTCATGGACGCAAAAGGCAGGATGGCCTTCCAGCCGAATGGCACCGGGGATCTGGCCAACCTGCTCCAGCAGCCCCATCAGACAGATAGCAATAGCGCCGGCAAAAGCGCAAACCGAAAGGAACTCTACGAGGCGTTCCGCATGCTGGCGATGCACCAGGCAGCACAGCTCATCAC
>CANQII010000151.1 GCA_947623875.1 uncultured Oscillospiraceae bacterium
AGGCCCGATGGGCGGCACTACGCCGCTCATTGGGCCTGTCTGTCTTTTCAGGGTTGACTGGTGTCCCCTTGCCCTATCGCTCTCCCCTGGGCCCAGGGAATGTATCAGACTGTGCGGGGAACTTCTCCAGCCGGAGCAAGCCCTCCTCATCCGGCTCCGTGTGGCCAGGTTTGTACTGGTATCCGCACTTGAGATAGAACGGTGTGGCGGTGATGGAGGCGGGAACTTCGATGCGCTGGGCTCGCAGTCCATAGGCATCCTGCTCCAGGGCCTGGATCAGCTGCCGGCCGATCCCTTTTCCCTGGTGTGCCGGGTGAACAAAGAGGGTGAAGAGGCTGCTCTCCGTGGGGGAACCCCAGTATGGTCCGATGGCGCCGCAGCCGACGATGCGCCTGTCCTCCACGGCCACATAGAAGTGAAAGTGCTCTGCCTCAGCCAGAATGTCCGCCGGCTGCTTGCGCTGCACGATCCCCTCCAGGTACTCGAGGGAGTAGTCTTTGGCGTTGGTGGTGCGCAGCGTCTCGATCACGAGATCCGAGACGGCGGCTGCCTCTTCCGGTTGCATGAGCCTGATTTCCATAGGTGTGTCCTTTCTGTTGTGGGGATGGATGGGCTATGCCTCAATGGAGATGGCATAGTCCAGGATCACATTCCCGGATGCGTCCGGCGTGGTCCACCTGGGGCAGTTGTACCGTTCCAGGCACCAGTGGTCCTCTTTCCGCTGCAAGCTGCGGGCCGTGAGGGCCTGCAGGCACATGCTGTGGGTGTCCAAGGCGAAGAAGTCTCCGCTTCCCTCCGGGCCCTGCAGATAGCACACGGCGTAGGAGAGTGGGGGAATCTCTACAGATGCAAAGCCCTCCGGCACATCGGTGCCCGCCGGAAAGAGCATGCCGATCCAGCGCTCCGGCCGGCCGTCTACAACCCGCACGGCGCCGAGATAGGCGTCTCCGTTGAAGGGAAGCGCCGGCGTGGGCTCCAGTACGGAAAACCAATCGTTCTCCCACCACTCGCCCCAGTTGGGAATGCCCTCATACCGCTTCCCGATGAGCCGGGCGGCAGGGCAGGATTCCACTGTAACATCCAGGAGTTTGATGGACACTGTTGTCTCCTCGCTTTCCTCTGCGGGTATGCAGTTTGGATCTTTCCCGCTGCCAGACCAGCATACAACAGGCCGGTGGGGTTCGTCAAGGGATATTCGCAGGGCGTATTCCGGGCTATGGGGGATATTGGTTCTACTCGGGGTATTAGCACTCTTTCTATTCGAGTGCTAAAATTAACAGTTTGTTCACAGGAAAAGCACAAAAGATGCGATTTCCCGCGGTATACTCCGAATCGTTCAAAGGGAGAGAACATCTCCACGGAGCGCCAACTCCCACCCGTCCGGCGGCGCCCCGTATCTGGGCGGGACAATCGATATGGAGGAATCAATATGTTCGTACTTAGACCTGTTAACAAGACCAATACCCGCAACTACCTCAATCCGTTCCAGGAGTTGGACGAGATGGAGCGCCGCTTCTTCTCCGATCCGTTCCATGAGTTTGTGGGCCGGGGAGACCTGGCGGAGTTCAAGACCGACATCCAGGACAAGGACGACCACTTCCTGATGGAGATGGACATGCCCGGATTCGCCAAGGAGGACATCCACCTGGACCTGGACGGCGACACCCTCACCGTGAGCGCAGAGCGCCACAGCGAGCATGAGGACAGCGACAAGAAAAAGAACTACGTCCATGTGGAGCGGTCCTATGGCTCGTACTCCCGCTCCTTCGACATCTCCGGCGTGGCCGCAGACCAGATCAAGGCCAAGTATGAGAACGGCGTGCTGAAGCTCACCCTGCCCAAGAAGCAGGCGGAGCTGCCCCAGAGCCGGAAGCTGGAAATCGAGTAATCAACCCCAACAAAGATCGTTGGCCGGGGGCCTGACACTGTGTGCCGGGCCCCCGGCCTTCACTATTTCTGGAAAAGGGGATTGCCGGACGGGAAAGACTTTGGTACAATGGGAGATACAAGGAACCGGCTCCGGAGAGCCGGCACACAGGAAGGGGATCGCCCATGACACGCATCTTGTTTGTCTGCCACGGCAATATCTGCCGCAGCCCGATGGCGGAGTTTGTGATGAAGGACATGGTACAGAAGGCCGGCCTGGCCTCG
The DNA here is from genome assembly GCA_947623875.1 of uncultured Oscillospiraceae bacterium. Classification (GTDB taxonomy): domain Bacteria; phylum Bacillota; class Clostridia; order Oscillospirales; family Oscillospiraceae; genus Enterenecus. The sequence goes on from CANQII010000151.1 coordinate 2,152, forward strand.
GAATTTTCCATCGCCTCTGCCGCCACCAGCACCGAGGAGATCGGCAATCCGGTGTATCCGCCGGCCCGCCGGAAGCTGGCAGAGCACGGCATCGGCTGCGCGGGGAAGACCGCCCGGCAGCTCACCCGGAAGGACTACGCCTCCTATGATCTTCTCATTGGCATGGACGGGATGAACATCCGGAACATGCAGCGGATCTGCGGCGGGGACCCCCAAGGGAAGATCCACCGGATGATGGAGTACGCCGGCAGCAACCGGGACGTGGCAGATCCCTGGTATACAGACGACTTCGATGCCGCCTGGCGGGACATCGAGGCCGGGTGCCGGGGCCTGCTGGAGCAGCTGCAGAGAGGAAAGAGGTGAGCGGGATGTTCGGATTCGGGAAGAGACCCTCCGCTTCTTTCGACTCCACCGGAAAGCAGCCGGTGATTCGGGTGAGCATCTGCACCGGTGAGAAGACCGCCGGGTACCGGGAAGGGGAGAAGGGGCCGTTCCGGGACCTGATGCTGATCCGGGACGACAAGGACCTTCAGGAGTACCTGAAGCGGTACGGCTTCCGCAAGGAAGACATCAAGTACGAATACTGATTGGGACAAGCCGCTGGCTGAGGTGCATGGGAAGTGCCCGGTCTGCGGCTTGTTGCTGCCCAGAATTTTAGCACTCACATGCCGAGAGTGCTAAAATTAACAATTTGTTCACAGGAATCACACAGAATATGCGATTTCTCCGGGTATACTCCAAATCGTTCAAAGGGAGAGGACATCCTCTCCACGGAGCGCCAACTCCCACCCGTCCGGCGGCGCCCCGTATCTGGGCGGGACAATCGATATGGAGGAATTAATATGTTCGTACTCAGACCTGTCAGCAGAAACAACACCCGCAACTACCTCAACCCGTTCCAGGAGCTGGACGAGTTGGAGCGCCGCTTCTTCTCCGATCCCTTCCACGAGTTCGTGGGCCGGAGCGATCTGGCGGAGTTCAAGACCGACATCCAGGACAAGGATGACCACTTCCTGATGGAGATGGACATGCCCGGTTTCGCCAAGGAGGACATCCATCTGGACCTGGACGGCGACACCCTCACTGTAAGCGCAGAGCGCCACAGCGAGCATGAGGACAGCGACAAGAAAAAGAACTACGTCCATGTGGAGCGCTCCTACGGCTCCTATTCCCGCTCCTTCGACATCTCTGGCGTGGCCGCAGACCAGATCAAGGCCAAGTATGAGGACGGCGTGCTGAAGCTGACGCTGCCCAAGAAGCAGCCGGAGCTGCCCCAGAGCCGGAAGCTGGAAATCGAGTAATACCCCACAGGCAAGATCATTGGCCGGGGGCCTGGCACGATGCGTGCCGGGCCCCCGGCCTTCTGTGTTTTGCGGAAAATGGGGATTGCCGGACAGGAGCGTCTCTGGTACAATGGGGACAGCCAATCCCAGAAACTGCAAGGGGGAATTCCCGTGAATATAGGACCATTCCCAGGGGGCAAGACCAAGGCCTTCACCCTCTCCTACGACGATGGCGTGCTGCAGGACGTGCGCTTTGTGGAGTTGCTGAACCGCTATGGTCTGAAAGGCACCTTCAACCTGAACTCAGAATTGATGCAGCAGCAGTTCCAGTGGACCCACGAGAGCGGCATGGTGGTGAAGAGACTGCCGCCGGAGGCGGTGCTCCACCTCTACGACGGACATGAGGTGGCAAGCCACACCCTCACCCACCCCTATCTGGACACGGCAGGGGAGGGGGAGATCCTCTGGCAGATGGGGCAGGACAAGGCCAACCTGGAGCAGCTGTTCGGCCGGGAAATCGCCGGGTTTGCCGCTCCCTTCGACTTCTATAGCCCTCTCATGGCAGATTGTGCCCGCCGGTGCGGCTTTGCCTATGCCCGCATCTCTGAAGTGAGCTACAGCTACCTCCCGCCCCATGATCCGTATTACTGGACCGCCGGCATATTCCATCTGGAAGCGGATCTGGAGGACTTTGTGGAGGGCTTTCTGGAGACAGACGCCTGCCCTGCGGTGTGCCAGATCGTGGGCCACACCTACGACCTGGACGCTGAGAACCTGTGGGACAAGATGGAGGATCTCTTCCGGCGGGTATCTCAGGCGCCGGACGTGGCCTTTCTCACCCACATCGACATCGTCCGCTGCCTGCAGGCGGCGGGCTGGATGCATTGATCCCGCAGACATGAAAAAAGAGCATCCCAGGCTGGGATGCTCTTTTTGTGCCACGGGGCGGATCAGATGCAGTTAACCTTGCTGCGGTCCAGGGTGTGGGGCTCCTTCTCTGCGGCCTTGTGGCCCACGGCGATGGCGATCTGGTACTTGTATCCCGCGGGGAAGCCCAGCTTCTCAGCGTAGTACGGGGCCTTCTCGCTGGTGAGGGGGCCCTTGATGCAGCCGATGATCACGCTGCCGAGACCCAGGCCCTCGGCGGCCAGGGCGATGTTCTGTACGGCGATGCCGGCGTCGATGGGCGTCCAGGAGAAGGCCTCCTCACCGCTGAGAATCAGCACGGTAGGGGCGCCGTAATAGAAGTTCACCGGCGGGACCTTGCCGAACATGGTGTTCTTGTGCTCTTCGATCTCGGCGAGAATCGGGTTGCTGCCGGCAACGGCGGTGATGTGGATCTCCTGCCGGTTGGTGGCGGTGGGGGCCTGGAGACCGGCTACGAGAAGGGTCTCCAGCTCTGCCTCGGTGAGGGGCTGGTCCGTGTATGCCCGGGTGGAACTGCGGCGGGCAATGGCTTCCAATACATCCATAGGTTGCGTCCTCCTGATTGAAATAGTTGCAGGGCGATACGGGCCCATGGTACACCTTGGAAGGGAAAAATGCAAGCAGATTTCCAGTGCGATGCAGCCTGGAAGTACGGATTCTCAGCGAAAATTGGGCCATCTGGAGCCGTTGCCTTCCCTGTGGAAGGGCGAAAAAGCGTATCTATAGGCGCCGGACATGGGATCAGACAGCAAGTTGGAGTAGGAAAATGGTGGAATTGCGCACAAAAACTGCATTTTGCGTAGGGAATGCTTGCAGAGAAACGGCATTCATGATACTATGCCCCTCCGGAGGGATGCGAGATGGAGCGATGCCCCTGGTGCCAGATCAACGAGACAGAGATTCAATACCACGATACCGTGTGGGGAACTCCAGTGCGGGAGGACCGGATGCAGTTTCACCACCTCACCATGGAGGTGATGCAGTGCGGCCTCAGCTGGGACCTGATTCTCCAACGGGAGGAGATCCTGGCGTCCTGCTTTGCGGACTTCGATTTCAACAGCGTTGCCGGCTTTACGGAGGAGGATGTGGAGCGGATCCTGGCGGTGCCCGGCATGATCCGCGCCCGGCGAAAGATTCAGGCGGTGATCCACAACGCCCAGGTGTTCCAGCAGATCCGGCAGGAGTACGGCTCCTTCTCTGCGTATCTCTGGGGCTGGACCGGGAACAAGACCCTGCTATACCGGGGACACAGCGAGGGGCATATGCCCGCCTCCAATGTGCTCTCCGAGCGGATCTCCGCCGATCTGAAGCGGCGGGGGATGAAGTTTGTGGGGCCGGTGACGATATACAGCCATCTGCAGGCCTGCGGGCTCATCAACGACCACCTGGCAACCTGCTTCCGCTATCCCCAACTTCTGCTGGAGACGGACTGGATCGCGGCAGAGGAGGACTTCGGGCGGGGGTAGCGCGAATCCTCTGGAACTATTGAGGTATTGCGCCATGCCGCACAAAGATTTCCAGGTTTTGGACGGATTTTGGAGTGCAAAGCACCACATTTCTCTGCAAGGAATAGAAGGATTTTTAGTCTTTATTGGATATTCTTTGGAAACGCTTGCAATATTCCAACCGTTGTGTAAAATGCACATGGCGCATACGGAAATTTGGACAGGGAGAGGAGCGCATTTACTTGGAAGAAGCAAAGTCAAGTGGAATCGCGATCGCAGGATTAGATCCGGCTATTGCAAATTTGGTTACTGAGTTGTTTGCTGCAGCGGGTGTGCCGGTGACCTCCTTCTCTCTAGCAGACGGGGATCCTGGTGCGCTGGATCAGGGACTGCGAAGAGAGATCTTGGGCATCACAGGGGCGCCACAGAAGATACTTGATTGGCTCAACCGCCTGGAGCCCAATCGGCTGGTTTTCATGGATGACATCTTCCACTGCAGCTATGTGGTACTGCGGCAGCCCAAGGAGGAAAAAATCCTTCTGGTGGGTCCGGTTCTGTTCCAGCGCATGACGCCGGATCGGATCAGGAAGCTGCTGCGGGAACTGGATCTGGGAGATACCCTGCGGACTTCTCTGGAGAACTACTTCTCCGGCCTGCCGCTGATGCACGACCAGGGCCTTTTCGAGCGCCTCATCTGCGTGGGGGCAGATTACGTGTTCGGCAAGGGCCGCTATCAGATCGACCACATCACATTCCCCAACTCGGAGCAGTGGAGCGACTTGTTCGGCTCCAGCGTGCGGATTCCGGAGAAGCCCTTCCTGAACGTCCGCCACATCGAGCAGAGATTCGAACTGGAGGGCCAGATCCTCACAGCCATCTCCAACGGCAACGACAACGTGGCCCTGGACAGCATCAGCCGGCTGATGCAGCTGATGAGCGCCCGGCAGATCCCCGGAGACGCCCAGGCGTTCCGCTACGACATGGTGGCCATGAACACCTTGATGCGCAAGGCCGCCGAGCAGGCCGGAGTGCATCCCGTCTACATTGATGCCTATTTCCGGCAGTGCAACAGGGAGATCAGCACCCTGCAGGGGGAGGAGGACTGCGTCACCTTCATCCGCAAGACGGTGTTGGGATACTGCTCCATGGTGAAAGAACACCGGTTCCAGGGGCACAGCTATGCGGTGCGCCGGGTGATCACCTATGTGAGCACAGACATCGCCGCCGATCTGTCCCTCAGCGCACTGGCCGCAGAGCTGAACATCAACTCCAGCTACCTCTCCACCCTCTTCCGCAAGGAGATGGGCATACCCCTCACGGAGTACGTGAACCGGGCCCGGGTGAACCACGCCAAGCGGCTGCTGGAGACCACCAATCTGCCCATCAAGTCTGTGGCCGCCCAGATCGGCATCACGGACATGCCGTACTTCAGCCGCCTGTTCCGCCGCATGGCCGGCACCACCCCCAAGGGGTATCGGGAGCAGAAGTACAGCCAGCAGATCCAATCCCAGGATTGACGCGCTTTTACAATCGAATCACGCAGTAAGCCCCTCTCCAGAAGACCCGGAGAGGGGCTTTTTCATCAAAAACGGCACAGACGTTCGATAAGACGCCTCAGGGAGGCTTGTCAGGAGGGGAGGTCTGTGCTATCCTGTGGGAAAGAAAGAAGGTGGAGTGCCATCATGAAACGCCGCGCCTATCCCATTCATCCGGACTTCCAGAAATGGGCCAATATGAATCCGCCGCTGAACGCCGCCAC
>CANQII010000152.1 GCA_947623875.1 uncultured Oscillospiraceae bacterium
TTAAGCTGGCAGATCTGCCGGTGATTGAACCGGAGAGGTGCACCATAGTAGCGCAGAGTACATGCTGTATAAGCGGTGTGCGGGCGGCGCTTGGTACCGTTCCGGCTCTTCTTCATATGGCTGAAGATGAATTGATTGAGTTGCCAAAGAAGGGGAAGAGTATGAAAGGCTGGTTGAACAACGCAGTTTCCTTCATCGAAACAGGCGACACGGGTTCGTGCCCAAACTGCGGAAGCAATCATGTAGAATGCTTGGTTACATACAGAGGACGGAAGAGCTTTTCTTTTCTCTGCAAAGACTGCGGCAGCGCAGACCATCTAGACGGTATTACATTTCAGACAGAGCGAAAGCTGCGTGAACTCGGCCTTTCTTAACGATGAAACCGGAGGGTACACCGCAGATACAACAGAAATGAGTATCCAGCAGTTTGCTAAGCCGGAGAAAGATGAGGTACGAGCCGAAAAGCTGGGTATCCAGGAAGGGACGTCTTTCACAGGGCTGCAGTGATGCAGCGTGTCTGCACGAAGAAAAGCATGTATCAATTTGATGAGCGTTTGGAGGGGCAGCATTGTGAAACTGCGCGAATGCTTAGCATACAAATCACAGGCTGAAATTGAAACTGTAATTACCCAATTGTCTGAATCAAAATCCCCGATGGAACGCCTCAACGCTATTCTGCTTGGGGCAAAATACAAAGTGAAGAATGCACAATTTCTAAACAACGTTTCCGAGATGTCTGGCGACGAAGGGAACACCTTTTTCGGCACGCCAATGTCTACATTTGCAACAGCGGCACTGGATGTTTTGGGCGTCAAGAAATACACTGGGGATGACGGGTACATCTTAGAAATGGTTGAGAGCGGCTTTGCTGATGTTTGAACCGTTTTGGTGCACCACGTACTGCAGGCAGTCCCTGAAGCGGAGATATGCCAGATGTTCGATAACACAAAGGAGAAATGCAACACGACACCCCTGCCTCCGGGAAGGCAGGGGTGCCGCAGTATAATGTGAGCGCTGTTTTCTGGGCGCTTAAGCCTTTGCCGGCCGCCGGCGGATGAGCCAGTTCTCCACGAAGCTGCTGCCCTTCCGGGAGGTGTAGAAATAGCCGAAAATGGAGAACACCGCGGCGCCGATGAAGTTTACCAGCAGATCGTGCATGGTGTCTATGAGGCCAATGTCCAGATAGCCCGGAACGCCAAGAGAGTCTCCGTTCACCAGGGTGTCTTCTATCCCCTGGATCACCACAATCCCGCCGTCCTGCTCCGATCTGAGATAGGAGGAGGCGATGGTCCCGATCACCGTGTCCTTTTGCATGTCCAGGAGGAAGATCTGGTCCATACCGAACTCGAAAAACTCCCACAGCACCCCGATGGTCATGGAAAAGCAAAAGGCCACGAGGGACATGAAGACCGGAGACAGCTCAAACTTCAGACTGGGCCTGTTGTTCAGAATCTCCACCAGGGAGAAGCCAAAGACAGCACAGAGAAAGCCGTTCACCGTGTGCAGGATGGTGTCCCAGAAGGGGATTTGGAGGTAGAAGTGCTGGACCTCACCCATGATCTCGGCGGCGAAGGCGAAGCAGAACAGGATGATCTCCAGCCGGGAGGGCAGGTCGATGCGAAAGGCGGTCTGCACGATCTGGGGCAGAATCAGCAGAAACAGGGTGAGCAGACAGAGCAGCACATCCTCATACTGGCGATATAGCAGCCGGCGGATCAGGATCAAGATCACAAAACCGCGGAGTACCAGATAGACCGTGAATGTGCCCTTCTTGGCCGTGATCTCCTCTCGGACCGTCTGCATAAAGGTTCGGCGCTGTTTCCGCTGTGTTCGTTTTTTCACAATGATCACCCTCTTGTTTTCATGTGCAGTTCTATACGAGCTCTGCTGTGTCAATCCCCTTGAATTGTTTGCCTTATTTTCACTTTGTGTGTCCTAACTTTGCTATTTTGCGTTTGGACAGCTTTATTATACCACAAATTCAGGCGGATGCCATAGCCTATGCGAAAATTGGAATGTTTGAGAAAAACCCAAGGGGCCGGCGCAGTGCGCCGGCCCTTGTCCATCTGTTTGCTAACGGTTGTCTCCCCAGTAGATCAGGGCCAGCATGCCTGGACCGGTGTGGGCCCCGATGATGGGATCGATGGGAGCGATGATGATCTCGGCGTCCGGATGGGCGGCCAGTACCGCCTCTTGCAATGCGGCTGCGGCTTCCGGATCATCCCCGTGGCCGATCACCACCAGTTTTCCCGGATCCGGACGCCATCCGGCGTCCATTTTGGCCAACTGTGCGGCGATAGCACGCTTTCGGCCCCGGGGCTTCCCCGCCACCTCCAGCCGCCCGGCCTCGTTTACATGGAGCATGGGCTTGATCTGCAGGGCGGTGCCCAATGCCGCTGTGGCACTGGAGACCCTTCCCCCGTGTTTCAGGTGATCGAAGACATCCACGGTGAACCAATGGCAGACCTTCAGGCTGTTCTGCTGCACCCAGGCGGCCAGTTCCCAGATGGAATAGCTCTCCGCCTTTTTGCAGGCGGCCTCTCGGAGGAGAAATCCCTGGCCCACCGAGGCGCAGTACGTGTCCACGCAGAGAATGGTCCGCTCCGGATACTGCTCCCGCAGGTCCTCAATGCACATCTGGGCAGATTGGAACGTCCCGGAGAGGCCTGTTGTGAGGGGAAAGTAGATCAGGTCCTGTCCGGCCTGCAGCACCGGCTCAAACCAGGGGAAAAAGACCCCTGGGGGAATCTGAGATGTGTTGGCAAAGTTCCCGGCCCGCTGAAGATCGTAGAAGGTGCGGATGTTCAGGTTCCCGCCAGGCCCATAGAGATACCACTGTCCGCCGATCTCAATGTCCATGGGGATGACCTGAATCGGCGGCAGCCCCTCCAACAGTGCGGGACAGAGGTCTGCTGTGGCGTCTGCGAAAATCTGATAGTCTGCCATTGGTCTGTCCTCGCTTTATCCGGCCTGAGACTGGGCCCACACCTCCTCTGCGGTGGGCGTCCAGTGCTCCGCGTACACCGCTGTCTTGGCGCAGAGGTGCTCCGGGGTCTCCGGACTCTGGTAGTCTGTGTTCACGGCGCCGGTCTCCGCCACCATCTTGGGCAGGATCTCCGGGTTCTCCAGCATGGGGCAGGGCCGCAGCATGTTGTTGTTAAAGGGCTGCCCGTTGTGGTATGCCATAAAGATGGGGCTCTTCAGGGCGTCCAGCAGGCTCACATCGTGGATGTTCACGTTGGAGTAGTGGATGAAGACGCAGGGCTCCACATCCCCCTTGGCGTTGATGTGCAGGTAGCGACGTCCGCCGGCAATGCAGCCGCCCACATACTCGGCGTCGTTCTGGAAATCCATGGAGAAGATGGGCTTGCTGCTGCGGAAGGTGCGGATGGCGTTGTACATCTTCACCCGCTGTTCCGGGGTGGGGAGCAGCTCGGTGGCGGCGTCGTTGCCCACCGGCATGTAGTGGAAGAACCAGACAAACAGGGCGCCAGCAGCGATGATCTCATCGAAAAAGGCCTCGCTGCTCACATCGTCCACGTTCTTGCTGGTGTAGCAGGTGGAGATACCGAAGGGCAGCCCATGGGCCTTCATCATGGCCATGGCCTCGTGGACCTTCTTGTACACGCCCTGGCCACGGCGGGAGTCGTTGGCAGCCTCAAAGCCCTCCAGGGAGAAGGCGGGGATGAAGTTGCCCACCCGGAGCATCTCCTGGCAGAAGTCCTCGTCGATGAGGGTGCCGTTGGTGAAGGCCAGGAACTCGCAGTCCGGGTGCATCTCGCAGATCCGGATCAGGTCCTTCTTCCGGACCAGCGGCTCCCCGCCGGTGTAGATGTACATGTAGGTGCCCAGCTCCGTGCCCTGAGTGATGATGGAGTCTATGTCCTCCAGGCTCAAGTTCAGCTGGTGGCCGTATTCCGCCGCCCAGCAGCCGGTGCAGTGCATGTTGCAGGCGGAGGTGGGATCCAGCAGCACAGCCCAGGGGATGTTGCAGCCCTCCCGCTCGCTGGTCTCGTTCTGGATGGCGCTGCCCTTCAGGCTGGCGTTGAAGAGAAAATTCTGGAAGAAGGCCCTGCGCACCCGGGGGTCCATCTCATACATCCGGAGAACCAGCTGATACCAGTTGTTCTTCTCCTCGATGGCGGTGCGCACGGCGTTTCTCTGGCTGACGTACCAGTCTTTCGGGGTGAGCCGGTCTACCAGGGCCATGAGCTTGGGCAGGTTCTCCTCGGGATTCCCCTCCACATAGTTCAGCGCCTGGTTCACGGCAAAGTTCTGCATGGTGGTCTTGATGGAATTGGTCATAGTGGTTGATCGTTCCTTTCTGCTTGTACTGGAAGCCTCCGCCGGACCGGCAAAGGCAATGATTTTGGCTTAATAGAGGCCCCATTCCGCCAGCTTTTCAAATCCGCCCAGAAAACGGATGTACCCCTGTGCCTCCTGAAGAATCTCGGAATAGGGGATGCCGGAGACGGTGCTGTCTCCGGCGGCAGAGATCAGCTGGACAGACTGGCCGGTTCTCTGTGCCTGCAGAAACCCATAGATGCTGAGGGAGACATCGGGTTGGGAGAGATCCCTGCCGTGCAGGCCGCCGCTTCCCACAGAGTCTGCCAGATCAGATTGCAGTCTCCGGTTGGTGGCCCCGGCGGCGGAGGCGGCGCTGCCGTTCCAGTTCTCCAGAGGCCAGACCTCTGCATGCGGATACTCCATCTGGAGCGCATCCAGCCTGCCGCCGTGGCAGATGGTGAGCCGGTCTCCCTGCAGCAGGCAGACACCGGGGGCTGGATGCTCTGTGTAAATCTTTCGGGCCGTTCGGGAGAGGGCTTTTTGCTCCGCTGTAAGGGGAAGACCGGTGTAGATGCCGCTGGACGGGCAGAGAAGATCCGTCTCCTGTGCGGGAGCACCGCCTGAGCGGCGTTTCTGGCAGGCAAAATGGATATCCGGCACCAGATCACCGGCGATGCGGTGTATGATGTCCGCGATGTCCGCCGCCTTCATCCGGACGGAGGTGTCTATCATCACATGGCACTGGCCTCTGTTCAGCACCACATCTGCCGTGATCCTGGGGCTGGGGTCCTCTGCGCAGGCCAGATCCACGATGGCGCCGGCGATCCGGTCTGCCAGCTTGTCCGGGTGACTGGGATTCACTTTCTCGATCATGGCGGCGCCTCCTCTCAAGGTTGGGCAGATCATATAAGGAGAGGGGGAGATTGTCACGGGACAGGAATGGGGGATTGTCTGAAAAAGGGACAGACGGGAGAAACTGTCTCATTTTGGGACAGATTGGAGTTTGTGTCCCTTGCGGGAGCGGCGTTGTCTGCCTAAGATCCCTCTATGAGACTGCATGGTGAGTCCCGTACCCAAGAGAGAGGAGCGCACGGAATGGAGAAGACGATGTCCGGAATCCTGATTGAGGCGGCCCTGAAAACCACACTGCACCGGCTGCGGGACGACCCGGAGCGGGGCATCCGCAGCCTGGTGGATCTGGGCGTGCGCTTCTCCCGGACTCCGGTGCAGCAGCGGTTCTTTCGGGCGGCGCAGACGGCGCTGGAGCGGGAGGACAGCCCCTATTACGACCTGGTGAAAGATCTCTTCTCCTATGCAGATCCGGACCGGCTGCTGCGCTTCGGGATGAACCTGGGGTACCACAGCTGTATCTGCGGCTCCAAGCAGATCCGAGACAACGAGCGGCGGCTGGGGTGCGGTATTCCCTGGGCGGTGCTGCTGCAGGCAGACCCGGAGGACGCAGATGGATTTGCGCGGTATGAAGAGGTGCTCTCGGAAGGGGAGAAGCTGGGCATTTTCACCTGGCTGCTGCACCCCTCTGCAGCTCCGGAGAAGGTGCTTGACCTGGCCCGCGCCCATCCGAACAGCGCTTTCTTTCTCCTCTGTGAGGCGGAGCAGCTGCAGCCGGACCTGATAGACGGCATCTCTGAGCTGCCGCAGATCATGCCGGTTTTGCGCTGGGGAGAGGAACGGGAAGAGGGTGACGCGGAGCTCCGGTATGCCAGAGTTCCATACTGTACCTGGTATTCATACGGAGAGCAGGACCTGCCTGCCATCCGCAGCGGAGACCTGTTCCTGGATGCAGAGCAGGGAAAGCCTGTGTTCACCATCCTGGTGCCCCAGGCGGACTGCCATGAGGCAGTTCGGCTCCAGACCCGGCAGACGGTGGACCGGGCCCGGCGGGAGGCACTGTATCGGACGATTCCCCTGGAACTGGAGTGGGACGGCGCCAGCATCCAACAGGTGATCGGAGGCGGTACGACCCTTGCGGGCTTCGATTCAGAGGGGCATCTGCTGGACCGGGACGGCGGCGTGCTCTTCCCCGGGGCTTCTCTCTTTACCGTGGGTCTCACCGGGATGCTGCATCTGGCCAGTTCCGGCAAGGTATCGGAAGAGAGCGCATAGTTGTACAGAGACAGAAAGGCCCTCCGGCAGCGATCCGCTGCCGGAGGGCAAAGTGGTCTATGGAGTTTGTGGCGAGGACTGAGGCGGGCTGTCTCGGCCCTCTTTTTCGGACTCCAGCCCCTGATAGATGATCCTGGCGCCGCTCTCCACCAGCCGCTTGATCCGGGAGACGAACTCCTCCGGCGGCATGCAGTGCTTGTCCAGCAGCCACCGCTTGATGGCGCAGAGAATGGCGTCCGTGTAGAAGTCTATGGCGAAGGCATCCGCAGGATCGTCCCCCAGGATATGGGACAGCCGGTCCCGCAATGTGAGGCCGATGTACTCCGTGAAGTGCTCTGAGAAGGAGTTCTGGCCGGTGATCTGAAAGGCCTTGCGGTAGAAGTGGCGGTTGTTGTAGAAATACTGGCAGACCTGTTCCACGAAAGCCCAGCGCACCACGGCGGACTCCGAGGCGGAATCCTGTGTGGCCAAGGCGATGAACTCGGTGTCGAAAATCCAGTTGACCAGGTCGAACTTGTCCCGAAAGTGGTAGTAGAAGCTCTTGCGGTTCATGCCGCACCGCTCACAGATCTGGGCCACGTTGATCTTCTCGAAGGGAACCTCCCGCATCAGGTCCTTCAGCGATGCTGCCAGTGCCTGCTTTGTGATGATGCTGTCTGCCATAGACGTCTCCCCTCCGTTCTCGGACAGGAGTTTAACAGAGAAAACCGCCTTTTTCAATGCCGAAAATTGGAAAATCTTTGGACAAAATCGGTCAAGTGTCCGAAATTCCAGCAGAACGCCCCTTCTGACTGAACCTCCAATCGGAATGAGACAGGCCCGCAGAGACGATCATTTTGCTTTCCGGCAGCCTGTATTGCTGCCGCACCAGCTCTTTATCTGACGCTTGCAGAGACAAGGAGGAATGTGGTATAATAGAGATGCTCGTAAATTAAAAATGTTAATACCATGAGAGACGGGGGAGAGAGTCGGATGGATGCGAAAGTCACCATCGTAGACCGGGATGTGCTGGAGTTTGTGATTTTCTGTGTGGAGAGCGTGGCAGAACGGCTGGGCAAAGACCCGGGAAACGTCTATGACGCCCTGGTGCAGCAGAGCGATATCCTGTCTCACTACATCGTGGCGCAGTACGAGACCCTGCACACCCA
>CANQII010000153.1 GCA_947623875.1 uncultured Oscillospiraceae bacterium
CCCCAGCCAGCACCCGCTATCACCTGGCGGTGGAAGGCGGTCTCTGCCGTCACAGCATCAACGTCTTTCTCCGTCTGCGGGCTCTCTACCAGGCGGAGATCACCCACGGCGCTGCCCTCACCCGGGAGCAGCTGGAGACCGTGGCCATCTGCGGTCTGCTGCACGACGTGTGCAAGGCCAACACCTATAAAACCGAGATGCGAAACCGCAAGAACGACCAGGGCGTGTGGGAGCAAGTCCCTTTCTACACCGTGGATGACCGGCTACCGTACGGCCACGGAGAGAAGTCTGTGTACATCATCTCCGGCTTCATGAAGCTCTCCCGGGAAGAGGCCATGGCCATCCGCTGGCACATGGGCTTCACGGACAACGACTTCCGGGCGGGTTCCCGCACCGTGGGGCAGGCCATGGAGCAGTTCCCCCTGGCACTGCTCTGCCACATCGCAGACCTGATGTCCACCTACCTGGACGAGTCCCGCTGAAGCGCCACCAGGCTGCAGCAAATCCAACCATACCCTCCACACAGTGCATCAGGCTCCTCGCCTGATGCACTGTGTGCTCTTTTTAATACCGGAGTCCCTCCCCATTCACGCTGCTCAGAAAGCCGTCCCCTGGGTTCAGGCAATTTCCGCCGAGGCTGTCGCATTTCAAGGAAAAACCGTTGTTTTCACAGAGTCCGAACCTGTCTCCAAGCCGTCTTTGTTAAATCGGCAAGTTCTCCGGGGAAAACGACAAGCCTCTCTGGGCTCGCCGCCTTGAAAAAAGCACCTCAAAATGGTATTCTACACAGTGGATTTTGGCATTCTTTACAGTGAAAACGGCATCGCTGAAAACCGCGATGTTTGGGCTGGCAGACTGGTGGGTTGCCGGCGCAGGAGAAGGAGGAACTCCACATGGATGGAATTCTGCAGACAATTCAAGCCGGCTACGATTTGCTCCCCGTACCCACCCTCGTAGCCGTACGGGACAGCGGTGTCTGGGAGGCATCATACTGCAATCCCGCTGCCCGTGGGAAGCTCTCAGATCGGGTGAACGACCTGCTCTCCGCCATGACAGATGTCTTGGACCAGGCCATGTCCTCTGGGGAGAACATCGCCTGGCAGGGGGATTTGGACGGCCGCCACTGGGCAGCCCGTATCGCACCGGATCCTCGGGGATTCTGCATCCTGTTGGTCCGGGATGAGACAGAGCAGTTCCAGCGCCAGCAGGCGAAGATCGATGCCGCCGACACAGCGCTGCGCAGCGCATTGGACTCCGCCAACGCCGCCTCCGCCGCCAAGAGCAGCTTTCTCGCCAACATGTCCCACGACATCCGCACCCCGCTGAACGCCATCATCGGCATGACCACCATCGCCCAGGCCCACGCAGACGACATCGAGCGGGTAAAGGACTGCCTGGACAAGATCAGTCTCAGTTCCAAGCACCTTCTGAACCTGGTGAACGATGTGCTGGATGTATCCCGGATCGAGAGCGGTCGCATGACACTCACCCCGGTGGACATCGTGATGGCAGACTTTATCCACGATCTCATGGCCATGCTACGGCCCCAGGCGGAGAAGAAAAACCTGCAGCTGGAACTGGACTTCTCCGGCATCAGCCACGAGCGGGTCCGGGGCGATGCCCTTCGTCTGCAGCAGATCCTCATCAACATCCTTGGCAACGCAGTGAAGTTCACCCCGGAAGAGGGCACCATCACCATGCGGGTCCGGGAGACCCAGCAGATGAGCAAGGCAGAGAAGAGCTACGCCTATTACGAGTTTGAGATCCAGGACACCGGCATCGGCATGAAGCCGGCATTTCTGAAGAAGATCTTCCTCCCCTTCGAGCGGGCAGACGGCACCGAGCGCATCGAGGGCACCGGCCTTGGTATGACCATCACCCACAGCCTGGTCTCCATGATGAACGGCGAGATCGCCGTGCAGAGCGAAGAAGGGGTGGGCACCACCTTTACCGTCACCATCCCCCTGGAGCTGCTGCTCCAGGAGGATAAGGAACTGGAGGAGCTGCGGGGCCGCCGGGTTCTGGCTGCAGACGCAGATGAGACCTCCCGAAAAAACCTCCGGGAGATCCTTACGGATCTGGGCATGGAGGCGGACCTCTGCAGCGATGCCTGGAGTGCCATGGACAAGGCCGCCCAGTCCAAGCTGCAGGGGCAGGAGTACTTCGCCGTGCTGCTGAACTGGCATCTGCCCGCCATAGACGGGGTCCAGGCCTGCAAAGAGCTGCGCACCATTCTGGACAGCAACATCCCCATCCTCCTCATGAGCACCTACGAGTGGACTATGAACCAGGATGACATGCGGAAGAACGGCATCAGCGGCTTTATCCCCAAGCCCCTCTTCCGGAGCAAACTGGGGGATATGCTGCTGGAGTATGTCCCCTCCAGGAAGGCCCGCAAGAAACAGACTGGCGCCGGCGAGGAGAGCTTTTCCGGCCACAAGGTGTTGCTGGCAGAGGATAACGAGCTCAACCAGGAGATCGCAGTGGAACTCATCGAGATGCTGGGAGCGGAGACCGTGTGCGCAGACAACGGCAAGGAGGCGCTGGACCGCTTTACCGCAGAGCCGTCGGGCACCTTCGATCTCATCTTCATGGACATCCAGATGCCGGAGATGAACGGCTACGAGGCCACTCGCGCCATCCGCGCTCTCCCCAGAGAGGATGCCAAGACGATTCCCATTGTGGCCATGAGCGCCAACGCCTTTGTGGAAGACATCCGGTCCTGCGAGCGGGCCGGCATGAACGCCCACGTCCCCAAACCGGTAAGCCTCACCCAGTTGGAAGAGGTGCTGGAGCGTTTTCTCGGCTCCAGCCGCCAGAGCAAGTGAGGAGGCGCCGGAATGAAACCCTATCAAGAGGAATATCTGGAACTGCTCCACGGGACGGCGAATACCGCACCTCAGGCAGATCCCGGAGATCAGGAGGCCTTCACTGCGGCGATTCGCGCTGCCAATCAGGCGGCAGAGCGGTCTGTCCGCCGGGGCACCCAGTTGCTGCGGGAGCATCTCTTCCCAGTGCTGGACAACATTCTCACCGCCCTGCCGGAGGAGATCGCCTCCCTCCAGGCCTTTGCAAACGCCCTGATGGATGGTTCCAAACAGACAGACCCCGCCCTGGCCCATGCGATCCATCGGGCTCTCATGAACTACGCCCGGCGCAAAGGAGACCGGGACATGCTGATCCGGGAGTTGTACAGCCTGGGCATGGCCCTGTACCGGATGGAGAACAATCTGGCCCCCCTGCCCATCCGGCTCTTCCGAGCCAGAACCCGGATGTACTTTGCCGAGTGCGCCTCCTACTACGACACCGCCTACGACAGCATCACGGACCCGGAGATCCGGGGCTATATCCACCGCAGTATGGGCAACATCGCCCTGACCTATGACAGCGGGGACACGGAGAGCGCAGAGACAAAGCTGGCAGTGATAGACCGGTCCCTCCGCGTTCTCAGCGATCCGGATGTCCAGGCCAAGACCCCCAGTCTCCCCTGGGACCTCTATATCTACAAGAGCCACCAGGAGCGCACCACGTTGCTCAGCTATCTCCGCTCCGGACAAGCCGGCCCGGACGCCTTCGCCCAGGTGTTGGAGTCCGCTCAGATCGTTCAGGCCCGTCAGCTGAAAGCCATGCGGGAGCGGGGCGTACCATTGGAACCTCGGTGGCAGTACTCCCTCAACGCCGCAAAGTACCACTGCGGCGCCATGTTGCTGCAGGAATTTCTGGAGCACCTCTATGCCCTCTCTACCATGTGCGGCGACACGGACTTCAGCGACAACAGCATCTTCTGCCACATCAGCGCACCGGCCCTGTACGCCCGGTACTCTCTGGAGCTCACCGATCCCCGGCAGAAGCAGAACGCCATCCACACGCTGTCTCTCATGACCCGCCGCATGTGTGTCTGGATCAACCGGGTACCTCAGCAGAAGACCAACGATGTGCTGATGTTCTACCTCCGGCAGTTCCTCTACGCCTATGAGGAGTACCCCGGCAACATGACCTTCTACGACCTCATCCAGTATATCCTGGCCGCACGGCAGCCGGCGCTGTATATCCGCAGCTACCTCTCCGGCCAGTTTGCCCGGCAGCTGACAGACTGGGCCATTGAGGACTGCCCAGAGCAGCTGATGTCCTTTCCCGGCTGCCGCAAGGTGGAGGACGTGATCTGGCGGAGGAGCGAGATCCTGGAATATGCCAAAAAAGCCGGCCATCTCAGCGACACCGGCATTCTCCAGTTCCTTGCCATGGAGAGCCTCTCCTGCCGGGGGCTTCTGGAGGAGGAAGAGGCCCTGCTGCAGCTGCACCCCGTGTGCGGCAGCCGTCTTCTGGAACACTGTCCCAGCACAGCCCCCTTTGCAGACACCGCCAACGGCCATCACTGCTGGTACAACGGCAAAGGCGGCTATCCCCTGGATTTCCGCATCAAGGACTCCCCGTATCGGTCTATCATCTCCATCGTAGCGGCGGCAGACACGCTGGTAGACGTCACGGAAGAGGCGGCCAGCCGGTACCGTCCGGTGATCCCCTTCCAGGAGGCGGTGAACACCATTCTCCAGGGCGAGGGCACCCGGTATGCCCCCTTCGTCTCCAAGCTTCTGCAGTCCGAGGCCCGGCAGGAGCAGCTCAGGGAGAGTCTGCCGATCTGGACCCAGGACGCATACAACAGCCTCTATCAGAGGCGGGCATCTGCACTGGCGCTGTGAGGTATGCCAACACAGAAAAGAATCCAGCGCATGGGATACCGGACGGCATCCCATGCGCTGGATTTGTTCTGCCGCCTAGCGGCGGCGGCAATCTGCCCAGAAGGGGTTGTACCGGGCCTCGGGGCCGAAACCGGAGGCGGCCAGCTCCCGGCTGAGCTCCTTCACGCCCTTGGTGAGGGCGTAGCCCATCTCCCGGGGCTCCAGGGGGTTGGCGCCGAACTCGGCCTGCAGAATGGCAGCGGCCTTCTTCAGCAGGGCCAGCTCCTTCTGGATCTGCCGGGCCCGGTCCTGGGCGGAGATGACGGTGGGGACAGCGGAAACAGTGGAAGGGATCATTGCAAAAACCTGCCTTTCGAAAATGGACAGCAAAAAACTGCTGCAGAAGGGTATACCACACCTGTGGTATCCAATCCGTAGCAGTTCAACTTCCAGCCCTCCGCTGTGAGACACAGTATAGACGGTTTGCCGCCGTTTGTCCAGCCTTTTTTCGAAATTTCTGAAAGAGTTTTTCCAACTTTCTTGGACACAGTTGCCTGCAGCCGCTCTCCCTCTCTTGCACTGGGATCAGGAATCTGCTAAAATGCGGTAAGCCGTATGCCATTCGTCATTGAAAGGAGCATGTTCCCTTGAAAGAGCAATTTGAAGCCCTTTGCAAAGCCGCCAAAACCGTCTATGGGGATGAGCCGGACTGCGATGACATCCTGGACATCATCCCCAGCGCCCTGAAAGCCTTTCTCCGCTATGTGGAGACGGTGGACGCCCTGGAGATCTACCGCTTGGTCCCGCTGGAGAGCAACCCGGAGATCTATCGGAACACCGTACAAGAGATGGACAAGACCCGGCACAACGCCCATGAGGCCGCCATCATCTCCTGCAAAATGGTGAACCGGCTCTGCGCCGCCGTGGAGTTGACCCCCATCTGCCCGGAGACAGAGGACCGGGTGGAGATCGGCAACTTCTGCTGCACGGTAGTGGCAGACCTCTTCGCCAAGCGGGTTCTCTGAGCACATCCTCCAAACCGTTCAAAAGACCGCCACCGGCTCAGCCGATGGCGGTCTTCCTGATTCTCTTATCGGGGCATGCAGGATAGGGCCGCCTGATCTGCCACCAGCACCATGTCCGGGTGCAGCTGCAGGATAGAGGCCGGCACTTCCGGGGTGACGGGACCAGCGAAGGCCCTTGCCACAGTGTCCGCCTTCTCCGCACCGCTCACCGCCACTACCACGCGCTTTGCCGCCATGAGTCCGGCGATGCCCACGGTGATGGCCCGGCGGGGTACCAGGTCTCGGGAGTTAAAGAGTCTGGTGTTGGCCTGGATGGTGCTCTCCGAGAGATCCACCGCATGGGTGGGCAGCAGGAAGGCGTTCCCCGGCTCATTGAAGGCGATGTGGCCGTTTCTGCCGAGGCCCAAAAGAACGATGTCCATGCCGCCCAGGTCTGCGAGAAGGCGGTCGTAGCGGCGGCACTCCTCCTGGATATTCCTGGCCATGCCGTCCAGGGCTGCCTGATTCTCCTGGGGAATGTTCACTTTCTCCAGAAGGTAGTTCTCCATGAAGCGCTTGTGGGACTGCTCATGGCTGGCGAGCAGGTTCAGATACTCGTCCGTGTTCACCGTACGGGCCTGGGCGAGAGACAGCCTCCCGCTGCGCTGCCACTCACAGAGTTTCCAGTACGCCCCCACTGCCGTAGCACCGGTGGCCAGTCCCAGCACGCTGTCCGGCTTGGTGATCACCTGGGCCGCCAGCAGCGCCGCCGCCTGTTCGCTCATGGATTGATAGTCTTCTGTTCGCAAAATTCGCATAGGAATCCTCCCCTCAGTTTACTGCTATTCCCTTGTTGTCCAGCGCACTGTTCCGCCACATGTGTTTGGCCGCCAGGGCCTCCCCCACCAACTTCCGGCGGATCTCCAGGCCAGGGGCCTCCCGCCGGCAGATCTCAGCATACAGCACATCCAGCAGATAGAGCTGTGCCATCCGGGCGGACACAGACCCCTGCTGCATGGGGCTCTCCCGGGAGCCACACTCCAAAACGATATCCGCATGGGCGGCGCCCACAGAGTTGGGAAAACGGGTCATGATGATGCTGCGGGCACCCCGCTCCCGCACCACCCGAAGGACGTCCAACAGGTCCGGGTTGTTGCCGGAGTGGGAGAAGTAGAACACCGCATCCCCCTCTCCCAGGGTGGCGGCCCGCATCGCCTGGTGATGGCTGTCTTTCACGGCGAACAGGTTGGGCAGCACCGTGGAAAAGAGATCCGCCATCTCTTCAGCCATTACCATGGACACCCCCTGCCCCATGCAGAGGATCCGCTTGGCGGAGATGAGAACATCTGCTGTCCGCCGAATCACATCCGGCCGCACCAGATGGCGGGTCTGGTTGATGGTGTCTGTGTGAATCGCAGCCAGTTTCTCACTGGAGATCATGATACTGCGGTCTGTTCCGTCTGGATACTCCTCACCCATGGCCGGGCGGCCGGCCAGAGAACTGGCAATGGAGAGCTTCATGGCATTGTATCCGGCATAGCCCAGACGCCGGCTGAAGCGGGAGACCGTAGCCTCCGCCACACCCGCCTGCTCTGCCATTTCGGAGATGGACAGATACTGACAATTCTGCTGGCGCAGCATGATAAAATCCGCGATTCGCTTTTCAGAGCCGGTCAGGCGAAAGTACTCCCGATTCACTCTGATGAAAATATCATCGTTATCCATATCGTCTCCTCACTTTGGTCTGGAAGGTCTCCCCTTCCGATAACCGTTGTTTGCCCGAACCCTTTCGGGCGGCAACCAGGGGGTTCTGCGC
>CANQII010000154.1 GCA_947623875.1 uncultured Oscillospiraceae bacterium
GAACTGTCCAGAGAGACGTCGTGGTATGCGTAGAGGGTCCGCCCGCCTCGGATGTTCTGCATAAGGTACTGTACCTCCGGATCCTGGTCCAGAACCTGGTCCTGAAAGTCCAGCATGTGGTGGGAGGAGACCCGGGTGTCGCTGCGCTTCAGCGGGAGAATGAAGTGAAGATCCGGACGGTCCTTCAGAAGGTCCTTGATCTTTGTATAGGGGAGGCCCAAATCCGCCAGAAGAACGCCCTTCTGGATGCCGCTGTCCAGAAGAAAGGTGCGGTATGCGGATTCGCTGGGCTCTTCACCGGGAAAGATCTGCAGGCAGAGAGGCTCTTCCCGCTCCAAACAATAGGCATACAGGACCGTGATATCCATGATCGGGATGGAATATTGATCGTCCGGTTCCCGGGAAGAGCGAACCGTGCAGTACGCCTTGCTGACGATGACATGCTCTTCTTCCTCTACAGTACCCAGACGGATGGTGTTCCAGGCGTGTCTGCCGGTGCTGATCTGGCCGAAAAGGCGGGAGATGTCCCCCTCAGAAAGCCTGGCCTTGGGGTAGTAGACCCGGAAGTACGAGCTTTCATAGTACTGCTGCAGCACGGACAGGAAGTATGGCAGCCCCCGTATTTCGGAGACATGATCGTGCATCAGTTCCAGGGATGCGAAAGCCAGGATGCTCTCGGCGTCCTCCGGGCCATATGCGGCGGTGAGCTGCTCCAGCAGGTCCTGAGACAGAGGCTGGAGCAGTGCGGCGAAGCCGTAAGACAGATATTGAGGCTCTTTGGCCTTCTTCAGATCCTCTCTCGTGCAGTACTTGCCGTCTATGATGTACCCGATGATTTTTCCATTGCTGGGCTGGGGATTTCTGCCCGGTATGTACTTTGTCCCGGCTCTCTCCCGCACCGCATATCGTTTGCTGCCCTTGCTGCCGGTGTCCACCACCACGGTGTTCTTCGGCCGCGGCACGCCGCGAATCTCTGCCGGTACACCCATGTACCATCGCCCCTCTCTCCGATGATTCCGCATTCTACTCCCCGGCAGCCAAGACTGCAAGGGCAAATCCATTTTCTGCTGGAGCAGCCCATTTGTGCAGAGGGCAAGAGCCGGAGATGAGACGGCGAGGCAGGCAGCAGCCCATCGCCGCGTATCGGGTGCGTTTTGGTGCGGTTTACTCAGAATCCTCGATGTTGGACGGCTGGCTTCGTTTGCGCTTCTGCTTGGGGATGATGCCGAGCTTCTCCAGAATATCGTATCTGTAGGCCGCTCCCCAATCCCAGTACGTGTCGTCCCGGCCGGTGGGAGGCGGGGCATCAGCCTGGCGGTATGCGAGATTGAGCTTGCTGATGATGCCGGAATAGGAGTAGTCCTGCAGCGATTTCACAGCGGCGGCTTTTTGCCAGACCCTGCCCTTGAGAATGGAGGCGAGAAAGTCCACAAAGGTGGATCCAGAGTGATACGGACGCATCAAAGACTGTGTAGCTGCCACACATTCGCGTGTGTTGTGGTACTGCAGTTTCCATGTCATGCTCAGCCTGCTCAATAGCTTGTCGTAGAGCTCGTCCGGCGTAACATCCAGATCGCTCTCGATCACTAAGGGCGGCTTTGTTCTGTCTTCCTCATCATCCTCTGATGTGGTCCAGAATCCGAAGAAAGCGGAGGGTTCCTCTTCCTCGTCCTCGGAGAGGTCTTGATATATGTAGAGAAAACGGCCACCTGGCAGTTCGCTCTTGCTGTAGTGAATGTCCGGATTGCGCGTCAGCGCCGGATCTTGCTCGCCCGGAATCTGGATAGTGGAAATCCGCGGGTCTTCGTCTGGAAGTTCGTAGATGACGTGCAGATCCGGCCGATCTTGCAGCAGGTCCTGGATGTTGTCTGTGGGGAAGTCTAGATCCGTGAGGAGAATGCCCTTCCGGATGTCGTTGCCCAGAAGGAAGGAGCGGTATGCGGCGTCTGTTGCCACTTCTCCTGGGAAGATCTGGAAGCAAATCGGCTCCAACCGCTCCAGGCAATAGGCGTACAAGACCGTGATGTCCTGGACCCGAATCGAGCCTGGATCACTTGGGTGCTCGGGCGAGCGAACGGTGTAATATCCCTTGCTGATTACAAGGTGCTCCCACTCTTTCACCGTGTTCAGACGAACTGCATTCCAGACATGCCTGCTGCGGGTGTCTGTGTGAATCCGCTTGTGCAGGTTTGCTATATACCGTGGAGACAGTTTTGCATTGGGATAGAAGACGCATAAGAAGGACTCTTCGTACTCCGACTGCAGGATCTCTTCGAAGTCGCTAGACTGATACAGCACAGAGATGCTCTCCAGCATCACTTCCAGGGATGCGAAAGCTAGGATGCTCTCTGCGTCAACCAACCCATACACGGCGGTGAGCTGTGCCAGCAGATCCTGGGACAGTGGCTGCAGCAGGGCGGGGACCCCGTAGGACAGATACTGGGGCTGCGGGGATTGTTGCGGTTCTGTCTCCGCCCTTTCCACAACCGGTTCCTCTCTTGGGCAGTACTTGCCGTCTACGATGTACCCGATCACCTTGCCGCTGATGGGTTGGGGGTTGCCGCCTGGGATGTACTTTGTTCCGGCTCTCTCCCGCACCGCATATCGCTTGTCGCCCTTGCTGCCGGTGTCTACCACTACGGTGTTCTTCGGCCGCGGCACGCCGCGAATCTCTGCCGGTACACCCATGAACCATCGCCCCTCTCCTCAATGATACTGCATTCTACTCCTCCACAGCGCGTACTGCAAGTTCAAATTCCATCTTCTGCAGGCGGCAGGAAAGGCAGGAAAGGGACTGTAGGAGGGCTCAAAATGAGACTGTACGGCAGGTTGCAATCTCACCCGGGACAGTGTATACTCTGCCAAACGAGACCGAAAGGGCATGCTTTCTGCCCTGATGGAGGCTGAATCCATGAAAATCGAGACAAAACGGCTCCAGATCACCGAACTGCGCCTCAATATGGCAGAGGACATCTCACGCAACTCCCTGGATCAGGAAACCCGCCGCTTCACACCGGACGAGGTCTTCGAGACGCCGGAGGCGGCCACGGAGACCATCGCTTTCCTCATGATCTGCCGGATGAGCGGTCACGGACCGCAGGTGCTTGCGGTACAGCTGCTGGATGGCACCTACATCGGCTATGTGCAGGCGGTCCCCTTGGAGGACACAGACCAGTGGGAGATCGGATATCACATCGGGGAGGCGTACCGCAGCCATGGTTATGCCACAGAGGCGGTGCAGGCATTTCTCCCGGAGATCCTGCCTGCGCTGGGTCTCTCCGAGATCGCAGGCATCTGTCTTGCAGACAACCAGGCCTCCCGCAAGGTGATGGAGCGCTGCGGTTTTCTCTTGGAGAAGGAGGGACCGGGACCTTACCAGGGGTCTGTGCAGCCCATCTGTAGGTACCTGTACCGCCAGGAGGACAACGGATAAGGTGGGCTGCTATCCGGCAGTCCGATACAAGTAGACAGGAAAGGGAGGTGCCATCAATGTTCGAGGGGACACTGATGTTTCTCGCGATTGCCTCGGCTCCATGCAAGGTTTGAGGATACTGCATGGAGCGATAAGGCTGAGATAGCCCATAATCCTCAGACTTTGCAAGGTTGATCACAACAATCAAAGGAGCAAAGTCTACCATGAAACATACCAACAAGGGCATGAAGCCCTTTCTGATCCTCTGGTCTACCCAGGCACTTTCCCAACTGGGCAGCACCATGACTTCTTTTGCCCTGACCCTCTGGCTCTACGAGACCACTGGGTCCGCATTGCAGACGGCGCTGCTCTCCATCTGCTCGTATACCCCATATGTGCTGATGAGCATCTTTGCCGGAGCCCTCTCAGACCGGTGGGACAAGAAGAAAACCATGCTGGTCTGCGACACCCTGGCAGCATGCTGCTCTGTGGTAGTTCTGCTGCTGCTCGGAGCCAATGCTCTGATGCCGGTGCATATGTACTGCCTGAATGCGGTGAGTGGTCTCATGAACACGGTACAGCAGCCCGCCAGTGAGGTAACTCTGACCCTCATCACCCCCAAAACGCAGTATCAGCGGGCCAGCGGACTGAAGTCCTTTTCCAATGCGCTGATCACCATTCTGCACCCGGTGATCGCCACTGCGCTATATGCCGCTCTGGGCATGGGCGGGGTGATTGCGGTGGATCTGGGTACCTTTTTGGCGGCCTTCATCGGTCTGGCGTGTTTTGTGCAGGTGCCACCTGTTGAGAGACAGGGAGAGAACGATACCCGCGAGAGCGTGCTGTCCAGTGCAAAGGCGGGCTTGGCCTATCTCCGGGACCACGGTTTGATTCTCTGGCTGATTCTCTTCCTCGCCGGGGTGAACTTTGTGGCCTCTGCCTTTGACGCCGTTTTGCCGCCTTACGTACTCTCCCGGGCCAACGGCGGAAGAGCGGTGCTGGGCGTGGTTACCCTGTGTGCCGGGGTGGCAACGCTGGCTGGAAGCCTTGTGACCACGATCTTGCCTGCGCCGAAGAACCGGATCCGGGTGATCTGGCTCACCATGCTGTTCTCCCTGGGTGTAGAAAACCTGATCCTGGCCTTTGCCAGAACGCCGGCGGTGTGGTGTATCGCCCAGATCCTTGGGTGGTCTGTGGTGCCCATCATGAACGCCAACCTGGACGTGATTCTCCGGAGCACCATACCCCCGGAGATGCAGGGACGTGTCTATGCCTGTCGGAACACCATGCAGTTCTTCACCATCCCCATCGGTACGCTCACCGGCGGCTTCCTGGTGGATCAGGTGTGTGAGCCGTGGATGGTGCGGGCCAATCCCAATGGGATGCTGGTGCGGCTGTTTGGGGCAGGGAAGGGGGCTGGTGCTGCCATGGTGATGCTGATTCTGGCACTTTTGAGTGTAGCGGTGTGCGGGCTGTTTGGCAGAGTGCTTAGGAAATATTCCTTTCCGGATCCGAGGAATGGTGGCCTGAGATCTGAATAGTGCAAGTTTTCAGAGAGGTGTTGCTTTTGAGCAGCACCTCTCTGAAAAATAGTGTTGAAATGGACTTGAAAATGAGATATCATAACTTGCTGTAAAGGCAGATAGGCGGTTGTAATGCGCTGCAATTTGCAGCGGATTTTCACAGATTGAGGAGAGTGCACTATGCCAACACTGGACTGGATTGGAAAAGATAAGGTGATCAACCACCACCAACAGGTACCCTATCGTGTGTTGGAACGCCGGTACAGCTTTGATGAGCAGGGCCAGCACGAAGAAAACAACGGTAGTGAGAACATGGTCATCCGGGGAGACAACCTGGAGGCGCTAAAGGCACTATTGCTGCAGTATGAGGGACGAGTCAAGTGCATCTATATCGATCCGCCATACAACACGGGCAATGAGGGCTGGGTCTATAATGACAATGTTAACGATCCGAAAATGAAAAAGTGGCTTGGCGAAGTTGTCGGCAAAGAAGGCGAGGACCTCACTCGCCACGATAAGTGGCTGTGCATGATGTATCCCAGGCTGAAACTCCTTCAAAAGCTTCTGGCAGAGGATGGTGCAATTTTCATCAGTATTGATGACACGGAGTATGCGAATCTGAAGTCGATCTGTGACGAGATCTTCGGTGCGAACTGCTTTGTGTCCAACATCTCCTGGCAGAGGACGTACTCTACCCGCAATGATTCCAAGGGTATAGTAAATGAAGTAGAACATTTGCTGGTGTACAGCAAGCAACCTGGTTGGCAGCCTAATAGGCTTCCCAGGACGGAGGAGATGAATGCTCGCTATAAAAATCCCGATAACGATGTGATGCCTTGGAAAGGAAGCGATGCTTTCGCACCGGGCGCTTCAACGCACCAAGGCATGGTCTATGCAATTCAACATCCTATTACTGGCGAAATGATCTATCCAAGTGCTGGACGTTGTTGGACATTTGGACAGGATCAAATGTTAGAGATAATGTGCCGCTGGTGCCGATATGAACTAAGAGAATTGAATGATACCCATAAAAGAGCAGTTATCTGTGGTGTTGAAGACAGTAATGTTCGTCAAGGCGTGCAGGCTATTGTGCTTGCTGAGACATTGGGGGAAGCTAGGCTCAAGGCACAGAAAATAATTGATCGAGGACAGTGGCCACTGTTCTATTTTTCAAAAAATGGGCAGGGTGGAATACGCCGGAAAACCTATCTTGAAGACGTAGGTGGGCAACCTCCTACAAACCTGTGGAACTACTCAGATGTTGGCCACACAGACGAGGCAGCCAAAACTCTGAAGGCAATATTTGGCGGCAGGATGGTTTTTGATACCCCGAAACCGCCTCGCCTGATTGAACGCATTCTGCAGATTGCTGGGGATCAGGATACGCTGATATTGGACTCTTTCGCGGGATCCGGCACTACTGCCCATGCTGTTCTTAACATGAACAAGAAGGACGGTGGCCATCGCAAGTTCATTCTCGTTGAGATGATGGATTACGCAGACAGCATCACAGCCGAGCGCGTAAAACGTGTGATTCAAGGCTATGGGGAAGGCAAAAGTGCAGTAGAGGGTACGGATGGGGATTTCAGCTTCTACGATCTTGGAGAACCACTTTTCATTGGCGAGAATCTGAATCCTAAAGTTAGTGTGGATAGGATCCAGGAGTACATATGGTTCATGGAGACCAAGGAGCCTTTTTCTTCGGGAGAATATGCAAGCCTGAACCCCTACTTCCTTGGCAGAAGCAACAGCACGGACTATTACTTTGTATATGAGCCGTCTCGGGCTACAACTCTGGACTATGCGTTTTTGGCAACGATCACACAGAAGACAGAGGGCTATGTGATCTATGCGGACCTCTGCACGATACCAGAAGAGCAGCTGCTGCGAATGGGAATCACCTTCAAGAAGATCCCCAGGGATATCGAAAAGCTGTAGGGAGGACAGAGAAATGGAGCTAAAAGCGTTCCAAAAGAAGGTCATAGGGGACCTTCAGGCTTACCTGGAGCTGTTAAACGAGTACAAGAACTGCGGCCGCGCCTTCTACTATTTCTGGGCGGATAAGTCTGCACCGGGCCTTGGAACGTACAAAGACATCCTGCCAGGTGTACCCAATCTCTGCTTCAAGGTGCCTACAGGCGGCGGCAAGACATTCCTGGCCTGCAACGCTGTAAAGCCGATCTTTGATGCTTTGCCCGCAACAAAGATCAAAGCTGTTGTGTGGCTGGTGCCCTCAGATGCCATCCTCACCCAAACGATCAAAGCATTGAAAGACCCGAAACACCCGTATCGCCAGAAGCTGGACGTGGATTTCGGCAGCCGGGTGGAGGTCTACACGAAAAACGAGCTTCTCAACGGACAGAACTTCAATATCACAGCGGTCACTGAGCAACTTTCAATTATGGTCCTATCCTACGATTCTTTCCGGGGCAGAGGAAAAGAGGGCCT
>CANQII010000155.1 GCA_947623875.1 uncultured Oscillospiraceae bacterium
ACAGGACATGGAGAAGATCAACATCCGCTACCACGACCTGAAACAGCAGTACAGCCGGGCGGACGACGAGGAGCGGACCAAACTGGACGCCGAGATGAACGCCCTGAACCTCCGCTACTTCACAGACAACAAGGCTCTGGACATCGTCCTCACCCAGAAGGCCCTCATCTGCCAGAATGCCCAGATCCAGTTCGTGTGCTCGGCAGACGGCACTTGCCTTGCCGGCATGAAGCACTACCACATCTACTCCCTTCTGGGAAATGCCATAGACAACGCCATCGAGTGCCTCTCTCAGGTGGACGACCCGGAGAAAAAGGTGATCGACCTGGATATCCGGCGGCGAAACGACATGGCGGTAATCCGCATCGAGAACTATACCCCCACGGCACCAGTGCGCCAGGACGGGGCGATTGTAACCACCAAGCGGGACCCCACCAGCCACGGCTATGGACTGAAGAGCATCCGCAACATCGCCGAGCAATATGGCGGCACCGCAGATTGCTTCGTAGAGGACTCTGTCTTCTGTCTCCTGGTGACCTTTCCCTGCGTCTCCCTCCAGTCTCAGGAAACCGACATTTCTCGTGCAAATTAGACAATCCAGCTCTGGAAAAAGCAGCCATCTTGTGTGCAAGATGGCTGCTTTTTCCATGTAAAGCGTGCCAGAAAAGCTGTAAATCATGCCATCCCCATTGACACTTTGCCCGCCGTCTTATAAATTGCGCAAATGTTACGGAGATGTTACATGCGGACCCTGCTTTTTCGGGCAGAACAACGCAAAAACACTCTGTACAAGCTGCACTTTGGCTGGCAGGCGGTGCACAGTCTGTCTGCTGAGAGAGCAGGAGAGGATCTTTGGAAAATCACTATAGGAGGTCTCATTGATGGCAAAAGGCATCGCAAAAAAATCCCGGCGCTGGCTCGGCCTGGCCGGTGTCCTGGTCCTTCTGGCCAACCTGGTACTGACCGCTACCGCCGTGGCCTTCCAGCAGGAAGGCGAGATCAACCACGCCCTGGGGATTGACAACTCCGGCGGCGCGACCTTCGGCGGTACCGAATTCACCGAGGACGGCGCTCTGAATGACGCCGGCTACGCCAAGTACATCGAGGCTGCCTACGACTTCTGCGAGCGCGAAGAAGAAGAGGGCAGCGTCCTGCTGTACAACAAGAACAACGCACTCCCCCTCAGCGAATCTGAGCGGAATGTAACCGCCTTCGGACGGGGCAGCGTGGATCCCGTATTCCGCAGTACCGCCGGCGGCTCCTCCACCAACAAAGAGTATCAGCAGACACCGGTAGACGCACTGAAAGGCGCTGGTTTCAACGTGAACCAGACCCTGATTGACGCCTACGCCGCCGCCAACCCCGGTACACGGGATGTGTCCAACGTGGGCGAGTATGATCCCTCTGTCTTCTCCGCCGACGTGAAGAGCTCCTTCGCCCAGTACGGCGATGTGGCGTTTGTAACTCTGTCCCGGTTCGCCACTGAGGGCAACGACCTGGCCATGGTAAATGCCAAGGGCGCCCGGATGCTGGAACTGGATGAGTACGAGAAGGCCATCTTTGAGACCATCAACGCCTCCGGCCAGTTCAAGAAGATCGTGGTGCTGCTGAACTCCGTGTTCGCCATCGAGCTCAACTGGCTGGAAGAGTACAACGTAGATGCCGTCCTCTGGGTGGGCAACCCCGGCTTCTACGGCATGCCCGGCGCTATCCGCGTGGTAACCGGCGAGGTGAACCCCTCCGGCCGCACTCAGGCCACCTTTGCGGCCAACACCCTGTCTGCTCCTTCCGCAGAGAACTTCGGTCTCCACGCCTATGACTATGCGGGCAAGGCACCCCGTACCGCAGGCGAGAGCTTCGTGGTGTACAACGAAGGTCTGTATGTGGGCTATCGCTACTATGAGACCCGCTATGAGGACACCGTACTGGGTCAGGGCAATGCCGATTCTACCGTAGGTACCAAGGCCTCTACCGCAGGCTGGAACTACGCAGAAGAGGTATGCTATCCCTTCGGCTTCGGTCTCTCCTACACCACCTACGAGTACAGCCTGGATCAGCTGAACTATGACGAGGCAGCAGACACCTTCACCGCCACCGTGACTGTGAAGAACACCGGCGCCATGGACGGCAAGGCCGTTGTGGAGCTGTACTTCCAGTCCCCCTTCACCGACTACGACAAGCAGAACGGCGTGGAGAAATCCGCCATTCAGCTTCTGGCCTACGACAAGGTTGACGTGGCAGCCGGCGCCTCCGAGACCGTTGAGATCAAGGTGGACGGCTACTTCCTGGCCTCCTACGATCCCAACGGCGCCAAGGGCTTCATTCTGGATGCCGGCGACTACTACTTCGCAGTGGGCAATGGCGCCCATGAGGCTCTGAACAACGTGCTGGCGGTAAAGTGCGGCGATGCCGTCTCCGGCAAACTGGTGGACCACGATGGCAATCCCGTCACCGGCAACACCGCCGCCGTGCAGAAGTGGACCGCTCCCAACAGCGATGTGGACACCGCCAAGTACAAGCAGTCCCGCTACAACAGCAGCGTCACCGTGACCAACACCTTTGACGCCGCCGACCTGAACTACTGGGTGAACGACAACGAGAAGATCACCTATCTCTCCCGCACCGCATGGGATACCACCTATCCCAAGCCCATCAACACCATCACTGTAAACGACAAGCTCTATGACGGGCTGAACATGCAGACCTATCAGAAGTCCGCCTCCGCCAAGAAGCTCTCGGACTTCAACCTGGGCGTCACCCTGGACGAGAAGATCAACTTCATCGACATGAAGGACGTAGAATTCGATGATCCCAAGTGGGACGACTTCCTCTCCCAGCTCACCCTCAGCGAGCTGCTCATCAACATGGGCGACTCCAAGGGTATCAAGGCTGTAAAGGCAGTAAACAAGCCCGGCTGCACCATCGTGGACGGCCCCGAGGGTATGAACGGCCAATTCAAGTACGGAGACCGCCGCAACTGCACCGGCTGGGCCACCCTTCCCATCGTGGGCGCCTCCTGGAACCACGAGCTTCAGTATCGCTTCGGCCAGATGTACGGCGAGGACGCCCTCTATGCCTCCATCCCCATCGCCTACGCCCCTGGCTGCGACACCCTCCGCTCCCCCTACTCCGGCCGTACCTCTGAGTACTTCTCCGAAGACGGCATGCTGAGCTACTACGCCGCCCGGAACGTCACCTCCGGCATGCGCACCAAGGGCCTCATCGGCACCCTGAAGCACTTCTTCCTCAACGAGCAGGAGGCCGGCCGCCAGGGCATCTCCACCTTCGCCAACGAGCAGGCCATCCGTGAGATCTACATCCGCGCCTTCGAGGGCGCTCTGGCCCAGGGCGGCGAGTGCCTTGGCGTCATGACCGCATACAACCGCATCGGCGTCATGTACGCCGCTGCCGACCAGGGCATCCAGCACGTTCTCCGCGATGAGTGGAACTACGGCGGCTACATCATCGATGACGCTCTCACCGCCTCTGAGTACTCCACTGCCCCGGAGATGCTGATGGCCGGCAACAACATCTTCTGCCTGGACACCGCCCGTCCCAACGAGATCGAACAGCTCATCAACAACACCGATGACGGCGACCTGGTGCAGAAGGTTCTGGACTCCAACCGCTACCTGTACTACATCATGCTGAAGTCCTCCATGGGCAATGCCTCCGGTGAAGAGATCGTGGTAGACGACAGCATGCCCTGGTGGAAGACCACCCTCATCGCGGTAGACGTAGTGGTCTGCGTTCTGGCCGCAGCGTCCGTAGTCCTGTTCGTAGTCAACACCTACGCCAGTCCCAAGGGCAAGAAAAAGCCCGCCGGGGCCAACTAATGGAGGTGGAACGAATGAAAAACAAGAGTCTGGGCAGTTGGCTCTGCCTGATTGCAGCCGTTCTGGCCCTCATCACCGCCGTTGTCTTTCTGAATACACAGGCTGAGGCCGCACCTCTGGGCCACGCAGACAGCGCCCCCGGTTTCGTCCTTCTGCTGGGTGCCGTAGCAGGACTCATCTTCTTCCTGATTCCTGTGCGCTTTGCCCCTCTCATTGAAGTCTTGATCTACTCCATCGCCCTGCGGATGGTGGTTGTGCAGCTGTACTTCGTGTTCGCCGACATCATCAACAAGGTGACCTTCGCAGGCGGCAATGCCGGTCTCTGCGTGTTCTACATGGCAGCTACCTTTGTGGTCTGCCTGCTCACTGTGATCGCCTGCTTCTGCAAGCAGACCAAGGATCAGGATGAGCCTGCCAAGAAGAGCATCGCCGCTCCCGCAGGCGCTGTGGCTCTGGTGGCCGTGGCCTCCCTGGTGGTATTCTTCCTGGTCCGCTCCCCCGCCGGCCTGCCTGGCGGCGCGGGCGGCAGCGGTACCGGCGGCGAGACGGAAAACCTCACCATGGCCATTGGGGACAACACCTTTGCCAATATGTCCATCGAAGAACTGGGTGCCATTCCCAGAGAGGCCTGGGTGGCCAAGGAGGCCAACGGCGAAGTGGTGTACTTCTTCGAAGGCCAGTACACCGAGGGCTTCGGCACCATCGTAGATCCGGCCTGCCTGGATATGTACCTCTGCAAGGACGGCTCCATGTACGGCTCCCTCTCCGGCCCGGACACCTCTGTGGGCAGCGGCGTCTCCTATGTGTACGGCTACTGGTACAATGTAGATGAGAACGGTGAGGACAACTTCGTCATTCACCTCACCGGTAACCAGAACCTGGATGGCTCCACCGTTCCCACCAATGTGGACGCCGGCGCTGACGCAGATGTGTTCATCTTCGAGACAGACCACGGCTCCTACAACTGGGAGGCCAGCTTGAGCTACGGCCTGTACGGCGGCATGATGACCCGTAACATCAACATCTACGGGCAGAAGTACGCCCCCGCCACCAGCCTCACCATCGACAACTCCGCTCTGCCGGTCTTCTACACCGGCGATGCGCTGGACGCCAAGATGCTGGACTGTCACGCTGTCCGGGCCACCGGCACCGAGGAGTTCATCTGGAACGGCCGTCTGAACTACACCGGCTATGACTCCTCCACACCCGGCACCAAGACCGTGACCGGCTCCTTCCTGGGCGCCTCCGCCACCTTCGATGTGGTGGTGGAAGAGCTGGTAACCGAGACCTACACCGGTGAATATGAGCTCATCGTAGACAATACGCCCACCGCCAAGGAAGTGTCCATGTTGGTGGACTATTCCCACAAGACCATCACCGTGATGGCAGCAGACGGCTCCGCTTTCATGAGCGGCACCCTGGTGGAAGCTTCCGAGGGCAAACTGGTGGCAGTGCTCAACAACAGCTCTCCTCTCGACCTCGTGATCGCCGATGGCAAGATCACCATCCCGGCTCACCAGGAGACCGTGATGGGTTGGTTCGGCCCCGAAGGTTCCTATGACATCGGCGAGGCAGTTCTGACCATCGCAGGCTAACTCATATCAAAAGGCTCTACACATAGACCTCTGGACAGAGGGAGGGCGGCTTGCCATAGCGGCAGGCCGCCCTCCCTCTTTTCGGCTGCAAGAAACAGCACCCGGCATGCGTAGACCAGGCTCCCGTTGCCTTCCTTGATAAAGAGAAAACCCGGATCCGCACATCTCGGATCCGGGCTTTCCCGTCTTCTGATAGCTTGTCCTCTGTTCCCCCGCGCCGCTGTCCTAATGCAGCAGGCTGGAGGCGATGAGCTTGGTGAGCAGCGTGGGCATTTCGTCCAGGTCTGAGATGTCCAGATACCGCTCTCCGTACACCCCGTGGATCTTCTCCCGGTCCTCTCCGATGGCAGCGGCATAGATCTTCACGTTGCGGCCGCTATACGTCTTGATCACCTGTTTCAGATCCTCTTCCGCCACCTCGCCGGTATATGCGATGCTGTTGGGCTGTCCGTCTGTGATCACAAGCAGCAACCGCTCCTCCGCCGGGCAGTGCATCAGCTTCTCGGCGGCCAGGCGCAGCGCCATGCCATCCCGGTTGCACCGCCGGGGACTGAGCTCCATGAGCCGGTATCGGTCTGATTCGTCCACCCGGTCTGCCTCAGCATAGGAGTAGATATCCACCCGACTGCCGGAAGCCGTGTGCCCCAGAATCAGGATGGGGATCCCCAACTGGACGCAAAAGTCATAGACAACCAGGGCCGCCGCCCTGGCGCGTTGCATACGTTCTCCGCTGAGCAATGGCGATAGGTAAGCCCTCGGCGCACCTCCGGCTTTTCCCCCGCCCCACACGTGGCGTGAAGGTTTCCCCTCACCACGCGTTCCATCCAGAGAGTGGGAGACGGCAGGCAAACCCGCAGAATCAGGATCTGTTCCCGGCCCTGCGGCTTTTCCCGCCTCTCTCTGGACTGGTGCCCTTCCCTCCGCGGGTTGTTATCCCCGTTTCCTCGGTACCATGACACCGCTTTCCCCATCCCTGCCGGAGCTTATCTGCTTCGTCTCCGTACCGCTTATCTGCAGCGGGATGGCTTTCCGCGTTCCGTTTCCCATAGCTTTTCATACACGGCCACAGGCGCCTGCTTTGGGCCCACCGGCTGGATTGCGCCAATTACGCAATAAGGTGTTTCATGGAAGCACTGCTTACTCCACCTCACCGGTTCGGCCGGAGATGCCTCCCCGGCCGCTGCACACATTGCTGCGTGCCGTCCGTCCAGACCCTTTCCTTCACAGGTTCGTCAGCATAGCATTCTCGCCATAGCCGTCTTATAGCCCCCCGGCCTATAAGCTGCACCGCCCTTGTGGACAGCTTTCGCATCTGCGGCAGCCCTCGGCCGACCTCTCCGGGCTTCGGACACAGGCTTTTGGCCAGTGCCCGCCGGGGTTTCAGGGCAGGTGTTTCCGGGCGTTACCCCATCATTCCACCTGTCTGGAAAACAGTTCTCCCGCCGCAAACGGCGGTGCCCGCCCTTTTCAGACGGGAACGTGTCGCACTGCTTCCGGACTCATCGATGAGCAGTCCCACCGCCAGCTTCACCGGCTCGGTGAGTGCTCGGTTGTTGCGAAAGACCCGGCCGTCTCTCCGACCCAGGCCATGTTGGTTCAGCTTTCTGCCGCTGTACAGCCCCGTCTGCCGGCCGCCGTCCTCCCGGTCCCGGATCACCCGCTCCACAGACTTCTGCAGTCTCCGGGACAGGGCGATGAGAGGCGGCGCTACCGTCTCATAGGCATTGATGGACTCCTGCCGGATCTCTCCCCTACGGTGGAACTCCAGGGTGATTCCCCGGTGGATGTCCCCGTACCGCACGGACTGCGCCTCTTCCTGCAGTTTCCGAAG
>CANQII010000156.1 GCA_947623875.1 uncultured Oscillospiraceae bacterium
TGAAAACGGCGCAGGCGCTTTTCGTGTTTCTTGATCCATCTGGGGTTGTCCACTTTGATTTTCTTCTCGTTGGTACCATACACACAATAGGACTTCAGTCCAAGATCCAGTCCAAAGACCCGATCCATTGTTACTTCTTTCTTGGGGTGATACAAAGCAACAATCTTTTCCAATCCAAGAGAAACGTAGTATCGACTGCCCTCCCGTGTGATCGTGGCCGTCTTGATCTCACAGAATGGAGGGATCACATTGTCTACCGTTGTATGATAAGGCAGCGCAATTGCAATGCGCCCTACTTTGGGAAGTTTGATACAAGGGATTATCGCTTTACCACGACACATAGATTCGATTGCTATGTTGTTGTTCGTCATATTGGTTGTGTACTTGTTGCCATTCGGCTTCCACCGGTTTGTGAATTTAGGGAAGCCAGATTCATGTTTGAAGAATCGATTGAACGCATCATCTACATGGGAAATGGCATTTTCCAAAGCGAACTTATCGGATATCTTGAGGAACGAATTTTCCTCTTTGAGCTTTGGCAGATAGTCTTTCTTGTATGTGCTTACAGTCAGGGTTTTCTTTTTGGGATCGGCTTCCATTTTGTGTTCTTGATAGAATTCATTTCTTGCTTTCAGGTAGGCATTCCGTACAAAGCGGGCATTGCCAATCTGTTGGTTCAGCGCCGCAGCCTCTTCTTCGGTTGGGAGCATTTCCAGTACAAGCCCATAGTTGGAAACCTGCTTATCATACGGTTCCAGCAGCTTATTCTTGTCTTTAGTTTTGGTAAAGGATGTCCCATGGAAGGAGAACCCTCCATTCTTAACGTCCAACGTGATTGGCATTCGATATCACTTCTTTTCTCTCTGAGATTTGATATAACGAGCGACCGGCTCTTCTGTTCGATCTGAAACTGTGGCAATGAAATCGGATGGGTTCCATAGATATTCTCCCCACAGCTTGCGTTTGATATTTGGGAACTGTTGAAACAAAATACGCGCAGAAGCGCCCTTTATTTGTTTTACATTGTACACCTCGCAATGATCAAATTCAAGCACCTTAGCATGGAATTTTGGCGCAGTCTCGGTGAAAATATCCCGTATTGCGACACCTATTTCATCGGCGATGACTTTTCGCCTGTATTTCGTGGACCAAACCAAATGGCATTCCATACAAGAGACAAATCCTCTTCCATGAATCTCTTCCATACCTGGATCATCTCCCTCCTAATACCTTATATGCATTCTACAGGAAAAATATAAGTGTTTCAGGAAAAATATTTTTTGGCCGCTTTACTCACGACTGAAGTCACGAGGATGCAGCGGCCATTGCTCAAAGTTGCGGCCGCAGAGGGGAGAGCGCTTGATGTTCACGCCCGGCCCCAGCACCACCGCCACATCGGTTGCCTGAGCCTCTTTGCCAATGGCGTCGCCCAGCTCCTCCATGAGATCCCGATCAAAGGAGCAGGCGAAGAGGGCGGCCGGCGGGAAGCAGACGGCCTTGATGCTCTCGTTGATGCCCAGGTGATCTGCCTTGTCCTCCTGTTTCCGGAGGCCGTTGGGGCCATCGCTCACCATGATGGCGGGAATGCCCAGCCGCTTGATGCCCTTCAGGTGCCAGAAGTCTCCGCCGGAGCAGAGTCCAGCCTTTTCCTCCAATGTGAGCTGGGAAATGAGGGCCTTCCACTTGTTCTCCATACCTGCGTCCTCCATCCAAATGCAGTGTTCTGTGTCTAACGCCCTGCAGAAATTGCTGTTGCGGTACTGGGCATCCAAAACGATCAGCGCTCCAGCGATCTTTGCGCAAGCCGATTCCGTGGAATTATACCATCGCGGCCCGTGACAGTATAGCAGAATTGTCACATTTTGCAGTAGTTTTTGTACAAGCTGGACGGACTGCCTGCCTTGCCCGGTCCTGTATGGAAAAGCCTACTGGTGGGAGAAGGGGAGAAAGGACGTCTCTTGGGGATGGATGGGCTGGAAGAGGGAATCATGTATGCGAAATGCGAGCAAAGACAATGAAAATATAGAAACCACGTTTTGTATTACATTTTTCCGACTTGCAAGAAATTAAATATAGTTAATAGACATTGCACACAGAAAAGCTATAAAAATGTTTGCAAAAGGTATTGAAAGGGATTAAATACTGTGCTAAGATAGGCCGTGAGAAGGAGACAGGCTCCTGCGGGCTGCCGGTCTCAGCGATTGGGAGGGACGCACTATGCGTACGGACAAACTGGCACTGCCCATCGGGGTGGACAACTTCACGGCGTTGCGGCAGCACGGCTGCTACTTTGTAGACAAGTCGGAATGAGCAGCCCCCTGGGGCACTTCAGCCAGGTGCAGGATCCTGTCGTACTGGGTGTGGTCGTACTCAGACAGCTTTTCGCTGGCGGCGAGATACGACATGGACTGTGCCGTGTCCGAGAGCAACTTGGCCAACTGGTCGCACGCCGTATCGAAGTCTTCCGCGTCCACGGTCTTCAGGTTGAGATACAGCACCGGGTATTGTCCCATGTGCTGCCGGCAGAAATCCTTTTCCTGCAGGATCTGAAGGCCGTCAAAGAGAGAGGGATCTCCATCGATGGCGAGGAACTGCCGGAGCATGTCCAGATCAATGGACTTGCCGCCGTGTCTCGGGCAGAGGATCAGGTTTGCCTTGGCGCTGTTCTGCATGATCTCGCAGAGAAACGCAAGACGGCGATCCGTGCAGGCAAACTGGACCTGAAGCAGGTTCTGGACGCATACAGGCTGAAGTATTTTGTGTTGTATGGGTCAACAGGGGCGGATATGAGGGGACGATACGGATGCGCACCTTCCAGGCATTTCTGGCTGTTCTCCTCTCCAATTGGGGACACTTTTTATGTGGACCCGGAGACGCGGGAGGAAAGCCAGATGGATATCTGGATCGAGATTCCGGGCCAACGGTACATCGTAGAGGTGCGTGACTGGAGCAAAGCCCACATAACGAGAGAGGATGCGAAGACGACAGTTATGCGGGAATACCTGGACCGGTACAACCTGCAGGAGGGTTATCTGCTCGGATACAATGAGCAATTTGTGTCATCTTTTATGGAAAAGAACCCGAAGCAGTATGACATAGATGGCAGGACAGTGGTTAAAGCGGAAGTCTGAGACGCTTCTTGTCTGGATGGCGACATTGGAGCGTCACCTGAAAGAGTGGTGTGGTACGACAAGGCGGGAAAGAAGGAATGAAGCTATGTTGACCCAGGATTTGACATTTTACGAAAAAGTGCGCCTATATGACGAACTCTCTGCAGACCAAGAGTTTATCTGGCGGTACTGGGGCAGAGATGACTACCTCCGAACGCAGCACGGGCTGGCGAGAGACTTCGAGCGCATTCTGTCTGAGAGGGCTCTCAGCGAGGAAGACAGAGCGCATGTCACAGACAACCTGAGCAAGATTAGGAGCGAACTGGCCGAAGAAGAGAACAAGGTCACCCAGGCACAGGGGTATGTGTCACGGATGGAGCATGCGCTTACCCAGGTGAAGGAAGAGCTGGCACAGGCACAGAATGAGATTGCCCAGAAGGACGCCGAGATTGCAGAACTGCGGAGGCAGCTTGGGGAGAAGACAAGTAATTCGTAGGGCGGGGATTTCCAGCTGCAGGAGCACTGTGAAGGAAATTGGAGCGCTGTATAGAGCATGCATCAGACCAAAGCCCAGCGGTGGAACGCAGAATGCCATGATGAGGGATGCAGCATTCAGAACAACAGGAAGCTGCAGCTGCAGGGAGACGCTGAAAATGCCTGTGTGTTCATGACGCTGTCACAGAAGAGTGGTATCCTGTACCCGTTTGGGGGTGCTATATGGTGAAGACCGTGTTCAGGGACAGTTGGAAATCTCATCTGCTGGTGGTTGGGTTGGGAATCCTCGCGGGGCTTGTGGTGATTCTCTTTCTCGAGGTCCCAGACACGCCTCTCTTTTCCTTCTACTACTGGTCTGCCAGTACCTTCGGCTTCTGGATGTTTTCCACGTCTCTGCTGGTCCTGCTCAGCGAGACGCGAAAGAGTGCCGCTTTTCATGCAGGCACATACATCTTTCTCATGTTTCTCGTCACCACCATCCACCAGACGGTTGTGGTATACCGCGAGGCGGAGATCCCGTTTCGCTCCCCCGTGGAAGTGGTTGCAGAGCACCTGTACGGCTGGCTGGCATACAGTATCCCGGCGGGGCTGCTCTGTGCGCTGCTGGGCGCGGTTCTGTGGTCCGGACGGAAAGATACCACCTGGGGAAAGATGCTGCAGACTGTGCCGGCACTCTTTCTGTTGGCAGAGACGCTGTATCTGTGGTACTGCGTCTTTACCGCCCAGGCCAGACTCTTTTCAGCAGGGACGGACCTCATATGTCTCGCTGCGTACTGCCTCTTCCTGAGATATGCGGGAGACAAGAGAAAAGAATAGTGCACAAAGGAATAACAATACAGGCCCGAATTGCAGCAGGGATCAGGGGGAACGCCGGACTCTGCTGCTTTTCCTATTCCTGCAGAGAGAAGAGCGCCGCCGGCATGTGCCGGCGGCGCTCAAATCAAGTGTGGAATGGTTGTTGTGCCTCACTTCAGCAGCTCGGCGCCGGTGTAGGTGACGTAGTAGTCTGCAAAGGAGGAGG
Source organism: uncultured Oscillospiraceae bacterium (assembly GCA_947623875.1). Lineage (GTDB taxonomy): Bacteria > Bacillota > Clostridia > Oscillospirales > Oscillospiraceae > Enterenecus. The sequence continues at coordinate 4,627 of CANQII010000156.1, forward strand.
CATTGGTGTCTGCCATGGCGCCGGAGGAATGGATGCTGCCCACCAACATGGCGCAAGTGGCCTCGTCTGTTACGGTGTACACCACGGTGTCTGAGCCGTCCACAGACAGCACATCGGTGTTGTTGGTGGCTTTCATGTCCTCTGCGTTCTTGCTGGCGTGCTCTGCGGTGTCAAAGGAATACACGGTGTACATCGCCTTGATCGTCTCCTCCTTGGTGTAGATCAGGATGACGTAGTACTGCATGCCGGTGTCTGCGGACATGGCCACCGCCTCATTGGTGGGGCCAAAATACAGCGGATAGCAGGCATCGAAGTCGAGGTCGGCGGGATCGGGGAAGACGCAGTCTGCGGTGATCTGCAGGCCACCCTCGGCGAGACTGGGGGTGAAACCGCCGCTGGAGGGATTGCCGGCGGACTCGCCGCCGCCGGCAGGGGGATTGGTGGCTTCCATGCCGCTGTCTCCGCAACCGGCCAGCATAGAGACGCACATCATCAGGGCGAGGACGAGGCAGAGAATTTGTTTCCGTTTCATTGTGGTAGCTTCCTTTCCAGTTTTTGTCTTATTTTTCCTTGTAGTAGAGCATACAGTGGCAGTACCCTTCGAAGTCCGGATCTGCGCACTGCGCTTTAAACTCCTGGCAGACGCACTTGTACTCCGGCAGCCACTCTGTGCGGCAGGGGCAGTACCCACCGGTGCGCTTCAGCCCCTCCCGGACGGTCTGCACCACGTCTGCGTTCTCATTGAGGCGGATCTTTCCCATGGCGATCCCCTCCCTCAATGGCGCCGGTCCTGGGGTGCGGGGCTGTCGTAGAGAAGGGCGGCGATGTACTGGTCCAGGGTCTCCCGCTCCATGGAGCCCACATCCCGGAGCACGGGCGCTCCGTTGCGGAAGTATATGGTAGTGGGAATGTAGTGGATCTGGAACCGGTCCGCCAGTTCCCGCTCCTGGCTGGTGTTCACCTTGATAAACCGGAGCACCGCATAGTCTGCGGCGGCTGCAGCGAAGACTGGGGCCAACTCTACGCAGGCGGGGCAGTAGTCCCCGTAAAAGTCCACGACAGCGTAGTCTGTGTGTACAAGATCATCAAAGGTGTCTTTGGCAGCGTGATAGATGGCCATGACTTACACCTCCAGCAGCGTTGCGCTGTATTCTTTCAGCAGCCGCAGAGCGCCGGTCTGGAAGACCTGGCCCCGCAGAGCCCACTCCGGGGTCTTGTCCCGCAGTTCTGCCCCGGTCTGGTTGTAGTAGCGGCGGGCGATGTGCTCCAGTTCCGCCTGGAAGAAGTCCTCCTCCGGCATGCCGCTGAGCTGCACGGCAATTGCCGGGTAGACCACTTCTCGGCGAAAGAGCGGCAGGATCTTTTGGTACATCTGCTCCCGGGCCTGCTCCTCGGTGAGAAAATCCGTGCCGTTCTCCGGAACCGTGGGATCCATCCCGTTGGCCACGGCGTTCTGGTACTCGATGTCTGTGAGGGTGCGGGCCCAGTGAGATTCCTCCTCCGGGTCTATCGAGAATGTAGAGCGGGCCACAATCTGCTCCAAGAGGTGCACCGCCAGGTGAGACTGGCTGTTCATCCGGTTGCGGGCCTCGGTGGTCTCGCGGTACCACCGGCGGTATCCCTCTACGGTGTCCACGCCCTCAATGTGTTCCTGCTGGATGAGTACGTCTGTGATGGGATGAGGCATCCGCCGGACGATCCGCTGGACGGTGAGGGTGAGTGCCCCGTCCGGCAGGGTTGCCGCAGCGGCGTCTCCCGGGTGCAGGCCCAGGACGGCGTCCTCCAAGGCGGCATCGATGAGGTGATGACCCGGGTAGAGCAGCAGCACCGGCTTATTCCAGCGGGCGGCAGCGCTCTCGCTCCGGCAGACCACGGTGTCCCCGGCCTGCGCCTCAGACACCTCTGTCTCCTGGGCGTAGGTGCCGCTGAGCTCTTGAAGCTTGGCGTCCAGTTCGGCGTCGGAGACCCGCCAGAGCCGGAGCTCCTCGGGGATCTGGGCCTGGGTGAAGTCGTAGAGATGGGTCACTTTAGATTGCATGAACGATGTGTCCTCCTCTCAGGCTGCAAAGGTGAGGTCGAAATACTTGGTGTAGAGGTCGCAGGTGCCGTACAGGGTCTCGTGGGTGCCCACCGCCTGGATGCGGCCCTGGTCCATGACGATGATGTTGTCTGCGTTCACCACGGTGCGGAGGTTGTGGGCCACCACAATGGCGGTGCGGCCTTTCATGAGGCCGGTCAGGGCCTGCTGCACTTCCAGCTCGTTCTCCGCGTCCAGGTTGGAGGTGGCCTCGTCCAGCAGCAGGTAGTCCGGGTCCTTGATGATCATTCGGGCGATGGCGATGCGCTGCCGCTCGCCGCCGGAGAACTTGCCGCCCATGGCGCCCACCGGGGTGTCAAAGCCCTGGGGCAGCCTGGCGATAAAGTCGTAGCAGTTGGCCTTCTTGGCGGCGGCGATGATCTCGCTCTCGTCCGCCTCCCGGTTGAGGCCGTATGTGATGTTCTCACGCACGGTGCCGGAGAGCAGCGGACTGGCCTGCTGGATATAGCCGGTGGCGCCCCGCCACTCGTCCAG
>CANQII010000157.1 GCA_947623875.1 uncultured Oscillospiraceae bacterium
CTCAGCACCAGCGCGGCGATGGAGGCGTAGAAGGCGGTCTGGTAGCCTTTGTCGTCCTGGGCTGCGATGTAGAGACCAACCAGCTGCAGCACGGTGCCTGCCATGCCCACCAGCGGGCCGATGAGAAGGAGTGTCAGGGGAACGGCGACAATACTGAGGACAATGCCGATGAAGAACAGTTTGATGCCTCGAGATGCGTTGGGATAGTGATACATGATAGAGCCCTCCTTAAATGAATGAGTTGGGACTTTGATTGGTCACTTGAGAGATCTGCCTGCCCGGAACAGGAAGACCAGGAACATGACGTAGCCCACCAGCTGCACCAGAGAGGCGAAGATGGAGATGACATGGGCGTACTCCCCGATGACAGGCGCCTGCTTTGCGAAGCTGCAGACGAAGTTGATGGCAAAGCAGGTGACGTAGAGTTTTGCCACACCCTGTCCCTGGGCGGCTGCACTAGGGGCTTTTTCCAGCAGCAGCCGGACCGTTACCGTGATCACCTGGTAGGTCATATAAAGGCCGATGAGGCTGCTCACGCTGCTCACCGCGGTGTACAGCGTGGAGCCCTGCTGCAGGAGGTTGCTGCAGACCAGGTTCAGCGCCAGGTTGACGATGGAGGCGAGAAAGGCGTTCCGGTATCCGCTGTCGTCCTGAGAGGCGATGAAGAGCGCCACCAGCTGCAGGACGATGGACACCACGCTCACAATGAGGCCGATGCCGAGGATGGTGAGGGGCGGGGCGATGATGCTGAGAATGATGGAGAGAAAGAGCAGCTGGATACCCCTGGCCGCTTTCGGATAGTGCTGCATAATATCAACCGCCTTGTATGTGTGATGGGGTTCCAATGGATCAGCCCAGATCCGGCGGGTAGTCCTTCAGATTGTTGTTGCCGTCGTGGGAGACGTGGACGTTCATGTGGGGGTAGGTGATCTCGATGCCGGCGGCGTCCAGGGTGGGCTTCAGGTTGTCCAGCAGATAGAAGTTTAAGTCCCAGTAGTCCTCGTTGCGCACCCACACCCGAACTACGTAATCAATGGAGCTGTCTCCGTACTTCACCACATGGGCGAAGATGTCCCGGTCTGTGAGCACCCGGGGATCGCTGCAGACCAGGGCCCGGAGGGTCTCCAGGACTCTTGCCGGGGCGGCATCGTAGGAGCAGGAGACGGGGAGGTCCAGCCGGCGGTACGGCTCGGTGCTGCGGTTGTAGATGGTCTCGGTCACCATGACGCTGTTGGGCACAAGGACGAGACGGTTGTCCAGGGTGTTGATCTTGGTGTAGAAGAGGTCGATCTCCGCCACGCAGCCCACCAGGGTGCCGGCCTCGATCCAGTCTCCCGTTTTAAAGGGGTGGGAGGCAAAGAGCTGAATGCCACCTGCCACGTTGGACAGGAAGTTCTGTAGTGCCAGGGAGAAGGCAAGGCCTATGACGGACAGCACTGCCACAAGGGAGGTTACCTCGATGCCGAGAGCACTCAGTACCAGGATCACGGCCACGAAGTAGAGAATAAAGCGCACGCCGATGCCTACCAGCTTTGCCACCTGGGGGTCCAGTTTGCTCTTATTGAGGGCGCGGGTCACGAGAGACAGGATGAGCCGGACCACCACAAGGCTGATCACCGTGGTGGCAACTGCGGAGAGGATGTTGTGTACGGTGACGTTCTCCAGCTGTTCGATGATCTCCTGGTCGATCACCGGGGTGTCCGGTGTGGCGGCAGCGGGATCTGCAGTGAGGAAGATAGAGGGCACGGGCAATACCCCTTTCTATATGTAGTGTAATGGGATTCTAGCACACCTGAAATGGGGATGCAAGGAAAATTCCGGGGCTGCTCAGGACTCCAGAAGGATTCCGGTGACCCAGCTCTCCCCGATGCCGTTGGGCTTCACGGCAAGGCAGCGGTTGTGGAGATTTTCCGCGGCGGGCACCAGCACCTCGGTGTAGTTCCGGGTGTGCCCCCGCCAGATGCCGTCTTTGCAGTCCTCAAAGAGCACTTCAATCTGGGGCAGGCTGCTCTGCCGGAGAAGCCACTGCTGCTCCAGCTCCGCCGCCACGGCGATGGCTCTCCGGGAGCGCTCCTCCTTCTCCTCCCGGGACAGCTGATCCGGCATCTTGTCTGCCGGGGTGCCCGGGCGGCGGGAGTACGGGAAAACATGGGCGGCGGAGAAGGCGCAGCGGCGCAGGAAGGCCAGGCTCTCCTGGAAGTCCTCCTCTGTCTCCCCGGGAAAGCCGGCGATCAGGTCCGTGGTGATGCCGGGGTCCCCAAACTGCTGCCGGAGCAGGCGGACAGACTCCAGATACCGGGCGGTGTCGTACTTGCGGCCCATCCGCTGCAGGGTTCGGTCCGAGCCCGCCTGGAGGGAGAGGTGAAAGTGGTCGCAGAGGCCGGGAATGGCGCCCGCCCTTTGGCAGAAGTTCTCTGTGATGGTCCGGGGTTCCAGAGAGCCCAGCCGGATCCGGAGGCCGTCCAAGGCAGGCTCTGCCGCCATGGCCTCCAGAAGGTCGATGAGGGAGGGCTTCCCCGGGAGATCTCTGCCCCAGGAGGAGATCTCAATCCCGGTGAGCACCACCTCCTGGTATCCCTGCTGCCGGAGAGACACAGACTGGGCCACCGCCTCCTCTGCGGGCAGGGAGCGCACCGGCCCTCTGGCGTAGGGGATGATGCAGTAGGTGCAGAAGTTGGTGCAGCCGTCCTCGATCTTCAGCATGGCTCTGGTCCTGCCGGCGGCGCTGCCCGCCGGCAGCCGCTCGAAGTCCCGGCGGGCCATGGAGGGATCCACTGCCACGATGGGTGGCTGCCGCTCGTGAAGCAGAGCCTCCAGCTTGTCCAGAAACTCCATTCTCCGGGCGCTGCCCATCACCAGATCCGCCCCCAGGGCCGCAGCGGCCTCCGGGGCGGTCTGGGCAAAGCAGCCGCACACCGCCACCACGGCATCCGGCGCACCTTTCCTGGCCCGGCGGATCATGTTGCGGCACTTTTTGTCTGATACCGCCGTCACCGTACAGGTGTTGATGATATAGGCGTCTGCAGGGCCGGAAAAGTCCGTCATGGTGTGGCCCCGGCGGAGCAACTCCTGCTCCATGGCCTGGGACTCATACTGGTTCACTTTGCAGCCCAAGGTGTAGATGGCAATTTTCATAGGGTCCTCCCCTGGAATTTTTGGCTCATTATACACCCTTTTGGGCCGTCTGTACAGCTTTACAACGCCCGCCAGAACTGATATACTCCCGGCAGAAAGGGAGGGGTTCCATGGCATACAGCTTTTTTGCCTACATATTCCGCATGCGCTACATCAACCGGTGGGCGCTGATGCGCAATACCCGCACGGAGAACGTGGAGGAGCACTCCTACGAGGTGGCGGTGCTGGCTCACGCCCTGGCCTCCATCGGCAAAGAGGTGTTTCACAAGGACACAGACCCGGACCGGGCTGCGGTGGTGGCCCTCTTCCACGACACCTCTGAGATTATCACCGGCGATATGCCCACGCCCATCAAGTACTACAACCCGGAGCTGAAGGGGGCATACAAGGCGGTGGAGGCGGTGGCCCAGGAGAAGCTGCTGTCCAAGCTGCCAGATGTGCTGAAGTCTGTCTATGCGCCGCTGGTGCGGGAGAAAGATGAAGCCGTGCGCCCCTACGTGAAGGCGGCAGACAAGCTGGCCGCCTGGCTGAAGTGCGTTGAGGAGCTGAAGGCGGGCAACAGCGAGTTCCGCCGGGCGGCAGACGAAACCAAGGCGGCGCTGCGGGCTATGGAGATGGAGGAACTGGACTGGTTCCTGGACAACCTCTCCGGCGCCTTCCAGCTGGCCCTGGACGATTTGGGCTGAGAGCAAACCAAAAGGAGAATCACACGCAATGAGAGCAATCGTATCCGTATTCGGCAAGGACCAGGTGGGCATCATCGCCGCAGTCTGCGCCTTGCTCAGTGAGAAGAACGTCAACGTCATGGACCTGAGCCAGACCCTGCTCCAGGACTACTTCACCATGATCATGCTGGTGGACGTCAGCGCCGCAAACGTCCCCTTCGCCCAGCTCAAACAGGAGCTCACTGAGGCCGGCGCTGCCCGGAACCTGGTGATCCGCATCCAGCGGGAAGATATCTTTGACGCCATGCACACCATCTGAGGGATCCCGCCATGCTGAACAACAGTGATATCCTCTCCACCATCCACATGATCGACCAGGAGCACCTGGACATCCGCACCATCACCATGGGCGTCTCCCTCCTGGACTGCTGCGACCCCGATCCCAAAGCGGCCTGCCGCAAGATCTACGACAAAATCACCACCTCCGCCCAGAACCTGGTGAAGACCGGGGAGGACATCGAGGCGGAGTTCGGCATCCCCGTGGTGAATAAGCGCATCTCCGTCACCCCCATTGCCCTCGTAGCGGGAGCATCCCGGGGGGCAGATTGCGTGCCCTTCGCCAAGGCCATGGATGCCGCCGCCAAAGCGGTAGGGGTGAACTTCATCGGCGGCTTCTCCGCCCTGGTGCAGAAGGGCTTTACAGACGGGGACCGCCGGCTCATCGCCGCCATCCCGGAGGCACTGGCGGAGACTGAGCTGGTCTGCTCCAGCGTAAACGTGGGTTCCACCAAGGCGGGCATCAACATGGATGCCGTGCGCCTCATGGGAGAGACCGTGAAAGCCGCCGCCGAGCGGACGAAAGAACGGGGCGGCTTTGCCTGCGCCAAACTGGTGGTTTTCTGCAACGCCGTGGAGGACAACCCCTTTATGGCCGGCGCCTTCCACGGGGTAGGGGAGGCCGAGCGGGTGATCAACGTGGGAGTCTCCGGCCCCGGTGTAGTGCACTATGCCCTCCAGAAGGTGAAGGGACAGCCCTTTGACGTGGTGGCCGAGACGGTGAAGAAGACCGCCTTCCGGGTAACCCGCATGGGACAGCTGGTGGCCCGGGAGGCCAGTGCCCGGCTGCAGGTGCCCTTCGGCATCGTGGACCTGTCCCTGGCCCCCACTCCGGAGGTGGGAGACAGCGTGGCCCGGATCCTGGAGGAGATGGGCCTGGAGGTCTGTGGCACCCACGGCACCACCGCCGCGCTGGCCCTGCTGAACGATGCCGTGAAGAAGGGCGGGGTGATGGCCTCCTCCAGCGTAGGCGGCCTCTCCGGCGCCTTCATCCCGGTGAGCGAGGACGAGGGCATGATCGCCGCCGCCCAGTCCGGTGTCCTGACTTTGGATAAGCTGGAGGCCATGACCTGTGTCTGCTCCGTAGGTCTCGACATGATCGCTGTGCCGGGAGATACCCCCGCCTCCACCATCGCCGCCATCATCGCAGATGAGGCGGCCATCGGCATGATCAACCAGAAGACCACCGCCGTGCGTATCATCCCCGCCCCCGGCAAGAAGGTGGGGGACACCGTGGAGTTCGGCGGCCTGCTGGGCTCTGCCCCGGTGATGCCGGTCCACCCGGAGAGCGCTGCGGCCTTTATCGCCCGGGGCGGACGGATTCCGGCGCCGATGAACAGCCTGAAAAACTGATTTTCCTGACAAGCTATCACCTTTACAGCCTGTTGGGATGATCTCTGCCTTCCCCTTCTCCCTGACAGGCTTTTCTCCTTTACAGTTCTTACATATACAAAAGGACAGCCAGTGTTCTGCTGGCTGTCCTTTCTCGCTTTCTTGCTGGAAATCTGCTCAGAGCTCCGGCCGGGCGTTCAGCGCGTCCTTGAGGGCCTTCGCCTCCTCCAGGTCCAGGGTGATGCCCTTCAGCAGCTTCTCCTCGCCGCCGTCCCGCTTCCAGGAGCGGATGTCGTACTTGGGGGCCGCGCCGCTGTAGCTCACCAGATTCAGCTCTTTGCTGACACTGCCGCTCTGGCTGAGCACTGCCACATGCTCGGTGATCTCATACTTGAACTCTGCCATGGAAAAAGACCTCCTGTTTCCGTGTTTCAAATCGTGTGTGCTTTCCTGGGGTTTAGCCCTCCCAGGCCCGGATGCGGTATGTGGCGCCGATGTTCTTGCAGATCTCAGCGCAGCGGGCCTCCTCCTCGTGGGAGATGGTGGTGTCCACGGTGGTGAGCACCACATGGAGCCCCTCCTCCACGCAGCGGCGGGCGAAGTCGATCATGGCGGGATAGGCCTGGTCCCCGAAGCGGCTGCGCACCAGCGCCTGATAAGCGGCGGGATCCGGGTGGTTCAGGGAGACGGACACGGTGTCCACGCAGTCCTTCAGCAGCGGGGCGATGTCCTTGCCGTTGATCAGGCTGCCCTGTCCGTTGGTGTTGATGCGGATGGGCGGGGCGTTGTTTGCCTTCAGCCAGTGGGCCACTTCCAGCAGCACGTCCAGAGCGCAGGTGGGCTCGCCAAAGCCGCAGAACACGATCTCCTTGTATTTGGAGAGATCCCAGTGGGAGAAGGCCTCGATCACCTCTGCCGCAGTGGGCTCCCGCTCCAGCCACAGGTTGCTGCTGTTGCCCACCTGATCCCGGGTCTGGCGCAGGCAGAAGGTGCAGGCGCAGGGGCAGCGGTTTGTGAGGTTGACGTAGAGGCCGGTGTGTACTTCATAGAGAATTTCCATGGGAAAACTCACTCCTTTTCAAAATGCAGGGAGCCCAGCAGCTCCTCAAAACAGACGCCGTCCGTCTCCGGAATCTGCAGTTCCGAAGAGCGGATCAGGCAGCGGCGGATGAAGCGGGCCGCTGTGCGGACAGAATTGGTGAGGGAGACGCCCTGGGCGGCGCCGGCGGCTACAATGGAGGAGAACACATCCCCTGTGCCGGAGCGCTGGGGCTCCACCTTGCGGGTGCGGACGATGCTGGCCCCGGCGCCTTTTACCCAGCAGAAGTTCTCCAGATAGGGACCCCGCTGGACGCCGGTGAAGACTACCGCTTCCGGTCCCAGACTGCCCAGCTCCTCCGCCATGGCGGTGAGCTCCTGGTTGGTGAGGGCCTCGCTGTACGGGCGGTCTGTTAAGATGCAGGCCTCGGTGAGGTTGGGGGTGAGCACATGGGCCCGGCAGGCCAGCTTCTTCATCTCTTTGGCCATCTCCGGGGTGTACGTGGCATAGAGCTTGCCCCGATCCCCCATCACCGGGTCTATCACCACCTTGGTGTTCTCATCCTGGAAGGCGTCCAGAAAGGCCTCTGCCAGGCCGATCTGCCGGAAGGAGCCCAGAAAGCCGGTGAGGATGGCACTGAAGCGGAGGTCCAGCTTCTTCC
>CANQII010000158.1 GCA_947623875.1 uncultured Oscillospiraceae bacterium
GCACAGCGAAGTGGTGCAGCACCTGCTCCGGACCCGCCCTGCGGCAAAGGGAATCTGCAGGCGGTTCCTAGACCGCCTGACTCCAGAAATCGTAGACTCCCTGCTTTCCTCCTATCCGGGCACTGTGCTGAGCGAGAATAAGAACGATCTGATCCGCAGGTATCTGAAGCAGAAACTGCGGATCTTGGAAAAGCTGATCAAGGAGGCAACATGATATGGATACCCATGAAAATTCCATCTATCTGGTCTGGAGAGACCCAGGCAACGGCCGGAAATATACAGTCGGGAAGCTCACCCGGGGAGACGGATACCGCTTCGAGTACTGTCTGGACAACGCCGAGGCCCGCAGAGACGGATGGCCCGGTCTGTTCCTCACCAACCTCTACGGTGAGGACGATTCAGACGATATCCTAGAGAGCCCGTGGCTGTTCCCTGTGTTCGCCAGCCGTCTCCCAGACCGGAAGCGGGTGGACATCGACGTGATTCTGGCGAAGTACGGGATGGATGAGTACGACGGCTTCGAGCTCCTCAGGCGGAGTGGGGCTCGCCTCCCCACTGACACGTATGAATTCGTCGAGCAGCCCGTGCGTCAGAACCGCGATACGGCGGCAGACTGAACGCCACACAAACGCAAAAACTGCACCGGACTCGTTGTTATCGCGACTGTCCTCTTTGCGATCCACCGTACCACATGGTGAATTGGATCAACGCGGAATACCAGAAGATGGCCAAAAGGACACAGGAAGCCGGAGCCTGCCTAACCAAAAATCGGGGAAGCAGGCTCCGGTTTTTCGTCCGCAAAAACAGTGCCTCGCAAAACGCAACACCTGGATTACAACGCAACCTCTTGCGCAGAGATCGAGAGCGCGGGGCCCCATCGTCACGGCCTGCCGCCCTTCTATCGTGTTTGCCTGTACGGGGACGATATGGTACAATGGCTGTGGGGAACAGTACTCGTCCCCCGTAGGACACCGACGGACTGTCTCAAAGCAGTGCAGACCGAAGAGACAGGATCCTCTTCGTTCTGCACCCAGCCGCCGCTCTCCGCCAGCCCTAAAATCGCATGATTGCGTAAATTTCTTGATTTCAAATGGTATACTTCCTCATTTGATTTCCGCACTGCGATTTGAGATGACTGTACCCGGTACACGATTTCACGACGGCAACGGGGCACAGGCGCCGTGGCCAATACCATGCAGGACCTGATCGATGAGGTAATTTACGGGTATCGACTCGCCGAGGTGTGCGAAGGCATGGCCCCAGCAGTCCTCTACGAATTCGGCATCATCCCGCTGAACTCCCCCAGCATATACATCCCGAGAGGAGAAGGAACACATGACAGAACAGTCCCTAACCCAACCGAACCGCCCCACAAACACCATCCACGAGCATGCGATCATTCTCCTGCAAAGCACCTTCGCGCCAATCTCAGACAGATTTCTCCTGGTTGAAGATCCCCGCTGGAGGTGCCCCCTGTTCCTCCACTACAAGGCCAGCGCAGGCAAAGACAGCTTTCTCATCCAGCGCATGTCTGGAGATCTGCTCATCCCTGAGGAGGCCATCTTCCTGTCCTATCTCTCCCAGGCAGTCCACATGAAGTACTCGGTCAGCGCAGGAGAGATCCGCACGTACCATCACCGGTTCTATCGCGCAGATGTGAATTCCCTCCCGGAGCACCTGAAAGCCGATTCCTTTGCAATCGATGGCCGCCAATACCGCTGGATGGGCCTTTTAGAGATGGAGCGAGATGAGAACATCCAGTCCAAGAATGGGGACATCGTAGGGTGCGTCAAGGCATTGCTCGAGAAATAAAGCGCGTCCGCAGACCAGACTGGTCTGCGGACGCACTATTCTCTATCACGATGTCAGGTGCGGCGGACCTCCCCTAGCCCGCCGCTTCTGGTACCACAGGGTTACAGCAATATCACGCCGGCCTCTTTGCACGCCTCGATGGTCTGGGGATCCCAGATGGAGGCCTGTACCTCGCCGATGTGGGCCTTGCCCAAGAGCAGCATGGACACCCGGCTCTGGCCGATGCCGCCGCCGATGGTGAGGGGCAGCTCGCCGTTCAGAAGGGCCTGGTGGAAGGGAAACTCCCGGCGGTAGTCTGCGCCGGCGGCTGTCAGCTGGCGGTCCAGGGACTCAGGATTCACCCGGATACCCATGGAGGAGATCTCAAAGGCATGGCCCAGAACGGAGTTCCAGATCAGAATGTCGCCGTTTAGGTCCCAGTCATCGTAGTCCGGAGCGCGGCCGTCATGGGGCTTGCCGGACTTCAGCGGGGCACCGATGCCGATCACAAACGTAGTGGGATGCTCCATTACCCAGAGATCCTCCCGCTCCTTGGGAGTCTTATCCGGCCATTTGTCTTCCAACTCCTGGGCGGTCACGAAAGACACATCCCGCTGGATCAGGGGCAGGACAGTGAGCTCCGGAAAGACAGAGCGCAGGGTCTCCTGGGTATCCACCAGCGCCCCCACGATGGTGGATACCACGTTCTGCAGGTACGGGATGGTGCGGTCCCGGGGTGCGATTACCTTCTCCCAGTCCCACTGGTCTACGTACACGGAGTGGAGGTTATCCAGCTCCTCGTCCCGGCGGATGGCGTTCATGTCGGTGTAGATGCCTTCCCCTACCGGGAACTGATAGCGGTGGAGCGCCATGCGCTTCCACTTGGCAAGGGAGTGCACCACCTGAGCATCCCGTCCCGCATCGGGCACATCGAAGGAGACCGGGCGCTCTACGCCGTTCAGGTCGTCGTTCAGGCCGGTAGAGGCCTCCACAAACAGCGGGGCGGAGACCCGGCGGAGGTTCAATGCGCCGCCGAGCCGGTCTTCGAAAAGCCGCTTCAGCAGACCGATGGCCTTCTGGGTGTCGTAGAGGTTCAGTTTCGGGGCGTAGCCCTCAGGGATGACGGTGTTCAACATGGTGCAAGCTCCTTTGCCGCAAGATTGGTTAGATTGAAAGGATTTCTCCCTTGATCGGTATGTTGTTGTCTGTCTGCCGGATCAGTTGTCGTCCTGCAGGGCCTGGTAGTCTACCTCGCCGGTGCGGACCTTCACAACGTTCTCCACGTTGTAGAGGAAGATCTTGCCGTCGCCAGGATTGCCGGTGCGCAGGACCTTTTCGGCGGCTGCCACCACCAGGGCCGGGTCTACCTTGGAGACCACCACGTCCACCTGGAGCTTGGGCAGCAGGTTCACGCTCATCTTGACGCCGCGGTACTGGCCAACCTTGCCCATCTGAGCGCCGCAGCCCATGACATTGCTCACCGTCATACCGGTGACGCCGATGCCGGCCAGGGCGTCCTTCAGGGCGGAGAAGCGGTCCACGCTGCAGAGGATGGAGACTCTGGTCATCTTGGGCGCCTCGGTGGCCACTGCGGTGCGCGGCTTCAGCACGGCGGGTGTCAGGTGAGACACGTCAACCGGCTCGTAGTGCTCGTCGCCGATGGCGCCGGGGGCGGAGGGGATAAAGTCTGCATAGGCAGAGGCCAGGTTGTGCTCGGTGATATCGAGGCCCATGATCTCCTCTTCGGGAGTCACGCGCAGGCCGATGGTGGCATCGATGATCTTGAAGACCACGAACATCACAACGGCGGTATAGGCTGCGATGGCCACAACGCCCATCAGCTGCACGCCCAGGTGATAGAAGCCGCCGCCGTAGAAGAGGCCGCACTCGGTGTTGAAGAGACCGTCTGCAATGGTGCCCCAGAGGCCGTTGCCGAAGTGCACTGCCACGGCGCCTACAGGATCATCGATGTGGAACTTGAAGTCCACCACTTCTACTACTACAACAACCCAGATACCGGACACAGCGCCGATGATGAGAGAACCCAGAGCATCCACGGTGGCACAGGGGGCGGTGATGGCAACCAGGCCTGCCAGAGAGGCGTTCAGGCACATGGAGACATCGGGCTTGCCGTTCTTCACCCAGGTGTAGATCATGCAGGCCACGGTTGCCGTAGCCGGAGCGATGGTGGTGTTGCCGAGGATCCATGCCATCTCTTCCACGGTGGAAGCGGCGGCGCCGTTGAATCCGTACCAGGCAAACCAGAGGATGAAGCAGCCCAGAGCGCCCAGGGTCAGGGAGTGACCGGGGATGGCATGTACTTCAATGGTGCCGTCTTTCTTCTTGGTGTACTTGCCGATCCGGGGACCCAGCAGAGCCGCGCCGATGAGAGCGGTGAGGCCGCCCACCATGTGAATCACAGAGGAGCCGGCGAAGTCCACGTAGCCGAACTTTACCAGCCAGCCCTGGCTGTTCCACACCCAGCCTGCCTCAATGGGGTAGACAACGGCGGAGATCACGGCCGAATACACGCAGTAGGCCAGGAACTTGGTGCGCTCTGCCATGGCGCCGGACACGATGGTGGCGGCGGTGGCGCAGAACACCAGCTGGAAGAAAAAGTTAGACCAGTCAAAGTCGTAGAAGTTCGTAAACATCTGATACTCCGGTCTGCCGATGAGACCGAAGAAATAGTTTTCACTGTTCATGATGCCGTAGCCCAGCAGGATAAACACCACTGTGCCAATGCAGAAGTCCATCAGGTTCTTCATGATGATGTTGCCGGCGTTCTTGGCGCGGGTAAAGCCCGTCTCTACCATGGCGAAGCCGCATTGCATGAAGAATACCAGCATAGCGCCAACCAGATACCAGATCGAAAGATCCATAACATTCACTCTCCCAAAGAAATCGGCCCGTCTTCCCCGGTGCTTGTGCTTCCGGGAAAAACGCGCCTTTGCGTTGAAGTGTGTTGAGATGTGATTTGGCCAAATCGATAGTCTCGTGAGAAAAGAGAAAGGTGCCGAGGACCTCTTTGTCCCTCAGCACCATTGCTCTTGCGGCGCAGTATAGAACGTTCCCCCCGGGGTGTCAAGGGGTGTTTTGCAAGTTTGGCGGAGGTAATGAATCTTTTGCCAGTCCGGCCTGCAGATTTTTGGCATTTCGCCTGGAAACACCGTCAAATTCCATGTTTGTGGGGCCTGAAGCCGGTTTTTGGCGGCTCAAAATCGCACCAATGCGGCTTGAAGCCGTCATATTTGCCGTTCAGTACCCATCAAAGCCGGAAATTTGCACATTCCAGTAATTAGTAAATGCGGCTGAGATACCCGGTTTTTGGCAAAAACGCCGGCGTCCGTTTGCAAGCGGATGCCAGTGTTCTTGCAAATTGCAGATTTTGCTCAGCCGTAGTAGTGGGTGCCGATCTTCTCCATCAGCTCGTCCCGGCTGAGAAGGCCCACTTCCCGCTCCAGGATCTCCCCGTTGCGGACGAAGAACAGGGTGGGGACGGCATCGATCTCGTTCTCCTGCCCCAGCTTCGGCCAGGCGGTGGTGTTCACCTTCACGATGTTCACAAAGGGCAGTTCGGCGGCGATCTCCTCCAGGTAGCGGGAGAGCACCTTGCAGGGTCCGCAGGTCTCGGAGAAAAAGTCCACCACCACAAAGTCCTGCTGCAGCAGCTGCTGGTAGTTCTCATAGGTTGCAAAGTCGATCATGTCAATTCTCCTCATAGCAAAGCTTGCCCATGGGGCAGCGGTTTTCGATAGGGTTCAGGCCAGGTCCTCTTTCAGCCGGAACAGGGCCATCCGCTCCAGCTCATCCATGTAGTCCCCTGCCGCGATCTCCAGGATGTACTCCAGCACCGGGTGGGCGGCCCGGACAGCATCGTCCACCGGACCGCCATCCCGGACAAAACGGGGCAGCCAGGCCTCGTAGTCTGCCATGGTCCGAGGATGGCTGTGCAGACCCAGCAGCGCCATCTCGATGAGGGCCTCCCCGCTGCCGGCGATCATCTCCTGCAGTTCCTCATAGGGCATGCCGATCTCTTCGGCCTTCTCCGGGGTGATATTGGCCTGGCGGAGAGACAGGTCTCTGGTATACTGCACCTCATCCGGGTCCTTCTCAAACACGGAAGCCGCCGCCACCGCCCGCATCAGGTAGGAAAAGGCCTCATCGGCGGGACCCTCCAGAATGTCGTCAAACTGATTCCCACGGCACCAGCGGCGGATGTCCGCTGCACTGCGGAGCAGCGGATTGCCGGTGCGGGCTGCCAGCGCGTCTGTGATCTCCGGCAGGATCTCCCGCCGGACAGACTCCACGGTAACAGTAACCAGCTTGCCCTGGACGGTCACGGTGCCGGTCTGGCCCTTCTTCCAGCCGATGAGCTGCTGCTCCAGCTCCTTGCTGAAAAGGCCCACCCCCACCCGGAGGGGCAGAGACTTCCGGTTGAACCGGGGCAGTTCGCTGCTGCAGCTGATCACAGCGGTGTCCTGGTCCTGTACCTCTTCTGCCTCCACCGTCTCGGCATAGCGCCGGAGGAAGTTCACGGTGTCCTTCTCCGCCCTCGCTTCGTCTACAGCCAATGGGATCTTATACGCGCCGAGGTCTACCCTCCAGGGATCTGCTGCCTTTACGAGCCTGGAGCGCATGGTGAGTCCGTCTTCCATGGTACATCTTCTCCTTTTCTGATATTCCGCCCGGAGCCATCAGCTCCGGGCCTGCTTGATCTTCGCAAGGTAGCGGTATACGCTCTTCTGGGAGATCCCCAGCGCCTCTGCCGTCTTGGCCACAGCCCCCTTGATCTCAAAGACGCCGGCCTCGTAGAGCTCTACAATCGCTTCAATCCGATCTCCCTGGGTGGCGGTGGCGGGGTCTATACATTGCTGGGCCAGGATGCGGTCTATCATCTCCAGGCTGGGGCTCTCCTTCCGGGGCACCACCGGCTCCTCCGGGGAGGTGCTGTCCAGGTCCCGATGGTCCAGAGAGATCATCTCACTGGCGAGATTCATGAGCCGCAGGAACATTCCGCAGTGCACCGCGACACAGAGGGCCGCCGCCGGCGGGTCCTCCTCCTTTTCTCCTGGGAGGAACAGCACCGAGGTCTTCAGCATCTGGCTGAAATCCAGGGAGATTCCCCGATTCACGCAGTATCCCTGGCGGCGCACCCACTCACTGGCCAAGGTCTGCTGCACCAGCTCCCGCATGGCGCCGATGCTGGCCTGGGTGGCATTGCGGTGATAGACCGCCGGCAAATCCGCCTGCTGGAGGTCGAAGAGGACTGCCTCAAAGCTGCTGCCCAAGGTCTCCCCCAGAAAGTCCACCATGTTTCTCCACAG
>CANQII010000159.1 GCA_947623875.1 uncultured Oscillospiraceae bacterium
ACTGCGGCCTGGATCACCTCGTCCGAGACCAGAGGCCGGGCGGCATCGTGGATGGCGATGAGATTGGCGTCCCGGCGGGCCTCCAGGGTGCCGAGGCGGGCGGACTCGGTGCGGGTGGCGCCGCCCCGGATGACCTTTGTCACCTTGTCCAGCCCGTTGTCCCTGCAGAGGGATGCCACCGGGCCGATGAGATCGTCCCGGGTCACCACGACGATCTCCTGAATGCAGGATGCGGCCTGAAAAGCGCGGATGGAGCGGAGAATCACCGGCTCCCCCGCCAGTTCTGCAGTGAGTTTGTCAAAGCCCATGCGGGCGGAACTGCCGGCGGCCACGATGACAGCCGTGCAGATGCGTTCCGGATCCTTTTTTCGGAACTTGGACAAGAAATCCATGAAAACTCCCCCGATCTGCGAAAAAGGAGCCCTGAGGCCCCTTTCTGCGTGAATTATGAACCGCTTAACAGCTGGTCTACTTCGGCTTCCACTGTCTCATATGGAATGTCCCGCGCCAAAACCAGCTCAGAGATGAGGATCTGCTTGGCCATATGGAGCATCTTCCGCTCTCCGTTGGACAGGCCCCGCTCCGCTTCCCGGGCCATCAGCCCTTTGATCACCCTAGCAACTTCCAGTAAATTTCCGCTCTTCAACCGTACCATGTTTTCCCGATACCGGCGATTCCAGTTCTGGGTCATATCCACCGTGATGGATTGCATCTCCTGCATAATGCTGGCCGCCTCATCCGTAGAGACCACCGGCCGTACGCCGATCTCCTCGCTGGTGGCGGTGGGAATCATCACCATCATGCTCCCCGTGGAGAGCTTTAACATGTAATAATCCTGAACCTTACCGGCCACCTTCTGCTGCACGATGGAGTCTATGACACCTGCCCCATGCATGGGGTGAACTACCTTGTCGCCTACCTGATACACAGAAACCACCTCCCCACAGAATCAGGGTGCACAAGTACCATGTTGAGATTATACATGATTCTATGAGAAATTGCAAGAAAAATTTTTCGAAAATGCGTGAAATGTGAAAATTCCATGATACTCTTCGCTTTCGACTGCCAGAGTTGGTTTCCACATGTATCGTTGTAAAATTTTGTCTGTCACTGTTCGGTATTGTTGGAATTTAATGGCTTTTGTCTAATGAAGTGCAGGCGTTGGAAACGGCGGCTTCTCCCCTGTTCCGGTACGTTTCCGCAGGCAGTCTAAACATGTCTCAAAGAGGGGCTGCAATGCGGAAAACGCCGATATTTTGCGCCGAGGTACCAAGGTGTGGCAGATTCCCTGTTGCATGATTCTTACGGGGAAAACAGCACCGATTCATGAGTCATGCGGGATGCCGTGCCACGGGCAGCAGACAGAGAAAGGGCGGGATTTTGGAAAACCCCGCCCGCCTGAAGACACTCCCCTGCGGTCTCTAGAGGGAAAAGTCCCGCTTCGAATTGTGATGGTTTGCCTACACCTCACTGCACGCTGCACTGCAAGGTGCCGATGGCGTCGATCTCCACTGCGATGGTGTCTCCCGGGCGCATGGGGCCCACGCCGGAGGGGGTGCCGGTGGCGATCACATCTCCCGGCTCCAAAGTCATGGCGGCGGTGATGAATTCCAGCAGCTCCGGCACCGGTGTGATAAAGTCCTGCGTGTTCCCGCTCTGTACCACCTTGCCGCTGAGCCGGGTGGTGAGATGCAGATGGGCGGGGTCCAGGTCTGTCTCGAGCCAGGGCCCCATGGGACAGAAGCCGTCCATGGATTTCCCCCGGGTCCACTGGCCGTCGTGCTGCTGGATATCCCGGGCGGTGGCATCGATGAGGCAGGTGTAGCCCAGCACATAGTCTGAAAAGTCTTTTGCCTTTACATCCTTTGCTCTGCGGCCGATGACAACCCCCAGCTCTCCTTCGTAGTCGAAGCGTTGGACGAAGGCCGGTGCGTGGAGGATCCCGCCCGGGTGGTTCACCGTGTTGGGGCCTTTCAGGAAGAGCACCGGGAATCCCGGGGGCTCGGCGCCCATCTCCCGGGCGTGCTCGGCGTAGTTTTTGCCCACGCAGATGATCTTGGTGGGTTCGGCGGGTGCCAGAAGCTCACACTGCTCCAGGGGCAAGGTCTCTCCGGTGTACGCCAATGCCTCATAGGGGGCCCTGGCCAGCAGCTTTACGGTGTTGTCTTCCAGAACGCCCCAGGAGGCGCCCTGCGGGGTTTTGATGCGCACATATCTCATGACTTGCCCTCCACATACTGCGCGATTTCGGCAATCACCTCCGCTTTTCCGTCTCCCTTCTCGGCTGAAAAGGGAATTACCTTTACAGAGTCTGGCAGTTCCAGAGTGGCGCGGATCAGTGCCAGATTGCCTTCGATCTCGCTTTTTTTCAACTTGTCCAGCTTGTTGGCCAGCACCACATAAGGTCCGTTGGCCTGCAGCAGCAGCTCGGACATGGTGCGGTCGTCCTGGGTGGGTTTGTGTCTCGCGTCTACGATCAGAATGTTTAGGGAGCGGTCCTTCTGCTCGGCAAACCACCGCTCCATCAGCACCGCCCAGCGCTGCTTCTCAGAGGCAGACACCTTGGCGTAGCCGTAGCCCGGCAGATCCACCAGATAAAACCGGCCCTCGATGCGGAAGTAGTTCACCTGGGTGGTCTTCCCCGGCACGGCCCCTACCCGGGCAAAATTTTTGCGGTTCACGATCCGGTTGATCACCGAGGACTTCCCCACATTGGATCGGCCGGCAAACACCACCTGGGGCAAGCCATCGTGGAGAAAGTCCTGGGGACGGCCGGCAGAGCGGACGTATTCAGACTTGTTCCAGTTGATGCTCATAGGGCACCTCACTGGGTGAGCGGTACGCCGGGGGCAGCCCCTGTCACGGTGGGGATATCCAGAATCGGGGCGGTCACCGCAGGCAGCGGCTTGGTGCAGAGGGCCTCTGCCAGCACCTCATCTGCCTGGGATACCGGGATAAAGCGGAGGGTCTCCTTCACTACCGGGTCGATCTCCTCCAGGTCCGGCAGGTTCTTCTGGGGGATGAGCACTGTGGATATATGGTTCCGCATGGCCGCCATGGTCTTCTCCCGCAGCCCGCCGATGGGCAGTACCCGGCCCCGGAGGGTGACCTCTCCTGTCATGGCCACGCTCTGACGCACTGGGATGCCGGTGAGGGCGGATACCACCGCCGTGGTGATGGCGATGCCCGCCGAGGGGCCGTCCTTGGGAACTGCCCCCTCCGGGAAGTGGATGTGGATATCCTGCTCCTTATAGAAGTTGGGAGACAGCCCTAACTGGGATGTCCGGCTGCGGATAAAGGAGACGGCGGCCTCGCAGGACTCCTTCATCACATCGCCCAGGTTGCCGGTGAGCTGTATCTTGCCAGTGCCGGGGACGGCGTTGGCCTCCACCTGGAGCAGCTCGCCGCCGGCGGCAGTCCAGGCCAGTCCGTTTACCACCCCGACCAGGCTCTCCTCCCGGGGTTCGCTGTCCTGATACTTGGGGGCGCCCAGCAGCTGCTCCAGATCCCCTGCCCCTACCGACACGGTTTTCTTCTCCCCCCGGACCAGCTGCATGGCCGCCTTGCGGCAGATGGTGGCGAGGCGGCGCTCCAGAAGCCGGACGCCGGACTCTTTCGTGTATCGGGTGATGATGCCCCGAATGGCGTCGTCTGAGAGCTTCAGCTGCCTGCCGTTGAGGCCGTGGCGCTTCATCTCCCGGGGCAGCAGGTGCCGCTTGGCGATCTCCAGCTTCTCGTTGTCCGTGTAGCTGGGAAGTTCGATGACCTCCATCCGGTCCAGCAAGGGGCGTGCGATGGTCTCGGTGGTGTTGGCGGTGGTGATGAACATCACGTCTGAGAGGTCGAAGGGGACCTCCAGGAAGTGGTCCCGGAAGGCGTTGTTCTGCTCCCCGTCCAGCACTTCCAGCAGCGCCGATGCGGGGTCTCCCCGGCCGTCTGAGCCAACTTTGTCGATCTCGTCCAGCAGCAGCACGGGATTGGATGTGCCGGCCTGCCGGATGCCGGCGATGATGCGGCCGGGCATGGCGCCGATGTAGGTCTTCCGGTGGCCCCGGATATCCGCCTCATCCCGGATGCCGCCGAGGGAGATCCGGGCCATCTTGCGGTTCATGGCCCCTGCCACGCTCATGGCGATGGAGGTCTTGCCCACCCCCGGCGGGCCCACCAGGCAGATCACCTGCCCCTTCAGGGAGGGAGACAGCTGCTTTACTGCCACGAACTCCAGAATCCGCTCCTTCACCTTCTCCAGGCCGTAGTGGTCCTTGTTCAGGGCCTCCTCCACCTTGGACACCTGGATGTCGTCCGGGGTCTTCACATTCCAGGGCAGTTCCAGGCAGGTGTCCAGATAGTTGCGCAGCAGGGCGGATTCTGAGGAGCCGGAGGGCTGTTTCTTCAGGTGCTGCAGCTCTCGGTTCAGCTTCTCCGAGACGGCGTCTGGGAGGTTTGCATTGGCGATGCGGCGGCGGTACTCCGCCACCTCTTCCCCCTCTTCCTCGCCGTCCCCCAGCTCCCGCTGGAGAACCCGGATCTGCTCCCGGAGGTAGTACTCCCGCTGATTGCTCTGCAGCTGTTCCCGGAGCTTGTGGTTGATCTCAGACTCCGCCTGCATCACCTCTACCTCGCGGGTGAGGACCTTGGACAGCAGCGTGATCCGGTTGCCGGGGCGGGTCTCCTCCAGCAGCGCCTGTTTGTCCTCAAACCGCAGCGGCAGGTTCTGGGCGGCGCAGTCCGCAAAGTGGCCGGGATCTTTGATGTCCATCATGCGCACCAGAAGGTCCGGACTCACCCGATCGGAGAACTGCCGGAACTGGTCTATGATGTCCATCACGTTCCGCCGGGCGCCCTCCTGGTACTTGGTGAGGGCCCGGGTCTGCTCCTGGGAGGCGATGGGCTCGACCTTGGCGGTGAGATAGGGATTTTTGGAGACCCCCTCGATCAGCCTGCCCCGGGAGACGCCGTCCACCACCATGCGGATGGAGTTGTCCCGAAGGCGGAGAATCTGCTTGATGGTGGCGATGGTGCCCACTTTAAAGAGCCGCTCAAAGTCCACCACTTCGGTGGTGAGGTCCCGCTGGGTCACCAGAAAGATCTCACGGCTGCTGTTGAGGGCGGCATCCACTGCGCGGATGGAGGACTCCCGGCCGATGTCAAACTGCAGGGTAAGCAGCGGGAACACCGTCAGTCCCCGGAGAGGCAGCACCGGAAGGACGCAATACTCTGGCTGCTGTACGGCTTCCTGGCCCATATCGAAATCACTCCTTCAAGATAGAGAAGGGAGGGACGGAACATCCGCCCCTCCCGCCATAGCTTTTGTGTGGCTCAGGACACGTAGCCCTTGGGCCGAACTTTGCCCCCGTTTTGCGGCTTCAGCTGTGCATGGCCCAGCCGGGGACGGGCGTTGTTGCTCTCCCGCTCGATCTCCGGGGGCGCCTCTCCGCGGATGGTCTCGGCGGTAACTGTCACCTTGACGATGCTCTCATCGGAGGGCACTTCGTACATGATGGGCGTCATGACCTCTTCCAGCACGGCACGCAGACCGCGGGCGCCGATCTTGCGCTCCACCGCCTTGTCTGCGGCAGCCACCAGCGCCTCCGGGGTGAACTCCAACTCCACGTTGTCGTACTCCAAGAGCTTCTTGTACTGCTTCACCAGGGCGTTCTTGGGCTCGGTGAGGATCTGTACCAGCTGCTGGGGAGCCAATGCCTTCAGGGTGGTCACCACAGGCAGACGGCCCACCAGCTCCGGGATCAGGCCGAACTTCAAGAGATCGTGGGGCTGCACGTCCTTAAAGATATCCACATCCAGGCGGTCTCTGGCGGTGCGCACGGTGGCGCCGAAGCCGATGGTCTTCTGGTCCAGCCGGCGCTCGATGATCTGATCCAGACCTTCAAACGCGCCGCCGCAGATGAAGAGGATGTTCTTGGTATCCACCTGCATGAACTCCTGGTGGGGGTGCTTGCGGCCGCCCTGGGGCGGGACATTGGCCACAGTGCCCTCCAGAATCTTCAGCAGTGCCTGCTGTACGCCCTCGCCGGAGACGTCGCGGGTGATGGACGTGTTCTCGCTCTTCCGGGCGATCTTGTCCACTTCATCGATGTAGATGATGCCCCGCTCCGCCAGGTCCATGTCATAGTCCGCCGCCTGTACCAGGCGCAGCAGGATGTTCTCCACATCGTCGCCCACATAGCCGGCTTCCGTCAGGGTGGTGGCATCGGCGATGGCAAAGGGCACCCGCAGGATGCGGGCCAGAGTCTTGGCCATCTCGGTCTTGCCGCAGCCCGTGGGACCTACCATCAGGATGTTGCTCTTCTGGAGCTCCACATCGTCTCCGCCGCCGAAGTAGATGCGCTTGTAGTGGTTGTACACCGCCACGGTGAGCGTCTCCTTGGCCGACTCCTGGCCGATGATATACTGGTCCAGAATAGCCACCATCTCTTTGGGGGTGGGAATCACGTCCGGCATGTCCGCCATAGAAACCGGCTTATTTTCCTCCTCGTCGTTGAGGATGTTCACGCAGAGATTGACGCACTCGTTGCAGATATAGGCTCCGGGCCCGGCAATGATCCGCTCTACCTGCTCCTGGTGCTTTCCGCAGAACGAACACCGCACGGACCTGTGATTGTCTTTTGCCATATGAAAATCATCCTTTCAGGAACGCCCTGGGGAAGAGAGGCAATTGCCTTTCCCGCAGGGCATTCTCCTGCATCAGCGGTGCTCGATGATCTTGTCGATCAGACCGAACTCCAGGGCCTCCTGGGCGCTCATAAAGTTGTCCCGCTCGGTGGCGGCGACCACTTCATCCAGAGACCGGCCGGTGTTCTTGGCCAGGATCTCGTTCAGGCGGCTCTTGATGGCCTCCAGGCGCTTGAGGTGAATGGCCATGTCGGTGATCTGTCCCTGGGTGCCGGCGGAGGGCTGGTGGATCATGATCTCCGCGTTGGGCAGAGCGATCCGCTTGCCCTTGGTGCCGGAGGACAGCAGGAAGGCACCCATAGAGGCGCACATACCCACACAGATGGTAGCCACATCGCACTTGATGTACTGCATCGTGTCGTAGATCGCCATGCCGTCCGTGACGCTGCCGCCGGGGCTGTTGAT
>CANQII010000160.1 GCA_947623875.1 uncultured Oscillospiraceae bacterium
GAACCCACCACGCGCTTGCGGCCCCGGTTGACCTCGGTGATGCGCAGCAGCACCTTGGTGCCTACCATTTCCTTCAGGTCGGCGCCGCGGGGCTTGCCGGACTGAGAGGCGGGGATGAACACGCGGATGCCGCGCACGTTGGCCACCAGGCCGCCCTTGTTCTCCTCGGTGATGGTGGCTTCCAGGGCAGTCTTGTTCTCCACTGCCTCGGTGATGGCTTCCCAGTTCTTGGCGACCTCCAAGCGCTTCTTGGACAGGCGGATCTCGCTGTCCCGATCGCTGACGAGAACTACGGATGCCTCGATCTCGTCTCCGATCTTCACGATGTCCTCAGGCTTCACGTTGGGATCGTCGCTCAGCTCGGACAGGGGAATTGTGCCAGGATACTTCACGCCGGGCAGTTCAACCTGCACTTCGGTGGGCGTGATGCCGATGATGGTACCAGTGACCTTGTCCCCCGTATTGATAGACTTGATCGAATTCTCCAGCATCTCTGCAAAGGACTGTTCGATCTCCATGTTTTCGTCGCTCATGTTTGAATAGACCTCCTTTATGATCCACGCCGGCGTGGACGCACCGGCAGTGATTCCAAGCGTCTTTACGTGCAGGAACTTTTTCGGGTCAAGGTTATCCCATCGGTCTGCCTGCACCACCAAAGGGCATCGTGATGCACACAATTGAGTCAGCCTTCTGGTGTTGGAGCTCTTCCCGTCTCCAAGCACAATCATCCCATCACACTGACTCGCCAATTCCAAGGCCTCTGCCTGACGTCTGGACGTAGCACCACATATTGTATCAAAAAAAACGGCGTCTGTACACTGTTTTTTTGTGGTTTCCACGGTTTTTTCGAAATTGTCCCGAATTGCCGTTGTCTGGGAGACAATCGTTAGTGATTTTTCCCTAAAAACGGGGTTCTCCTGGAAGATTTCCTCCAGTTCTTCCCATCCGGAGACGGCAATTCCCCGCTGGGTACACCCAATGATTCCCAAAATTTCAGGGTGTTCCTTCTCCCCCACCACGATGGGAATGCGTCCCTGCTGCTCCGCCTCCCGGACCAGGGTGTGAATCCGGGCCACGTTGGGACAGGTTGCATCCAGCACTTGGCACCCCCGGGCCTCCAGCCGGCGGTACGTGTCATCCGGCTCCCCGTGGGCCCGGATCAGCACCGTGCTGCCCTCCGGGGCGTCCTCCGGGGTCTGGATGGTCACCGCCCCCATGTCCTCCAGCCGGCGGATCACATCCTCGTTGTGGGTGATGTGCCCCAGGAGATACACCTTCCCCTGCCGGGCCGCCTCTTCCGCCATGGACACCGCCCGGCGGACGCCGTAGCAGAACCCGGCGCTTTTGGCCAGCAGAACCCTCATTCGATGCCCTCCCCGAGAGCCCGGATCCGGTTCATCAACTCGTCTGCGATCTCCTGCAATGCCGCCGGACTGGGCTTGCGGCCCTCAAATTGCGGGTGATACGGCTCCCCGAACACCACAGTGGTCTTCCGGAAGAGCCGTTTCTTCTTCTGGATGTACACCGGCACCAGCGGCGCCCCTGTCCGGGTGGCGAAGAGGGCGGCGCCCGCTCTGGCCTCGGAGGTCTCCCCCTCCCGGACCCGGGTGCCCTCCGGGAACATCAAAAGCCGCTCATCGTTCTTCAAGATCCGCAGGGCCTCTTTTACCGCCGCCACATCGGCGGTGCCCCGCTTCACCCCGAAGATCCCCGCCTTTTTCAGGATCCAGCCGATGACCGGCCAGTGGAAGATCTCGTCTTTTGCCATGGCGTGGATCTGCCGCTTAGCCCCCAATGCGCAGACCACATAGATGGGGTCTCCGATGGTGGTGTGGTTGCCGCAGATCAGCGCCGCGCCCTCCGGGAAGTGCTCAATCCCTATGGTCTTCCAGGGATGAAAGATCTTCATGAAAAGCCAGATAAACGGGTAGATAAAGGCATACATGCGGTTCATGTTGCGCTACTCTCCCCAAGCTTTTCTTGAATCAGCTGCAACATGTACTGGAAGCTCTGCTCCAGGTCCATCTCGGTGGTGTCCACCAGCACCGCATCCTCCGCCTGGCGCAGCGGAGCGATCTCCCGCTCCATATCCCGGCGGTCCCGGTCTATCACTTCCTGGAGGATGGTGTCCAGGTCCGCCTGCTGGCCTCTCTGGAGAAGCTCCAGGTACCGGCGCTGGGCCCGGGCCTCAGCGGCGGCGGTGAGGTAGATCTTCACATCGGCGTTTGGCAGCACCACGGTGCCGATGTCCCGCCCGTCCATCACCACATCGTGACGCCGGGCCATGTCCCGCTGGGTGTCCAGCAGGAAGTCCCGGACCGCCGGCAAGGCGGACACCTTGGAGGCATAGGCGGAGATCTCGTTCATCCGGATGGCCCCGGTGACGTCCTCTCCCTGGAGGTACATCCGCTGCAGGCCGGTGTCGTCATAGGAGATACTGATGTCGATCTCCTGGAGCAGCCCTCCCACGGCAGTCCCGTCCGTGGGATCCAGCCCATGCCGCTGGACCGCCAGCCCTACCGTGCGGTAGATGGCGCCGGTGTCTACATAGCGGAAGCCCAGCTGTTCTGCCAGGCGTTTGGCCAAAGTGGATTTGCCAGCGCCAGACGGCCCGTCTATGGCGATGCTTCTCTTTTGTTCCACTCTACGTTCCCCTTTCGATTTGCGATACAAAACATCCAACGAGGCCTCAGGCCTCGGCAAGACTGCGCACATAACGGCAGGCGCCTTCCCCGGCGGCGTGTCCCGTGGTCCAGGCGATCTGCAGGTTGAATCCCCCGGTATAGGCGTCCAGGTCCAGAAGCTCTCCGCAGAGGAAGAAGCCCGGCACCAATTTGGACATCATCGTCCCGGGGTTCACTTCCTTCACCGCCACGCCCCCGGCGGTTACCACCGCCTCTTCCACCGGCCTTGGCCGGTCCAGGGAGAAGGAGAAGTCCTTCAGAAAGCGGAGCAGCGCGTGCCGCTGTTCCCGCCGGATGTCCCGGACCTTGCCGTCTGTCTGGATGCCGCACCGCTCCGCCGCCACGGGGACCATAGAGGCGGGCATCAGGCCCCGGAGGGCGTTGCCGCAGTCCAGGTTGGCCTTCTCGGCAAAGTCCCGGAGCAGCCGGTCGTCCAATTTTGGCTCGTCCAGGGCGGGCTTGCAGTCTATGTGGGCGGTATAGCTGTCTTTGGAAAAGTCCATATGGGCGGAGGCGGACAGGGTGAGCGGTCCGCTGATGCCGAAGTGGGTGAAGAGCAGTTCTCCCTGCTCCTGAAATACCACCTTGCCGCCGCTGTTTTTCACCCGCAGCACCACATTCCGAAGGGACAGGCCCTGGAGTTTGGCGCAGCAGGGGTCGTCGGACTCCAGCGGCACCAGAGAGCCCCGGAGCTCAGTTACCCTGTGGCCCATGGATTGCGCCAGCCTGTACCCGTCCCCCGTGGATCCGGTGAGCGGATAGGAGAGGCCGCCGGTGGCAAGTATCATCGCCTTACAGTTGGTCCCCTGGGGATGCCGCTCCGTGATGCCGAGAAGCCCGTCCTCGGTCTTTCGAATCTCGGTAAGGCGGTCCTGCTGCAGGGACACTCCGCTGCGGCGAAGCTCCTTGAAAAGGGCATCTACCACATCGGCGGCCTTATCGGACACGGGAAACACCCGGTTGCCCCGCTCCACTTTCAGGGGCACTCCCAGCTGCTGAAAGAAGGCCATGGTCTCACTGGGGCCAAAGCGCTGCAAAGCACTGTAAAGGAATTTCCCATTACGGGTTAC
The DNA here is from genome assembly GCA_947623875.1 of uncultured Oscillospiraceae bacterium. Taxonomy (GTDB): domain Bacteria; phylum Bacillota; class Clostridia; order Oscillospirales; family Oscillospiraceae; genus Enterenecus. Next base: position 3,755 of record CANQII010000160.1, read on the forward strand.
CTGTTCCATGAAAGCCTGGGTGGTACAGGAATTCGTGACGTTGCAGCGCCCTTTTCCGGTGATATAGAGCTTTCGCCCCACCTTCTCGTTGGGCTCCAGCAGGGAGACAGACGCCCCCGCCCGGGCTGCGGTGATCGCGGCCATCATGCCGGCGGCGCCGGCGCCGGCCACCAGGATCTCTGTCACGGGGTCTCCTCCTCAGGTGTTGTCCGGCGGGGCTTTCTCATAGACCTGGTACTCGTCCCAGATCCGCTCCAGCCGCTGGAAGGTGTCTGTGATGTCCCCGGACTTCTTCCGGCCCACCGCCACGATGAGGGCGTTGATGAGAGACAGGGGCGCCACCAGGGAGTCCACAAAGGAGGCCATGTCGCTCTTGGCCAGCAGCCGATAGTGGGCGGTCTCATAGAGGGGGGACATGGTGCTGTCTGTGATGGCGATCACCTTGGCCCCCTGCTCCCGGGCGTACTGCATGGTCTGCACGCAGCGGGTGGAGTACCGGGGAAAGCTGATGCCGATCACCACGTCCTCGCTGCCCACATGGATCAGCTGCTCATACATCTCGCTGATCTGAGAGGCCGCCACCTGGACGGTGTCCTCAAAGACCATCTTGAAGTAGAAGCTGAGAAAATCGGAGAGGGCGGCAGAGGAGCGCACCCCGATGATGTAGATCCGCCGGGCGCTCACAATGGCGTCCACCGCTGCGGAGAAGTCCCCCCGGTCCAGCTCCGTGAGGGTGCGGCGCAGCTGGTCTATGTCCGCCTGCATCACCTTCTCCAACACGTCCTGGGTGCCCAGACGGTCGTAAGAGACCTCGATGCGCTGCACGGTGGTAAGCCGGCCCCGGGTCAGGTCCTGGAGGGTCTGCTGCATCTCGGGATAGCCCTCAAAGCCCAGTTCGGCGGCAAAGCGCACCACCGTGGATTCGCTGGTCCCCACCATCTCTCCCAGTTTGGCCGCAGTCATGAACGCGGCCTTCTCGTAGTTCTCCAGAATATAATTGGCGATCAGTTTCTGCCGCTTGGAAAAAGAGGTCATCCGGTCCCGGATGACGGCGAGAATATCTCGGTTCATTGGCTCCGCCTCGTTTTTCTGATTTGGCACGCTGCACAAAGGATAAGAGCACATCGCCTGCTATTTTAACCGATTGTTCTGGGAAATGCAAGTTCTTTCGCAGGAATAATTTGTTGTTCTTGCCAATCCTTCTCTCAATCCGGCGGCCCAAAGAGGGATATTTGCTCATAATCGGTGGTTGAGCGCGTATTTTCCTCCCGGGTGGCGGCTTCATAGAGGGATTCCTGGGAGAGGACATAGGGCACGCCCCCCATTTCCATGAGCCCCTGGTTCCCCTTGTACCCGTGATCCCACACCAGCACCTTGCCCCATCTGTGCTGCAGGGCTGCCGTTGCCCCGGCCCAGGTGCCGCCCTTCCGGTAGTCTGCGGACACCACAAAGGAGCCGCAGCCGGAGGTGTAGATGTAGTGGTTGCGGGTGAGGGCCCGGGGCGTGGTGAAGCCGTCCTCCGGCCGTCCGTCTGTGAGGAGCAGCAGCTGCCCATCCATGATGGCCTGGAGCTTGGCGGTGTTCTTGATCCGGGCCTGCAATGCATCCGCCAGATACACCACAGCGGCGCCGCCGTATTGGATCACGGTGGTCTCGGCGATGGTGTCCACCCCACGGGCCCCGCCGGTGAAGATGGCCATGTCCTCCCGGGCGGCCTTCTCCGCCAGCTGCTCCGTAAAGGCGGCTCCGTCCCCGTCCACATCCCGGGAGCCCGCCACCCCGATGCCAATTCTCTGGGCCAGGGCGATGTCCCCGCTGTAGAAGAACACCGGCGGGCTTCTCCGCTTCAGACGCCGCTTCAATAGCTGGGGATAGTCTGGGTCGAACATGGTGACGGCGTCCATCCCCTTGCGGCGAAAGCTGTCCAGCTCCAGGGCCACGGCGCCGCCTCGGCTGAGAAGATCCAGAATCCGCTGGACCTCTAATCTGTCATAGGAGAGAAGCGGGCCCCAGTCCGCCGGGTCGCCGAACACCACCTTGGGCTCCGTTCCCGCGGCGATCACTCTCCCGAGAAAGTCTGCCCACTCTCCCATGGTGAGGGGCTGGAGTCCCGAGATCCCCCTCATGCCCACCTGGGAGGCCAGGAGCACCGCGCACATGCCGTTATCAGAAAGCCTCATCGCCCACCCCTACTCTCCCGGCGCTGTTGGCCAGGGCAAACGGGAACACCTCCCCGCTGCCGGCACTCCGGAGGAGATAGCCGCACACGGTGAAGGTCCATCCGGAATCCGTCAGGTCGTCCACCAGCAGCACGTTCCCCCTGGGGATCCGCCGGCGCACTCCGAAAGACCGGAAGGCGTTTTCAAACTTCATGGTGCTGTTGTTGCACGCGTTCTGGGGCGGCGCGTCCGCCACCTTGCCCAGGGCGTCCCCGTAGGGCAGGTTCAGGGCCTTGGCCAGCCGCTGGGCGAACTCCGGCACCAGCACCGGCCGCACCTTGGAGGGGACAGCTGTCACCCAGGCGATATGGCTCTCCCGGACAAAGGGCCGGAGGAGATTGGCGGAGGCAGAGACCAGGGCATCGTCAAAGCGATCGAAGCGGTACTTGCCCTGCATCACAAGGCCGCCCCAGCCGGCGTCATCGTACACGCTGAGCACCCGGCCCTCCTGGCAGAGGCGGTCCGGGGCGATTCTTGCCTTGCCGTCCACCTTCACCCCGATGGGCCACTGCTTCCGGGGCTGGATCACCTGGAAGTCCTTCTTCAGAAATCCCTCCGCCTGGGCGATGTCCTCCGGGGCGGCGGGGTGATGTACAAGGAGATGTCCCTGGCAGTTGGCGCAGCGGCCGCACTTACCGGCGGTGTGGTCGTCCAGGCATTTGGCGATAAACTCCATGTAGCAGTCCTGGGTGTGGATGAACTCGTTCATCTGCTGCAGCTCCCGGCGGCGGATGGCGGTGATCCGGGCGCACTTCTCCAGATCCGGCTTCCAGGGACGGGGAGACTTGTAATAGACGTTCTTCTCCCGGTAGATGTCCCCGCTCACCGTGAGATACCGGAGGCAGGCGTCGATCTTGGAGCGCTTCATGTTGATGCACTTCTCGTAGTCCGTGAGCTTCATGCCGTCGTGCTTCTGGGTCTCTGCCACGATGCCGTTCATCAGGTCCTCGGTGGGAAAGGCGGTGTCGATGAAATAGTGGTTGATGGCGTCATCCTCTTTGCCGCACATGAGGATGGCGTAGGCGGTGTCCAAGGCGCGGCCGGCACGGCCGATCTGCTGGTAGTAGGCCACCACATTGCCGGGCTTCTGGAAGTGGATCA
>CANQII010000161.1 GCA_947623875.1 uncultured Oscillospiraceae bacterium
GGGCCGAACTTGTGCTTCGCCTTCTCCGTGAGGGTGAAGAGGTACAGCAGCATCTGCAGGCCCCGGCCGTCCTCCACGTCGGCGAAGTCGAAGGCCTTCTGGCCGGTTTTGTAGTCCACCACCCGGAGATACCGCTCTCCGCCGTTCACCCAGGTGTCCACCCGGTCCACGGCGCCGGTGAAGCGGAGAGTGACGCCGTTCTGTACCACTACCGGCTCCATATCCGCCGGCGCTCCGGTCTCCCAGTCCCTGTCTGCAAAGGTCATCTCAAAGGCGGTGGGCTCGAACTGGGACACACTCATCTCCTTGCAGACGCTGTCCGTCACCGCCAGGGCAGACTGCTTCATCCGGGCAAAGAGCCACTGGAACCGGGCGGGCTCCTCGATGAGGTTGGGGAAGGTTTGCTGCTCGTACTGATCTGCCGCCTGTACCGCCAGTTTGGCCACCGCCTCCTGGTCCGACAGGGGGATCCCCTGCACCCGGGCGTCGTGAAGGGTGTTCTCCAGCACCGCATGGACGAAGGTACCGTACTCGGTGGGGCGGAACTTGGCTTGCTCCCGGGGCTTGGCCTTCAGGCCGAAGCGCAGAAAGTACCCGAAGTGGCAGCTGTTGAAGAGGTCCAGTTTGGAGGCGGACATGGGCACCTGCTTTCCGAACAGGGTGTCTACTGCCCTCTGAGAGAGAGACCCCCGCTTCCACACCGCCGCCGCGTGAAGCCGGCGCAGCCGCTCTGCGGTGTGGGGGATGTTCTCCAGGGCCTCCGCCAGATTCCGGTCCTGGCCTGCCAGCTCCATGGCGGGATTCAAGGCGCTGAGCCCCGGGGTGGTATCGGAGACGGTCACCAGAGGGCCGTCCGGGAACAGCACCCCCAGCCGCTCCCAGAGGAAGGAGGCCGGGTGCTCGCCGCTATCGGTGCGGACGGCATAGGAGACGTAGAGCCTCTCTGAGGGGCGGGCGGTGATCTCGTAGAGATATGTCATCTCCCGGTGCAGCAGGTCCTCCTGCCGAAGCCCCAACGTGACATTCTTTTTGGCCAGATTGTTCCGGTCTGTGTCGTTGAAAAGGCCCGGCGGAGGCGTCCGGTCCGGCAGAGTGTCGCTGTCTGCCCCCAGAAGGAACAGCACCTTGATGCCCTGGGCGTGGACCATCCGGGGGATGTCTCCCACGGTGACCCGGTCCAGAGAGACGGGGATGGTTCCCACATCGTACTGAGAGAGCACCAGGGTGAAAAGCCGGGCGAACTCGTCCAGTTCCAGGTCTGTGTCCCCCAGCAGCATGGCGCACTGCTCCAGGCCGGCGGCCAGAATCTCCCACAGCTGCCGGTACTGGGCGGCCTCGGTGAGCCGGCCCCGGTGTTCGATGATGTACGCCCGCTCGCTGAGCCGCTCCGGCAGCTGGATGTCCTCCAGCAGCTGATAGAGGGCCCGGGCCAGACCCCGTCCGGTCTTATCCCGGCACTTGCGGAGCTTCTCCAGCGGGCGGATCACCTGGCGCCGCACCTGGTCCAGGTGGGCCACCAGAGCCTTCTGCTCCGGGGTGAACTCCAGGCCGTAGCCCTCCGGGTGCATGTCCCAGGGCTTCTGCCGGGTCCAGGCGCTGCCCCGCAGGTCCCAGGTGAGCACGTAGTTCTCCAGAAGATCCCGGTCCTCCTCGGGGAGATCCGTGAGGCCGGTCTTCAGATAGCGGAAGATGTGCTCGTAGGGGTAGTCCTCCGCCACCGCCGCCAGCGCCGCCGTAACGAGGGCAATCACCGGCTTTTGCAGCACATCGTCCATGGCGGAGAGAAACACCGGGATGCCGTACCGCTCGAAGACGCTCTCGATGAGCTCTCCCTCGGAGTCCAGCTTCCGGGTGCAGACGGCGATGTCCCGGCTGCGGATGCCGCCTTGGCGAAGAATCTTGCGGATCTCGGAGGCGCACCACTCCGCCTCCTCCCGGGGGTCTGCCGCCAGCACCCGGGTGACGGCACAGGGGCCGTCCCAGGGCGGGGCAGGGGTCTCGGAGAAGAGGTGCTGCTCCAGAAAGACCAGACTGGGGTCCCGGGTGTCCTCCCGCTGCAGGGTGATCTGCTGTACCGGCACGCCGTCCTCTTTTGCAGCCCTGCGGAGCCGGCCTGCGGTGCGCCGGCCGGTGAGAAAGACGTCTGAGGGGTCTTTCGGGTCCTGGTGCAGCGCCACTGTGACCGGGGCATCGTGCATCAGCCGGCGGAGGACCCGCTCCTCCTGGATGGTGAAGTCTGTGAAGCCGAAGACAAAGAACGCCTTGTTCTCCGCCCAGCGGCTGTTCAGCAGGTGCTGCTCGGCAAAGTCCAGCCGGCTGCGGGGGTCCGCCCCGCACACCGGCTCCAATGAGGTGTACATCTCGTAGATGGCGGCCAGGTCCCGGAGCTTCTGCTGCTGCCGGCCCTCCAGGGTGTCCGCCGCCGCCCGCAGCTGGTCCGGGGTGACGCAGTTCAGCCGGAGCTCATCCACCGTGGCGATGAGATCGGTGAGAAAGGCGGGCTTGCGGGAGGGGGAGCGGTACAGGGTGAGCCGGTCTGCCACCTTCCGCAGGGCATTATACATGAGAAGCATCCGGCCGCCGGCGTCCAGGGCCGGCCGGGCGCCGCCGCCGCAGACGTCGTCCAGGCGGCTGGCCAGGGAGTTGAAGTCCAGGGTGGCGCACCTCTGGTATGCGGAGTTCCCCAGGGCGGTGCAGAGGGCCACCTCGCTCTCATGGGAGTACTGATCCGGCACGATGAGGATGGCCTGTTCTGCTGTTGAGGCCTTCATCTGGTCCAGCAGTTCGCCCAGCGCGTTCTGGCCGGCGCGGGCATACAACAGGGTAAGCAATGGGATCCCCCTTTCAGGAATGGATGGGCGAGTGGGTGTCCGGCCCATCGTAGATGTAGCGCATGCCCCAGCTCCGTGGGTTCTCTCGCTGGAAGAAGGGCTCGTATCCCACGTCGGAGTACCGGACGAAACCGGCCTTTTCGTGGGCGTGGAGGGAGCGGAGGTTCTCCTTGTCCACACAGTCCTCCAGGGTGAAGGGGCCGGACTGCTCCAGCTCCCGGATCACCGCCTGCAGCAGGGCGGCGGCGTAGCCGTGGCCCCGGTACGCCGGGTGGGTCTCCAGGGAGTCTATGTAGAAGAGACGCTCCCCGAAGGGGCGGAGGAGCAGGGCGCTGCGCCAGATGTCCGCCTCTTCCCAGACCATGAGCATTCCCCCGTCTTCGAGAATGTGGGTGAGGGCCGCGAGATACATGGGGGGATAGAAGGACCGGTACGCCTTGCCCTCGGTGGAGGTCTCGATGGTCTCCTGGTACAGGGACAGAAACTGTCCGGTGTCCACGTCTAGATAGTCTGTGATGGTGAGCAGCATGTGCACTCCCTCTTTGCGCAGGTTCTGGATAGGCCGGCTGGGGCAGAATGTATTTCCAATCCGTACAGGAATGGTGAAATTTGGCGGATAATCAGGGGCATTGCCCGGGAAAAAGGCTGGATGGGAAAATTGCAGCTTGCTTTTCTCTATCCCAGCAAGTATAATGGTGCGGATCCGGCAGAGCCGGAAATGCTTACGAAAAAGGACGGTGAGGTGCGCCATGACAGGCGATCCAGTGGGCCGAAGTTCTGGTCTCAATGGAATCCATTTTGTGCGGTGCACCCGCTGAAAGGCCGTTGCCTCTCCCTGTGCGCCGGCCGCCGGCTGCCCGCAGGCAGCCCGGAAGTGCGGACAGGGGCTTTTTTATGCCCTTTCGTCCAGGAAAGGAGAGAGCACGATGCTGACGATTCACAAGACCGTAGACAACAAGATGACCAAAATCAACGCCGTGGAGGAGGGCTGCTGGGTGAACCTGGTGCACCCCAGCGAGGACGAGCTCACCACCGTGGCCGCCACCCTGGCAGTGGATCTGGACTTCCTCCGGGCCGCCATGGACGAGGAGGAGACCTCCCGCATCGACAGCGAAGGGGACAACACCCTCATCATCGTGGACACCCCATCCATGGAGCGGGATGAGACCGGCGTGGTGTACTCCACCATCCCCATGGGGATCATCGTCACGAAACGGCACATCATCACCGTCTGCCTGAAGGAGACCTCGGTGGTCCGGGACCTGCAGGACGGGCTGGTAAAGGGGCTGCGCACCGAGATGCGCACCCGCTTTATCCTGAATATCCTGCTGCTGGTGGCCAAGCGCTACCTGCAGTACCTGAAGCAGATCGACAAGACGTACAACTACATGGAGCGGCAGCTGTACAAGTCCCAGCGGAACAAGGAGCTCATCCAGCTGCTGGACCTGGAGAAGTCTCTGGTGTATTTCAACACCTCCCTGAAGGCCAACGAGGTCACCCTGGAGAAGATCCTCCGGGGCAAGATCGTCACCCTGTACGAGGAGGACCACGACCTGCTGGAGGACGTGCTCATTGAGGTCCGCCAGGCCATCGAGATGGCCCAGATCTACTCTGACATCATCTCCGGCATGATGGACGCCTTTGCCTCCGTGATCTCCAACAACCTGAACGTGATCATGAAGGTGCTCACCTCCATCACCATTCTCATGACCGTCCCCAACATCGTGTTCGGCTTCTACGGCATGAACATCACCGGCTCCGGCCTGCCCCTGGCCCAGTTCTTCTGGTTCCCGCTGGTGCTGTCCATCGTGATCATCCTGGTGGTGGCCGTGATTCTGAAGAAAAAGGACCTGTTCTGATAGCCCCCCATCATGGATACAAGACCTGGCCCCGGAGTGCCTCCGGGGCCAGGTTGCTTTGCGCTGGGGGCGATGGGGCTACTCCGGCGGGGCGGGCTGCTCCTCCGCAGGTGCTCCTTTCGTGGACTGCCAGATGGAGTACGCCGCCTGGGCCACGTCCTCCCGGAGGGAGTCCGGGGCCAGAACCTCCACCCCGGTGCCATAGGAGAGGATGAACCGGGTGAGCCAGATGGTGTTGGGGAAGGTACCCTGGACCTCCAGGGTGCCGTCCGGCATGTACTGGATCCGGGACTGGTCGAAGTCGTCCAGCACCTTCCAGGCCAGGTCCGGCTGGAACCGCAGATGGGCCTCCACCTGGAAGAGGGGCGGCACGCTGGCCTCCGCCTCCAGGTCCGGCGGGGTGAGCCGGCGGTGGAAGGGGTCTCCCAGGGTGATGGGGGCGCTCATCCGGGAGAGGCGGAAAATCCGGTAGTCCTGGCGGAGCTGGTCGAAGGCCTGAAGGTACCATGCGCTCTCTTTGAACACCAGCCGGGCAGGGTAGACGGTGCGCATGGCGGTCTCCCGGTAGACCGGCGTATAGGCGAAGGAGAGCATCCGGCGCTGGAGTACGGCCCTGCGGATCAGGAGAAACCGCTCATCCTCCTCCTGGGCGCCCCAGTGGCTGAGATGCACCTGCAGCCAGTCCGGCTCCCGCCGGGCGAAGAGGGCTGTGAGCTTCTCCATGGCATCCTCTTGGGAGCCGCAGGGGAGATTGCGCAGAGCAGAGAGCAGGTTGTGCCGCTCTTCGTCTGTGAAGATGGTGGGATCCAGAATTCTATCGTCTGAGAGGTACACGCCCCCGGCGGAGCCGCGGGTGGTGTATACCGGGATCCCGGCCGCAGACAGGGCGTCCACATCCCGCAGTACGGTGCGCGGGGAGACCTGCAGGACGTCCGCCAACTCGCCGGCGGTCTGGTGGCCCCGGTCTAAAAGAAGGTATACCAGGTGGAACAGGCGGCTCGCGGCCATAACAGCATCCCCTTTCAGCCCTTTTTGCAATTGTACCATACAAGTTTGCAAAAGGGAATCATGATTTGATAAAGTTTTCCGTGAAACGGGGAAATTCGACGGAAAACAGGTAAAATGTGGGATTTTAGGGCAAGAAAAACTGCGGGCCTCCCGGAGGGAGACCCGCAGGAAAATCTGCAATATTGGGCTCAGGCCAGCTTAGCCTTGGCCAGCTCGGTGAGCTGGGTGAAGGCGGCCTTATCGGAGACGGCCATCTCAGCCAGCATCTTGCGGTTGATGGTGACACCGGCCAGCTTCAGACCGTGCATGAAGGTGGAATAGTTCATGCCGTTCATCTTGCAGGCGGCGCTGATGCGGGAGATCCACAGGGAGCGGAAATCGCGCTTTTTCAGCTTGCGGCCCACATATGCGTACTGCAGGCTCTTCATGACCTGCTCGTTGGCCATCTTGTAATGCTTGCTCTTGGCACCCCAATAGCCCTTGGCCATCTTCAGGACTTTGTTGCGTCTTTTACGGGTCATCATTGCGCCCTTAACTCTTGCCATTGTAGTTCAGCCTCCTATGTTGAGTATCGAGTGTCTTATTTGTACGGGATCATGCGCTTGACGGTGGCCTGGTTGGTCACGTCAGCATAGGCACCCTTGCGGAGGCCTCTCTTGAGCTTGCGGGTCTTGCCATGGCCGTTGAGCAGGTGGCTCTTATAGGCGTGGGCACGCTTAACAAGGCCGTTCTTGGTCAGCTTGAAACGCTTTTTTGCGCCGCTGTGGGTTTTGATCTTAGGCATTTTGCTCTACTCCTTTGTCATGTGGTCGCGGTCTAACCGCAGGGTCACCTGGACTTGGTGGGTTTGGCAGACAGGAAGATGGACATGTGGCGCCCCTCCAGTTTGGGCTCCTTATCCATGGTCGCCGTCTCTTTGCACTGATCCGCGAAGTCCAGCAGCAGGTTCTTGCCGATGTCGGTATGGGCCATCTCACGGCCGCGGAAGCGAACCGTCACCTTCACCCGGTTGCCTTCTGCCAGAAACTTCTGGGCACTCCGGAGCTTGGTGTTGAAGTCGCCGCTGTCGATACCCGGGGACATCCGGATTTCCTTTACTTCCACCACATGCTGGTTCTTACGGGCTTCCTTCTCGCGCTTGGACTGCTCGAAACGGAACTTGCCGTAATCCATGAGTTTGCATACGGGGGGGACTGCGGTGGGGGAGATCTTTACCAGGTCCAGACCGGCGGCGTCCGCTTGGTGCTGCGCCTCGGCTGCGGACATGACGCCCAACTGGGTGCCGTCTGCACCGATGAGCCGAACTTCCCGGTCCCGGATTTCCTCGTTGATCTGATGAGCCGTGTTAGCTATGGTCAAACACCTCCT
>CANQII010000162.1 GCA_947623875.1 uncultured Oscillospiraceae bacterium
ACCATGCTCTGCCTCCGGGGCAATGCCCTGGCAGACCCCACAGCCTGGTATTGGCTCCGCCAGTACGGGGTGGTGTTTCTCATCGGCATCGTCCTCTCCACCCCGATCATTCCAACCATTCGGCAGAAGATGGAATCCAAAGGCCGCGGCAATCTCTGGGCCTGGATCCGTACCGTGGGCATGATCCTTCTGCTCCTGCTGGACATTGGCTTTGTCTTCGGCGGGGACTACAGCCCCTTTATCTACTTCAATTTTTAAATCAAGAAAGGCGGAACGCACATGTATGAGCACCTGCGGGAAGTCCTGGAGGGCGTCCTGCCCCTCATCGACTTCACCTCATCAGACCGTCTTGTCTCAGACGGCATTCTGGACTCCATCACCCTGGCAGACGCAGTAGGCGAGCTGTCTGTGGAGTATGGGATCTCCATTCCCTGCAGTGAGATCACCCCGGATAACTTCAACTCTCTCGCCGCCATCGCGGCTCTGGTGCGCCGCCTGGGCGGCAACCCGGAGGGCTGATGGAATTTCACTCCCTCACCGAGGCGCTCTTCAGGAACGCCGAACACAGGCCCAATCAGACAGCTATCATTGAGAATGGCGTGCCCACCACCTGGGGACAGCTAGGAGACCTGGCGGCAGGCGCTGCGTCCTATCTGATGGAGCAGGGTCTCCAGCCCGGGGAGATCGTGATGATGCGCACCGGACAGACGCTGGCCTTTGTAGCCGTCTACCTGGGCGTCCGGGCTGCCGGCGGCATCCCGGCTCCATTGGAGAAGAACGGTCCCCCGGCCATTGGCCCTATCGCAGCATCTCTCCAGTCCCGCTGGATGCTGGGCAATGCAGCAGACCAGGCCGCAGAAACCGTACCCAACCGGATTCCCCTGGAAACGGTCTTTGCCCAGGCGGCAACAGCGTCCAGGCAGGAACTGCCAACGCAGGCACTGGACGATCCCTCAGATGTCCTTTTCACCACCGGCACCACAGGTCTCTCCAAAGGTGTGCTGCACACCAACCGCAGCGTCCTGGAGACCGGCGCCTGCTATGCCCGTCTCTTTGGCATGCGGGAGGACACGGTGATGCTCATGCCGGGACCTGTGAACCACGCGGCAAACATCTGGTTTTTCTGGGCCACATTTCTCGTTGGCAGCACATACTATCTGCTCAGCGGCATGTCTGATCTCAAGGCCTTTTATGCAGCTCTGGACTGGCCGGAGGGGCGGGTCTCCTGCCACCTGGTCCCCGCAGCGGTGCGTACCCTCTTCACCCTCTCTGGCGATCAGCTGGGGCAGTATAACGGCAAGATCGAGTCGCTGGTGATGTGCGGAGCGCCGGTGCCGGAACCGGACAAGGAGCGTCTCTGCGCCTTACTGCCGGACACCAACATGCACATCGTCCTGGGCGCCTCTGAGACCGGGCCCATCACAGCATACAGCTTCAGCCAGCATCCCGGCCGCAGCTGCTGCGCCGGCAAGCCCGCAAAGGGGATGCGGATCTTCCTCACCGACGAGAACCGCAATGTGCTGGATAAGACCGACGCCGACCACCCCGGTCTGCTGGCCTGCACCGGCCCCACCCTCATGACCGGCTATGTGAACGCCCCAGAGGCCACCGCCAAGGCCATGCCGGACGGCAACGTCTATCTCAACGATCTCTGCTGGCAGGACGAGGAGGGCTTTCTCTATATCCTGGGCCGGGCAGACGATGTGATCAACGTAGGCGGTCTCAAGGTATCCCCGGTAGAGGTGGAAGAGGCGGCACTGGCCCTCCCCGGCATCCAGGACTGCATCTGCATCGCCATTCCCCACCCCATCAGCGGACAGGCTCTGAAGTTGCTGGTGGTGCCCGAGCCTGACGTCCCGTACAATCCCCGGGCAATCGCCGCAGCCCTCCATGAGACCCTGGAGTGGTATAAAGTGCCCGGACGTTTTGAGAAGACAGACGCGGTGCGCCGCACATACAACGGCAAGCCGGACCGCAAGTCCTACCGCACCTGACACACCCCATAGGAGCCCTGTGGCACTGCCGCAGGGCTCCGTTTTGTCCACCGGTATTCTCAGGCCTCTGCAAGGCGGAATGGATGCCGCTTAACATTGCGCTACCGGACTTCCGCAGGCAGAACCAGTCCGAAAAGGAATCCGCAAGAGTCTGGGAACTTCGAGAAAATACTGCCATTTTCAGGTTGCATACGGACTTTTCCACTTGAAAGCATTAACAAGTGGTGCTATACTGCTTTGGAACCCCACTCAGGGGGAATCCTGTCTGAGAAAGGAAAAACGCCATGAAGAAACGTATCCTTGCCCTCTTGCTGGTACTGTGCATGCTCTTCAGCACGATGCCGATGATGGCATTTGCTGAATCTGGCACTACCACTAGCGGAACCGAGGATCCAGCAGTCTCCGCCTCTCCGGCGGCCGAAGCATCTGCTGAACCGTCTGCATCCGCCGAGTCCTCAGCTATACCCGAATCCGCGGCACCCGATGCCTCCGCTGCACCTTCCGCATCTGCCGATCCTGACGCCTCTGCATCTCCTGCTGAGTCTGCGGATCCCGATGCTTCTACTGCACCTGCAGCATCTACAGCTCCCGCAGCATCTGCGGATCCCGATGCCTCTCCTGCCCCCGAAGAGTCTGAAGAGCCTCTCTACCATGCAGACATCGACTTCGAGGACATGGAAGTCCAGGAAGTGGACCTGGATGCCCTGAAAGAAGACCTGGCCAAGATCACCGCTCTGAAGGACGATGCGGCCAACGTGGACAAGATCCAGGAGCTGCTGTTCGGTGAGGACAGCGTCACCGGCAAGTATATGCAGATCCTGTCCACCAATCGGACCCTTCTCAATATCAGAACTTCTATCGACTACACCGATACCAAGTCCAATGAGGCCTACAGAGACGTGGTAGCCCAGCTCATTGAGGCACAGGACGCCATGTATCTCGCTATTAAGGAGATTATCACCTCTCCCTGTGACCAGGCCATCAAAACCTTCTTCACCTCTGAGGAAGACTGGGAATACTTCGAAACCTATGAGCCTGTAACCGATGAGGAGAAAGAAGAGACTGATCGCGCCATCGCACTCCAGCAGGAGTATGACACGGTGTATGCCAACGGCAACGGCGTTCTGGATATGCCCGTCACCGTAAACGGCGTGGAGACCACCTTCGGCGCCGTCTATGAAGGCTATCAGGCCGGCAAAGTGGAGGCCAGCGTTGTCATAGAAGCACAGGACCAGGCCTATGCGGCCCTGGGCGTAAAACTCACTGAGATCTACAAGGAGCTCATTCAACTCAACAATGCCGATGCTGTTAAGGATGGCTATAAGGGTTATGCCGAATACGCCTATGAGAATGTCTTCCAGAGAGACTACACTCCCGAGGACATCGCCGAGTTTGAGCAGGCGGTGAAAGAGTACTTCCCCGCCATCTATGCCGCTTTCACCGCCCTGCAAGGCGTCCAGGAGAACCCCTACGAGAACGAGGATTACACCGGCGATATCGCCTTTGATATGATCGAGCCGTATGTGACATCCTTCTCCCCTGAGATGAAGGAGTCCTTCACCTACATGCGCGAGCATCACCTCTATGATTACTCGGACTCCCCGAAGAAGGCCGGCGGCGGCTTCACCACGATGCTGGGCGCCTATGGTGCTCCCTACACCTTCAACACCCCCAACGGCAATCTCTACGACTTCACCACCGCCGTCCATGAGTTCGGCCACTACAACCGCTACTACTGGACCCCCTCCTACTACTTTGCCGCCACAGACAGCATCGACATGGCTGAGGTCCACTCCCAGGCCTTTGAGCTGCTGTTCACCCAGTTCTATGATGAGCTCTTCGGCGAGTATGCCGATGCCGTGGCCGGCTACCAGATGTCCAACATCATCAGCGCCATTCTGGACGCCTGCCGTGTGGACGAACTGGAGCGTTACGCATACAGCGAGCCGGACCTCACCGCTGAGAAGATGGTAGCCAAGAACAAGGAACTGCTGGTGGCCTATGGTCTCTATGACGCAGACGATCCCGATCTGGATTTCTACGCCACAGACTGGTACTACGTCTCCCACATGTTCAGCAGCCCCTTCTACTACATCAGCTACGGCACCTCCGCTGCTGCCGCCTTCTCCTTCTGGCTGGACGGCCAGGAGAACGGTTGGGAAGCCGCCAATGAGGCGTACAACAAGCTGGTCCTGATTCAGCCCGGCGAGGAAGACGAGGAAGGCAACGAGCTCGGCTTCGTCGGCTCCCTGAAGGCCGTTGGCGTGGACGATCCCACCACCGGCGCCTATGTCAAGGAGCTGGCTGAGAAGATCACAGCCACTGCCGATCCGGAAGGCCAGTATAACGCCATCATGGACGAGTTCATGGATCAGATGGAAGGCATCTTCTCCGATGTGGACCGCACCAATCCCCTTGCCCAGTATATCTGGTCCGCCTACGCAGACGGCATCACCAGCGGCACCGGCGATGGCGCCTTCCATGGGGATGCTCCCTTCACCCGTGCTCAGGTTGCAGCCGTCATCCACAATGGCTTTGCTGCGGCACACGATCCTGTTCCGAACATCTTCTCCGATGTTCCCGATGACGCCTGGTATGCAGGTGTGGTGAACTGGGCCGCAAACCGCCAGATTATGGTTGGCACCAGCGAGGACACGTTCAGCCCGAATGAGGTCATCACCGAAGAGGAACTGATCACCGCCCTCTACACCCTGTGGACCCGTATGGGCAACAGCGCTGTGCCGGATCCCACCGCCGAGCTTCCCTATGCCGACGCAGACAGCATCTCCGATTGGGCCTATGAGGCCATGATTTGGGGCACAATGCTCGGCCTCATCGGACCGGACGAGAACGGTAATGTGGAGCCGCAGATGGATCTCACCCGTACCGATGCAATCATCACCGTCTGGCTTCTGTACGATTACCTGCACTCCAACAGCTGATTCCCACTGATTCGAACATCAGGCCCTGCGGCGCATGCGCCGCAGGGCCTTTGTATTTGCTCAGACAGGGATGGACAGCAGTTCCTCCGCCCGCACCTGCAGCAGCTGCTCCAGTGCCTGCAGGTGTACCTCCGGGAAGTTGATAGAGGGATGTCGCCGGAATTGGAACCCCGCCATCCGCTCCAGCTGCTGTCTCTGGGTCTCCCCCATCACCGCAGCGCACACCGCCTCAAAGGACATGCCATAGGGGTTCGTCCGCCCGGCGGCGTACTCTCGCAGCTTCTCATAGTCCCCTACCGCCTCCACACTGGCATAGCAGAGCAGAGAGAGACCGCTGTCAAAGACGGGGGCTGGGGCGGTGATTCTCCCTGTGCGGTTGTCCCGGAGAACGCCGAAGTTCCCAAAGTGCCGGTCTTCGTTGTATGTGAGGGCATCGAAGATCAGCATGCTGCGGATCTCCTCGGAGAATACCGGGCCGAGGCTGTTGTAGAAGGTGAGGCATTTGGAGAGGTCCACATCCCGGATAAGACGGCCGATGGGGATGAAGGCGGTATCCTGGTCTGTGAAGAGCGGGCAGGTGGAGACCGTGATCCCCCGGTATTCTGTGAGATTGTAGGGCACAGCATGCAGGCCCATGGTCTCTGCGATCTGGGCGGCGTAGTACTCGCAGTACGGCTCTCTGCCTGCGTTAGACACACCGCTGGTACCGGCCTTGTAGAGATAGATGCCGCCCTCCTCGGTGCGGATCCACGCCTTTTGCAGCATGCCGTTGGTGGTGAATTCCGGGGAGAGGGGGAACGTCACTGGCCTGGGACCTACCCCGGTGAGGGCAATGCGGGTGATCTCCGGACAGAAGGGGTTGTCGAAGAGATTGTACTCGGCGAAGGTGCCGGGGAAGTCTGCTGGGACAATCCAGTATGCATCGTTCAGTGAGAGCCCCTTGGATACCTCGATGACCCCCATGGTGTCATTGGGATTGCACCCCACCGCACGGCAGATCTCATCCGCATAGTTCCTGCCTCTGGGGATCACCCGTCTGTCCAGCCACTGCAGGATTCCCTCCCCGGTGCACTCCAGATCCAGAGGCAGCAGATGCCTGGTATTCTCCTGCACAAAAGTGATCTCTGCCGTCACCCCCGAGGGTCTTACAGTGGTCTGAAACTGCAGGAGTTCCTCATCGTAGAGGCGAAGGCTGTATGTGTTCTTTCGCATGGGTTCCCGCTCCTTCTGGATGCTGCTGATTTTGCATCTGTAATACAATTGACCATCCATGTATTACATTTTAAATACAGCAGAAATTAAGTGTTTTTATTCTCTATCACACAAATCATTATATCACATGCTTCGCAATCTGTACAGTATCAATTAGGAGTACAATTACTCCGAAGAGTATAACACCAAAAAGTTAAAACGGAGCCTCCGGCGTCACGCCGGAGGCTCCGTTGATTGTCTGTTCGGTTGTGGTCTGCCTGAGATCAGGAACGCTGGGACATAGGCACAAAGAGCCGCTTGGGAGCAACTGCCTTGTATGCGGGACGGATGATCCGGCTGTACGGGCTGTACACCTCTTCGATGCGGTGTGCGCACCAGCCCACGATACGGGCGATGGCGAAGAGCGGCGTGAACAGCTCCGGGGGGATATCCATCATCTTGTACACCAGGCCGGAGTACATATCCACGTTGGCGCAGAGTGGTTTTGTCTGGCCGGTTACCTCACGGAACACACTGGGGGTGAGCCGCTCCACAGACTCGAAGAGTTCGAACTCATCCAGCATGCCCTTGCGCTCTGCCATACTGCGGGCGAACTTCTTCAGGATCACAGCACGGGGGTCGGAGATGGTATAGACTGCATGGCCCATGCCGTAGATCAGGCCGGAGCCGTCTCCCGCTTCCTTGCGGAGGATCTTGGTGAGGAAGTCACGGATCTCATCATCGTCCTTCCAGTCCTGCACACCTGCCTCGATGTGGGAGAACATGTTCATGACCCGCATGTTGGCGCCGCCGTGTTTGGGACCCTTCAGAGAGCCCACAGCAGCTGCGATGGCGGAGTAGATATCGGTGCCGGAGGAAGACAGCACCCGGCAGGCGAAGGCGGAGTTGTTGCCGCCGCCGTG
>CANQII010000163.1 GCA_947623875.1 uncultured Oscillospiraceae bacterium
GGTCTGCCGGCGGTGCGCAGTCCAGAGACCGCAAAGCGGCGCACTGTTGGGATAGTTCGTCATAGAGGGCGGCGCAGGCGGGACAGGTCTTCAAGTGCTGTTCCAACGTCTGCTGCTCCTGGGCGGAGAGCTCTCCGTCCAGGGCCGCGCTGATCAGTTCCAGATACGCCTCATGCATCTCCGCTCATCTCCTCTCTGCCTCCTTAGACGGAGAAGAGGGAGAAAAGTTCCCCCGTTTTAAAAACTTCGAGAGGGCGGTGCGGGCCCGGGCGATCCGGGACTTCACGGTGCCCAGATCCAGTTCCAGGGTCTCGGCGATCTGCTGGTAGGAGAGGCCGTTGATCTCCCGCAGCACCAGCACCCGGCGGTGCTCCTCGCTGAGGGCAGAGAGTCCCTCCGCCACCGCCTGGTGCAGCTCCCGGCGCTCCAGGGCCTCGTGCGGGGTGGGGGCGGTGTCTATGGTGAGGGAGCCGTCCGGGGGCAGTTCCTCCAGGGGGACGTCTCCCCGGCGCTTCTTTTCCTTGCGGAGAAGGTCGATGCAGGCGTTGTCTGTGAGCCGGTACAACCAGGTGGAGAAGGCGGAGCCGCCCTGAAAGCGGGGGAGACCCTGCCAGGCCTTCCAGAACACCTCCTGGGTGACATCGGCGGCGTCCTCCGGCTGATTCAGCAGCCGCAGCGCCTGGTGGTACACCTTCTTCTCATAGGCCTCCACCAGGGAGGCAAAGGCGGTCTCATCGCCGGCCTGGGCCCGTTTGATCAGCCCGCTCTCGTCCATAGGCAGAACACCTCCTCTCGGATTGCGATACCAAAGGGATCTCGCTAGAACTGCGCTTCCTGCTGTGTCCTCTCCTGATTTCGGCCGCCCAGATCCCGGAGAATCCCGGCAGAGACCTTCTGAAAGTCCGTCTCGGTGGTGATCTGGCAGATCTGCTCCTTCCAGTACCCGGCGTAGGGCACGCCCTTCAGGTACCAGGCGTAGTGCCGGCGCATCTCCAGGCAGGCGATCTTCTCCCCCTTGGAGGCCATAGACAGCTGAAACTGCCGGGTGGCCATCTCCACCCGGTCTTCGATGGTAGGCGGCGGAGGGGGCTCCTCTCCGTTCAGGGCGGCGGCGCACTGCTGCAGCAGCCAGGGGTTGCCGAAGCTGCCCCGGCCCACCATAGCCATGTCCGCCCCGGTCCACTGGAGGATGCGCACCGCATCCCGGCCGGAGAACACATCTCCGTTGGCGATCACCGGGATGGACACCGCCTCTTTCACCGCCCGGATATAGTCCCAGTTGGCGCTGCCGGAGTACATCTGGGTCCGGGTCCTGCCGTGTACCGCCACCGCGGCGGCACCGGCCTCCTCCATCCTCTGGGCGAACTCCACGCAGTTGATGGACCCCTTGTCCCAGCCCAGCCGGAACTTTACGGTTACCGGGTGTCCGCCGGCGCCCCGGATGGCAGCTTTTACAATCTTGGCGGCGTGCTCCGGGTCCCGCATCAGAGCGGAGCCGTCTCCGGACTGGGCCACCTTGGGCACCGGACAGCCCATGTTGATGTCCAGAATCTCCGCCCCGGAGATCTCCAGGGCCAGTGCGGCCCCCTCTTCCATAGAGGCCTCTTCCGAGCCGAAGATCTGGACCGCTGCGGGATGCTCTCCCGGGCCCAGTTCCAGCAGTTTTGCCGTCTTTTTGTCCCGATAGCACAGCGCTTTGGCGCTCACCATCTCCGAGACCGTGTAACAGCCGCTGAGTTCCCGGCAGATGGTGCGGAAGGCCACGTCTGAGACCCCCGCCATCGGCGCCAGGGCCAGCCTGGTGTTCACGGTGATGTTTCCAATCTTCATGCAGTACCTCCACGGAATGCTACAGGGTATCATAGCACAGTTTGTTCTTCCGGGCAAGACAGCTTCCGACGCCCTTTTCAAGTTCCATGGCGTATCATGGACAGCACTTTACCAAATGAGGGGGAATCCATGTGCGTATCAAGGTGAGCCGTGGAAAGGGCAGACGGGCCATGCAGCTGTCTCCAGGCACAGCGCTGCGTCTCGGCAGTTATGCCGCCCGCTTCCTGCTGGCGGCGGTGCTGGCCGGGGCGGAGATTTTAGGGGGACATGCCCTCTTTGGTCTGGCTCTCGTGGCGGTGAGCGGCAGCGGGGGAGAGGGTGCGGCGGCTCTCCTGGGGGCCACCCTGGGCTATCTCTCCTTCCGAGGCCCGGTGGAAGGCCTTCGGTACATCGCCGCCGCCATGATGATCTATGCCGTCTCCCTGGCCTTCAGCGAGGTTAGGGTGCTCCAGAGGACCTGGTTTATGCCGGCGGTGGCCGCAGCTATCAGCGGGGCGGTGGGGTTTGTGTATCAGTCTGCCGCAGGGTGGGACACCGCTGCCCGGGCGGCGTTTGTGACGGAGACGGTGCTCACCGCCGGGGTGGTGTACCTCTTCCGCCAGGGCCTGGAGGTGTGGAGCACCCGGCGCACCGCCGATGCCCTCACGCCCCAGCAGGCGGCAGGTCTCTTCGCCATGGCGGCCGCCGCTTTTCTCAGCCTTGCCCGGGTGGAGATCGGTGGCTGCTCTCTGGGCCGCACCGCCGCCTATGCCGCAGTGGCCCTCTGCGCCTGGAAGTGGGGCGCCGGCATCGGCGCCGCCGCCGGGGTGTCCGCCGGCATTGCCATGGATCTGGCGGTGGGGGCGCTGGGGCGGTATACGCCGGTGTTTGCCCTCCCGGGGCTGCTCTCCGGCCTCTTTCCCCGGCACCGGCGGCTCTGGTGCGCTGCCGCCTTTGCCGCCTCCGCTGCGGCCGCGGCGGTGTGGACTGCCAATCTGCTGCTCCCCGCCTCCACCCTCCGGGAGGTGCTAGCGGGGACGGTGCTCTTTCTCATTTTGCCGGAGCGGTTTCTGGAGCGGCTGGAGTCCCTCACCCGGCAGGAGACCTCGGAGGAGGAAGAGCGGCAGGTCCGCCGGTTTGCCGCCCGCAGGCTGGGGGACACCGCCAGGGCCTATCAGGAGGCGGTGAGACAGCTGGAGGGGTCCTTTCCCGCGGAGAAGGGCGAAAAAGACGCCGCCCGCATCTGGGAGCGGGCGGCGGATAAGGTGTGTACCCGGTGCAGGCTGAAGGAGCGGTGCTGGCAGCGGGAGTACCAGACCACCCGCAGTGCCCTTCGAGATGCCCTGGCGCCTATGGAGGAGCGGGGTGTGGGAAAGCCGGAGGACTTCCCGCCCCGGTTTGTGCAGCAGTGCGTCCGGTTCGAGATCTTTCTGGACGCCGCCAACGGGGAGCTGGCAGCGCTTCGGCAGCGGAGGGCCTTCCAAAGCCGGATCCAGGAGAGCCGCAGTGCCGTCTGCGCCCACTACGGAGAGCTGGCCCGGGTGCTGGAGAAGACCTCGGCGGAGCTGGCGGCAGAGCCGGCGCTGGACATCCGGAGGCAGCGGCTGGTGAAGCAGCGGCTCACTGCGCTGGGAATTCGGGGCAGCTGCTCGGTATACCAGGACGGATACGGCCATCTTCAGGTGGAGACCGCCGGGGCTGGGGCGGACAAGCTCTCTGCGCCGGAGCAGGTGGGCGTTTTGGAAGAACTGCTCCAGTGTCCCCTGGAGGTCTCAGAGCACACCCGGGACAAGGTGAGGCTCTCCCAGCGGGAGTCCCTGTCTCTTCTGGCAGGGGCCGCCGGGGCAGACCGGGCGGGCTCTCCTGTGAGCGGGGACACCGGGGCCGGGTTCAAGCTGGAGAACGGCGTGGTGAACTTCCTGCTCTGCGATGGAATGGGCAGCGGCAGCGCCGCCCGAGGGGACAGCGCTGCCGCGGTGACATTATTGGAGCGGTTTTTGCGGGCGGGCAGTGAGCCGGAGGAGGCCCTGCGCACCGTGGGGGCGGCCCTGGCCCTCAGAGGCGAGGGCCAGGGCGGCTTCACCACCGTAGACCTCTGCCAGGTGGACCTATACAGCGGCACCTGCCGGGTGTATAAGCTGGGGGCTGCCCCAACCTATATCCGAAGGGGTGGGGAGTCTGAGAAGCTGGAGGGGAGCACCTTGCCGGCGGGCCTCGCAGACAGCACCCCGGACTGCTTCTCCGTGCAGCTGCACCCCGGAGACTGCATCCTTCTCGTGAGCGATGGAGTCGCCGGAACCGCCGGAGACCGGTGGCTTATGAGCATGTTGGCCGATTTCGATGGCGTCTCCCCCCGGGAGCTGGCAGGACGGCTGCTCACCGAGTCCAGCCGGCGCACCGGTGCTGCGGACGACCGCACCGTGATCGTGATCAAACTGGAGTCCAGAGCGGAGCGGGAGGCCGGCTAGGGGGTCTAGGAGCTCTCCGGGACCCCCAGCGCCCGCTGCCGCTGCAGCCGGTCTCGGATCTTGTCTATGAAGGCAGGCGGGTCCGTAACCTGCAGCATGGGGCCGAAGGAGAGAATCCGGATCACCATCTCCGTCTCGTCCTCCGCCCGATACCGGAGGGTGCAGCGGTAGAGGTCCTCCTCCAGCTGCACCGTCTCCTTCTCCAGGTGGGAGAAGTGGAGCAGGACCCGCTCCAGGGCGTTGCGCTGATCCCGGAGCAGGAAGGTGACGCTGCCGGTCTTCGGGGGCTTTCCGCTCTGAGACAGTTTGGCGTCCGGCTCTGCCAGGGCGCATTCCAGAATCCGGGCCACATTCATGGTGCGGCCGGGGAACTGAAGCCGGAACTTGTCGTCCTTGGGGGAGTACTCCAGGTTGGCGGGGACGGCGGTGTACCGCTGCCAGTGCCCGTTGGCGGCCCGGTATTTCACATGGAGGGGCCTCTGCTCCCGCACCGCCTGCAGGGCGGTGCGGAAGTGGGCGATGTACTGGGGATCCGTCCAAGGATCGCCGTCCGCCGCCTTATCCGGGACCGCGATGTCCGATGGATCATAGAGGGGCTCCACATCCTCCAGACCGGCGGCGTCCACGTCAAAGAGGGCGATGCGGGGATCCTGGAGCAGGGCCTTCAGCCAGCGCCGCTCCAGAAGGGTGAGGGGCATGCTGGGGACCTTCTGGATGGGGGTGGTGTAGTCTTTTCGAAGCAGCTGCCACTTCTGCTGCTGGAGCTTGGCGGGGATGGTGAGGCTGCTCTCCTCAAAGCCCATCTCCTGCACCAGGTCTGTGAGCCGCTTCCGGGTGAGGGTGTGATGGACTGCCTCGGTAAGGATGGCGGAGACCACCTGATAATAGGTACCGTATATCTCATGAAAGAGCATGGTCTGTCCCTCCATACAGCGCCTCCAGGGCGGCAAAATCGTTCCAGAACAGCTTCTCCACCTGGGGGTTGCTGCACGCCAGGGACTGGATGCTGCCGAGAAAGCTCCGAAGCCACGGGATCAGCTCCTCGGCGCCGTACACATCGGCGGTGAAGATGCGGGTGAGGGGATCAATCTCCTCCACCGTGCCGCAGCGCTTCTCCCGCTCCAGCCGCTGCAGGATGTACTCCTGGCCCGGCTGTACCCGGACGGTGCAGGATATGTGTTCCAGCTTCGGCCAGCCGTTGGTGCTCGCTCCCCAGAGGTGCTCCGCCTGTTCCAACGCCGCGGCCTGGAGCGCCTGCCACTGGGGCTCCTCCTCCAGCACCTGCACGTCCTGGATGTTGTCCGCCCGGATGGCCCGCAGACGATTCTCCTGGGGTCTCCTGGACAGCAGATACTGCCGGCCGGTCTGGATGTTCCAGATCACCCGGACGGGGAAGACCTTCTGGGTGTTGGCGTCGCCGCTCTTCCGGGAGGGCAGGGTGAGCTCCACCGCCCGGTGCCGGCGGATGGCGTCCAGAAGGGTGCACAGCATGTCGCTGTCCAGGGCGTGGAGAATGTAGTGGTGCTTGAACCGGAAGGGCTGGTCCGGATTGCCCATCCGCTGGAGGAGATAGGAGCCCACCACGCCGAGAGGAGAGGCCTCTGAGAAGAAGCTCACCGCATCCTGCCAGCGGGCGAGGTCCACGCCGGTGGCCGGCGCCCGGCGGTACAGCACCGTGCGGCCCGCTTTCTCAGACACCGCCAGCCCCAGGGACTCGTACTCCTTCAGCTTTTTGCGGAGGGTGGACTCGTCCAGGTGGAGGGGATCTTCAAAGTCCGCCAGATACCGCCCTTCGATGGCGTCCAGCAGTTCTCCGGCGGTGTGCCCCTGCTCCTCCTCCAGCAGGTCCAGCAGCAGAAAGTGGAGGGTGATGTCCCGGTCTGTAAAGCTGCAGGTGCGGAAAGCCTGGTACAGGGGATTGTGGGGGATCTGCCGGCTGTCTACCGAGAGAAAGACCCTCCGGCCGTCCTGGTCCTGCCGCCAGCACATGTACTCTCCCAGCCAGGAGGCGATGCGGCGGCGCTCATCATCGTAGGTGCGGGCGCTCTTGCCCTCGAAGCCGGTGCGGGTCTTGAGGCCGTACACCAGAAAGCTGCGCATGGTCTCCCGGGTGTTCTGAAAGTCTTTGATCAGCTCCTGATACGCCATGGAAGGGCCTCCCTTGCTGTACTGTGTCTAAAAAGGTCTCTTCCTGCAGCATAGCACAGTGAAAGCGCCATGGCAAGGACCTGACAGTTCCAAAATCCAGACCGTGCAGTCCAGACAATCTCTCAAGTTTGCCGGGTTCGCAACTTTTTTTCCTGGATTCCCGGTCCCAGACCTGCTATTCTATGCTCCGCAAGGCGCAGCCGATGTCCGATGTCTCCGCAAGGGGGCATCCCGGCGCCGGTCTTCCTCCGGAAAGGCACGAACAGCAACCATACTGCATCTGACTGGTAATCAGACCTGGCAGCGGCGGGCTCACCCGCAGGCTGCCCGCAATTGGGTGCCTTGGGGAAGCAGCGGGCCGGCTGGATGGCGTGCGTCTTGCACCGGGAACCCTGCGCCATCTGAAAAGCGCATACTGCAATACACGATTGCTTTCCGCAACAAAGCTCAAGTTGGCGCTTTGGGGAAGAGGGCTTTCTGCCTGCAGGGATATCCCACCCACCGTCTTCTGTGGAAAGGCACAAACAGCAACCCATACGTGCTTCTTTTCAAGAAATCCACACAATGCGTGCCTTGGAGGAAGACGGAATCCCGCACAGAAAAGGGGGG
>CANQII010000164.1 GCA_947623875.1 uncultured Oscillospiraceae bacterium
CTGCGCACCGCCCAGCGTGGGCACAAGCTGCTGAAGGACAAGCGGGACGAGCTGATGAAGCAGTTCCTGGACGTGGTGCGCGAGGTGCGCACCTTGCGCTCCCAGGTGGAGCGGGATCTGATGCGGGTGCACAGCTCCTTCACAGTGGCCTCCGCCCTCATGAGCGGGCCGGCCATGGAGCAGGCGCTGATGTATCCCAAGCAGAGCGTGGAGCTCTCCATGACCTTCCAGAACGTGATGAGCGTGAACGTACCGGTGTATCACTTCCAGACCCGCACCGCAGACAACGGGGACATCTACCCCTACGGCTTTGCCGCCACGTCCGGCGAGCTGGACGCAGCTGTGGGTGCCCTGGGCGAGGTGTTCCAGAACATGCTGAAGCTGGCGGAGATCGAGAAGACCGCCCAGCTGATGGCCGAGGAGATCGAGAAGACCCGGCGGCGCGTCAACGCCCTGGAATATGTGGTGATCCCCAACACCCAGGACTCCATCCGCTACATCACCATGAAGCTGGATGAGAACGACCGCGCTACCACCACCCGTCTCATGAAGGTGAAGGACATGATCCTGAAAGAGGCCATCGAGCAGCGCCAGGCAGAGAACGCCCGGGTGCTGGACCAGAACTGAGGGTTCTGTTTCCCAAGAGACAAGACCGCCGGCGCACCGCCATTAACGGTGCGCCGGCGGTTTGCACCTGAGGCCGCGTGGCGGGCGGAGATTGTTAAAATTTTAACAATCTCCGCCCGCCACGGCGATTTTACTGGATTGAGAATCGGAAAGCGCCCCGGCGGAACACGGATTCCGCCGGGGCATGCTGATGTATGGAACAGGCTTCACTGGCGCTGCTCACTCGTCTGTGGGACTGTTCAGCTCTGCCGGAGAGATAGACAGGGATTTGATGGCCTCCTGATTGGCGGTGTACGCCAGGGCATCTGCGGTGATGTTTTGCACGTCGATGGAGAGGATGACGTTGGGAGCCCGCTCCACCGGAGTGGCCAGGTTGTAGTTGAGGCCGGAGAGGGCACCCAGATTCTCTGCGATGAGGTTGCTGTGATACTCCCAGGACCAGGCGGCAGACCGCTCCCGCCAACTCTGGATGTCCTCGTCTGTCTCCAGATCCTCCCGCTCCTGCTCCAGGGCCAGATACTGCTCTGTGTTCAGGTAGTCTGAGTAGAACTCCACTATGATCTGAAAGTCTTGGTGGAAGTTCTGCTCTGCGGCGTATTCCAGCATCTCCTGGATGGCGTCGTTGAGATCCTCCCAGCTGTCTACCGTCCCGTGGCTGGAGTTGTCCAGGATGAAGTGGATCTTCTGATAGATGGAGCCGCTCTCCGGAATCTCTGTGGCGATGGGGGCCGGTGCACTGGTGGGGGAGGGTTCCGGGTCCTCCGTGGTGTCCGGAGCAGGCTCTTCAGAGTCTTGTGCTTCCGGCGGCTCTGTGTCGTCCGGTGCTGTGGCGTGGATGTCCTGGGCGTTTGGTTCTTCGGAGGGAACTTGCTCTGGTGCATCTGAGACGGCGGGCGGGGAAGATGCCGCTGGATTCTCCTGATCCGCGCAGCCGGTACAGCAGCAGGCCAGGAGTGCTATGGCCAAGAGCAGGGAGAAGATGGCTTTTCTCTTTCGCATCGGGGATCCCTCCGTTGGGCGGACTACGCGGCTGCAGGATACAACCGGGCCCGCTTAGCATATCACAGAGTTCCAGTTCTGGAAAGGGGCAAACACAAAATTAATCCATTGATTTGTACGCTGCCGGATGATCTGCAAACCAGCGATCCAGCACCTCTCGCTCAGAGAAGTGCCGGGATACCCCGTTCTGGGTGATGGTGGTCTCATGTCCCTTCCCCAGCAGCGCCACCAGATCCCTGGGCTGCGCCATAGTGAGGGCAGCAGCAATGGCCTCACCCCGATCCGGTATGACGGTCCAGGGGATGGCATCTCCTATAGCCTCCCCGATCTGCAGGCAGATGTCCTCTGTCTTCTCGGAGCGGGGATTGTCCTCTGTGAGGATGGCGTAGTCTGCCCCTTCTGCGGCTGCCTTGCCCATGTCAATCCTGCGGATTACAGGCCGGTCTCCGCCGGCCCCGAAGACGGCGATAATGCGGCTGGAGACTTGGGGACGGATGGCTTTCAAAAGGGCCTGCATGCTCTCCCCGTTGTGGGCGTAGTCTATGAGCACAGAGTACGGGCAGCCTTCTGGAACGGGATACAACTGGGTGCGGCCGGGAACCGAGACCTGCTGCAGCCCCTGGCGGATCGCCTCCTCTGGGATGCCCAGCGCCTTACACACCGAGACGGCGGCTAGGGCGTTCTCCCCGTTGAACCACCCGGGCATGGGAATCTGGTATTTGTGCCCGCCGGTGTGCAGGGTGATCCCCAAGGTGCCGCCGGGAGATAAGGTGCCGATATCATCTGCTGCAGAATCTGGGCGGAGAGAGAACGTGCGGATGGGCACGCCGTCTGGAACCTCTGCCTGCATATACGGCCAGGCCTCGTCTGCCGCATTCCCCGCAGCGATCTTTCCCTGCTGGAACAGCGCTGCCTTGCAGGCTCGGTACTCCTCAAAACTGGCGTGTTCTGCCCCGCCGATGTGGTCTGGGGAGAGGTTGAGAAAGAGCACGGCATCGAAGCGAATCCCATAGACCCGCTGGAGCTTCATGGCCTGGGAGGATACCTCCAGTACACAGTGGGTGCAGCCGGCATCCGCCATTTGCCGGAGCATCTTCTGCAGGGCGCATGGCTCCGGTGTGGTATTGCCGGTGGAGGCCAGAAAGTCTTTGCCGATCCAGGCTCCAAGCGTGCCGATCATGCCGGTGCGGTATCCGGCGGCAGTGAGGATCTCCCGGAGCATGTGGGCGGTGGTGGTCTTCCCCTTGGTGCCGGTTATCCCGATAAGGTGCAGATCTCTCGCCGGACTCCTGTAGAATTCTGCTGCTACGAGAGACAGGGCGGCCCGGGGATCTTCCACCGCCGCGCCGGGCACCCCTTCCGGCAGCGGCGGCTTACAGAGGATTGCAGAGGCACCGCGCTCCAAGGCCTCTGCTATGTATGCCTTGCCGTCCAGACGGGCCCCGGGCTCTGCGGCAAAGAGGGCGCCGGGACAGACTTCCCGGGAGTCTGTGGTGATGGCAGTGATCTCGGGATCTTCGGTACAGGGCTGTCCGAGCACGGACAGCAACTGAGACAGCTTCAAGATGGCATCCCCTTTCGGTTTGCTGTCTCACGCTATGCGGGAAAAGCCGTATGGGTGCAGCATGGGGATTCCAGCTGGAACTGCCGAAAGCTGTCTGATCGGGGGGGAGAACACAAGAAACGGCCCGCCTGGACAGATCCTGTCCAGGCGGGCCTTGACGATTGTCTGTTTGCTTGCTTACTTACTTGGAACTGCGCCAGACGCCGTCCACCATCTGCTGCAGGAGATTCAGCACCTCCCCCTCGGTGCGGGGGCGATTCTCCTGGAGTGCCTGAACGGTCTTGCGGACAATGGGGGTATTCAGGTCCAGCATCGGCGGGGCAGCCGAGGATGCTGCCGGCTCTGTCGGCGCATCGGCCCAACTGGGCCTGGCGTTCTTCTTCTGCTCGGCAAAGGCGTTGTAGTACTGACCGTGGCACTGTCTGCGGGCGATGAGCAGCGTCTCCGCATCTGCCACCCCCGGCTGATAGCCGCACTGGGCGTAGGAGACATAGCCGTATCCCTCACCAAAGGCTGCGATGGGGTACTTACCCAGTTCCAGACCCATGGAGGCTGCCATCAGGATGGCCTCGTGATAGAAGTACCCCTTTACAACCATGGCGCCGGGGAAGGCGGCCTCCGCCTGAATGGTGAGTTTGGCCTGTTCTGGGCTGCCCTCCGGGAGGAAGACGAAACAGCTTTCCCAGAGCCGCCAGAAGTCCAGGCGGTGGGCCTTGATATCGTCCAGCAGCCGCTGGGTAGTGCCGTCCAGCTGCTCCAGCCAGAGATACAGGGAGGGCTTTCCGGAACCAAGAATGTTCACATAGTGCAGACGCAGATAATCTGCCGGGATTTCCGCCAGCTCGGACCGGGAGATCCAGCTGCTGGGCTCTGCCTTCAGGGCGGGAAGCTCTGTGCGGAATACTCCCCGGGGATTGATGGTGAAGGTCTCCATGGCATACCGGTGGCAGCCCGCCGGGGAGCGTGCCGCCACGAGAAGCCGGTACTTGCCGCAGGGCAGGGGAATGGAGCGGGTGTTGTTCTTCCAGCGGTATTCCGAGAGGTCCAGGGGAATGAAAGCGCCGCCCATAAACTTGCTGAGGGACCAGAGACTGTCTGGCACTTCCTCTTTGCAGGTGAGCTCCAGGGTGCCCTGCTCCTCCGGATTTACCGGGCGGAAGGCGTTTTTCTCCCAGCGCTCCGGCACCCCGTCCAGAGGGCGGAGCCGGGCGGGAATCCCCTTCAGCCGGAGGTCCAGCACGGTGCGCTCTGCCGGAGACAGCCTGGAGATGTTGGCCCCATAGGCCTTGGGGTCCCGCCAGGCGAAGAGCGTCTCCTGGTTGATCCGGGGACAGGCCACATACCGCCAGTATACGCCATCTGGGAGGTTCTGCTGGGGCAGGGCTGCAAAGTGGCTCTCCAGAAGGGCGGCGGAAGCGGTGCGAAGATCCTTTTCCGGGAGAGAACGCAGGAACTTCTCCCTGCGGGCGGAGCCTTTCTCTTGGAGGAATTTCGCGATCTCCAGCCGGTTGCCCCGGGCGGCGTCCAGCAGATCGACGCACCCTTTGGAGATGCTCTCTCCCACCTCCGGGGCCATCAGTTCCTTCTCCCAGGCGGCTTGATTCCTGGCAGCTGTGGCGAGCTGGTCCACTTCCTTCTTCTTCTGCTCCTCCGGGAGAGGCTTATAGAGCTGAATAAAGTCTGGAATCATGGTGTATTTGGGCGCTGTCCAGCGACTCTCCTGGGCCGGGGAATCATCCAGATTCAGCCACAGGTCCTCTCCGGGCTCACTGATCCCCTCCACCGTCTTGCCGTCTTTGCTGGCGGTAACCCAGAGTCTGCCGTGGCCTGTGAGGAAAAACACCCGGCCGAAGTCGTCTGAGCGGATCTCTGCGATGGCTCGGAGTGCCCCGCCGTTGATGACGTGCAGACGCACCATTACCCCGGCTGCCGGATTCCGGCCCTCCCGGACGGTGATGCTCCGGGTATCTGTGTTGCGCATATACCGGCTGTTCTGGCTGTATATCGTGACGTTCCCCACCGTCTCCACAAAGTCCCCGTGGAGGGGAGAACTGGTGGGGCCGAAGGTCTTCACCTGGACCATCATGGCCCGGGAGGTGATGTCCTGGAACCAGCCATCGTTATTGTATGGGGAGGGAACGCACGGATCCAGAAATCGCCAGGAGCGCTTATCGAGAAACTCAACCCATGCGGAGCTACCGTCCATGTGAGACCAGAAGGGGACGGACACCACCCGGGCGGCGATGCCCACACAGCGCATGCAGTACGCCACGAAGATGGCAAGCTCCATGCTGTTGCCGAAGCCGGAGCGGTACACCGTCCAGGGATCGGCGCTGCGGCCGATGCCCGGCACCAGCCTGGCGTGGGCGGCGCACCAGCGGTTCACGATCTGGGCGGCTGATCGCACATAGTAGGTATTGCATACCTGTGGCCACAGGAGATTGTATATGTCCTGCTGATGGAGACAGAGCTCCTCATCCCCCACCCGGGGACAGAGCACATACTGCTGGAAGAGCTCTTTCGGGTATTCTTCGCCCCAGGGGGTCTGGGTAAGAGAGGTGGCGAGCTCGGCTGCGGCGATGAGGGCCTTGTCTGAGACCCGGGGCACATCCTCCGGGATCATCTTCATCATGGCGTTTAAGTTCTCCACCACCGGCGATTTGACTTTGGCCATGGGCATCTACCTCCTGCATGTATCGTATGGCTGTGCTGCCGGGCAGCACAGCTCTGTGTCCTGCCTCCCAGTGTACCGGAAATAGCGCCGATTTTCAACCGGTTTCCCCAGGATTCGACGAAAAACGGAAGATTTGCATGCTGGAGAGGACGGATTTGCAATACAGGCTTCTTGTACAGCCGGCTTTCCAGAGAGAGGACAGAACAAGCCGCGGATGTCCCACTGGCGTGTGGCATCCGCGGCGATTTGGTTTCTGTGGTGTTTCGCCTCAGGGCTGCTTGCTGTTGTTGCTGTCCAGCTTTCCCAGAAGCTCATAGAGAATCCCGTACAGGAACTGGGCCTTCTCCGGCTCCAGGTCCACGCAGGCGGCCAGCCTTGCGGGCACCGAGAGGGCACGCTCCCGCAGGGCCATTCCTTCCTCCGTTACAGAGACGATCAGGTCCCGCTCATCCGTCTTGGACCGCCGGCGGCTGAGATAGCCCTTCTCCTCCATCCGCTTCAAGACCGGGGTGAGGGTGCTGGAGTCCAGGTACAGGTACTGGCCCACTTCCTTGACCCGCAGTTCTCTGTGCTCCCACAGCACCATCATGGTGATGTACTGGGTGTAGGTAAGGTCCAGGGCATCCAGATAGGGCTTGTATGCCTTCACGACCTCTTTGGCGCAGGCATAGAGGGGAAAACACAGCTGATTTTCCAGTTTGAGCGGGTCGTACTGATCTGCCATGGGCCGATTCTCCTTACAGGTGTCCTTTACAGGATGATTTTCCGGGCGAAGTCTGCGGCGGCCTTCAGGTCCTCCTCGTTGGGGTGTCCCTTGTGGAGCACCGTGAAGGCGCCCCGGCAGGAGAACTCCTCCTCTGCCAGGGGGATGTTCTTCTCATTGAGGACCTTCTCCACGTACTTGCGGGTGGACTTCAGAACAGAAGTGGTGCTGAAGTTCACCACTTTCCCCACAGACACATGGATGTCCCGAATGAACTGCTTCACGGCGTCATCGATGTCGAAGGCGTAGGGCGCGGTGCCGAGAAACAGGATATCCACGTTCTCGGTGAGAGGCTCTGTGATGGGCAGCGCCGTGACGCCCACCGCCTTGGCCATAGCCTCAGCCACCTTCTTGGTGTTGCCGCCTCTGGAATAGTACCGTACTGCGACTGTCATGTCAAG
>CANQII010000165.1 GCA_947623875.1 uncultured Oscillospiraceae bacterium
AATGCTGTCACCGGGAAAGGTACCCGTTATGAAAAGCAGAAAGGGTGTGTCGCTCTATGAGTGATGTGGAAATCGATACCATCGTACGCAACTTCTTCGGTCAGGACGACATCTTCGCCGAGGCCTTCAGCTACAACCTCCGGGAGAAAACCGGCTTTGAGGTGTGCGAGGACGACCTCACCGATCTGGGAGATCTGAAACTCTCTGCGGGAGATTCGGAGGACATCGAGATTGTGAAGCTCTGGCGGCCGGAATTCTGCGGCACCACCTGGAATGTCCTGCTGCGCCTGGTGGTGACCTACAAGAGCGGCTCTGCGTACCAGTCCCCCAAATTCGTGTCCTCTATCAACTTTCACGGGGAGAACATCCCAGTGCTCTCCTCTGTGCTCTGCTTCGGTCTCACCCCCTGACAGCCCCTCGGCTCCTCTCTCTGTATCAGAAACTTTGCAGTATCTTTGCATCGGATCAAGGGAATCTTAAGAAAGTGCTGCTATGCTGTTCCGTGTCCGGGAGATTCCCCCTCCTGGGTATCCAGAAGAGAGAGGAGCACGCACTCCATGAAGGTAAGGAAGGTTTTGCAGAAATTGCTGTTGCTATGCTTGTGCCTGGGGGTTCTGGGCAGCGCTGCTGTGCTGGCGGTAAACGCCTGTGTCCGGAGCACGGGCCAGCGCACCATTCTGTCCCCGGAAGAGGCGGCAGACCTGCAGGATGTGGACTGCATCATCGTGTTGGGCTGCCAGGTAAAGCCCAATGGCGTTCCCAGCGACATGCTGAAAGACCGGCTGGAACGGGGTATCGCCCTGTACAAGGACGGCGCGGCGCCCAAGCTTCTCATGAGCGGAGACCACGGCCGGAAGGAGTACAACGAGGTAGGCGCCATGAAGGACTACGCCATGGACGCCGGCATCCCCTCGAAGGACATCTTCATGGACCACGCCGGCTTCAGCACCTACGAGACCATGTACCGGGCCAAGGAGATCTTCGGCGCCCGCAAGGTGCTGATCGTCACCCAGGAGTACCACCTGTACCGCTCCATCTATATCGCAGAGAAGATGGGCATGGAGGCATACGGCGTAGCGGCAGACTACCACATCTACGGGGGACAGGCCTTTCGAGAGTGCCGGGAGATCCTGGCCCGCTGCAAAGACTTTGCCACCACCCTGTGGATGCCGAAGCCCACATACCTGGGTCCTCAGATCTCCCTGGCCGGCAGCGGAGATCTCACCAACGACTGAACTGAACCAGCCTCCTAAATTGCATCTGGCATCTCTCCGCCAGACGTGATATCATGGGCGGGCTTGCAGATCCCCACGGGATCCGCAAGCCTGCCCTTTCATTTTCGCACCCCCGCCGCACCTGCGGCGATAGAAATGGAGATCCTGCTATGAAACTGTATCTCATCCGCCACGGGGAGACCGATTGGAACCGCCAGAGCAAGGTTCTGGGCCGCACAGACATCCCCCTCAACGAGAATGGACGCCGTCAGGCGAGAGAAGCCGCCCAGCAGCTCCAAGACACACATTTTGCAGCCATCTACGCCTCTCCCCTGTCTCGGGCCATGGAGACCGCCCAGGTGATCGCCGCAGCCAATCAGCACCCCTGCAATATCCTCTCCGAAGACTGCCTGATGGAACAGGACTTCGGCACCTACGAGGCCACAGACTGGCTGGCTCCGGTGTTTCAGGAGACCCGTAAGCGCTACACAGAGCGGATGCCCGGCGGAGAATCCCTTCTGGACATCATCGCCCGAGTCCACCCCTTCCTCCAGCAGTTGGAGCAACAGTACAGCCCGGAGGACAATGTGCTGGTGGTAACCCACAACAGCATCTGCGGCATCATCTGGCAGTACTATGAGAACAAGGACATGCAGTGGCTCTCCACCTTTATAATGGACAACTGCGCCGTCCGCGTGCTGGACAGCGCCGCCGCCGTCCGTGAGCCGGACGACGAACTCTTCGACATCCTCACCGAGACCGGTGAGCCCACCGGCACCACCGCCCTCCGGCGGGATGTCCACCGCACCGGTGCCTGGCACGGCAGCGTGCACATCTGGGTGTATCAGGGAGACAAGGTTCTGATGCAGCGCAGAGCCGCCACCAAAGAGTCCTACCCCGGCATGCTGGATGCGTCCTCCTCCGGCCACATCTCCGCAGGAGAGACAAGCTCTCTTTCGGCCATGCGGGAGACAGAGGAGGAACTGGGGATCCACGCCCCGGAGAGTGCCTTCCGCCTGGTGGGAAAACAGCAGCTCTGCACCGTGCAGGGAAGCTTTGTGAGCAACGAGTGGAACACCGTCTACCTGCTGGAGTATCAGGAGAGCTACGGTCCCTTCTCCCCGGATCCCATTGAGATCGATGAACTGCAGTGGATTGCCCTCGCAGATCTGGCGGCAGATCTTCGCAGCGGCGACCCCAACCGGTGCAGCGGGTACTGCTTCCAGCGGGATGAAGTGGAGATGCTGTGCCAGGTGTTTGGAATCTAGAAAACGTTTATATGCAAAGATTGTAAAGGAATATTACTTTTCAGCGAATCGTCACGCCGCAGGCACCTCTCCCGGTGCCTGCGGCGCTTTTTCTCCGCTAGACCCCGTAGTCTGCCAGCATCTCCTTGGTCTCCTTACTGGTGAACTGCCGCTCCAGGCAGGCGCTGATGAGCTCCGCCTGTCCCTCCGGCTCCTCGGTGGCAGAGGCAATCACCGTGTAGAGGGCAGAGCGATAGGGATCTCCGGTAACCATGGCGGAGGCAGCCCAGGCGATAAGCTCCCGCATGCCGCAGGAACCGTCCAGAATGCTCTGTTCCCGGCAGTACGCCTGAATGTCCCGGACCACCGTTACCATCCGCTGGACCATCTCCTCATCAGTGCAGCCGGTAACCCGCATGGTGCGCTGGGTCATGGTATCCGCATCCGGCTCCGGGAAGTCCACGATCAGGTTCATCCTGGAGAGGACGCTCTCATTCATCTCCCGGGTACCGGCGTAGTCCGTGTTGGTGGTGAGAATCACGATGCAGTCCGGGTGCCGCTCCACCCTCTGCCCGTCCGGGAGGGTGATGGCGCTGCCGGCGTCCAACATGCCGTTGAGGCTCACCAGCACTCCCGGCTGACTGATGCTGCTGGGCTCCTGGATCTCCACCAGCCAGCCGTTGCGGAAGGCCTGGAGAATGGGACTCTCCACATAGGTGATCTCCGGCATCCCCATGCCGTTGCGGGCCACTGAGAGCTCCATCCACTTGCGCACTACATCTCCCCGGGTCTTGGCGGCGTCGTACTCACCGGTGAGCTGGAAGTACGCCGCCGGGGCATTCATGCGGCCGAAGGAGTCCATGGTCCTGGCGGTGCTGTCCTGGATGGCATCTGCCGGGACAAACTGGCCGATGAGATCCCCCACCTCAGTGGTGGCAGAGCAGGTAAAGCACACATAGGGCAGGTGCAGGGCGGCGGCGATCATCCGGGCTGCCATGGTCTTCCCTGTCCCGGAGGGTCCCCGGAGCATGAAGTTGCGCATCCCAGGCACCTGATCGGAACCCACCGCATGGGTACAGATCAGATCCACCTCTTTCGGCGGCAGATACCACTCCGGCACCTCCGGAACCCTGTCCTGCTCCTCCCCGCTGAGCACCCGGCTTCCCAGGCGGTACTGCTTTCGGAACTCCCGGGGCGGCGGGGTCCAGATGAACTTGGGCGGATTGTGTCCCAGGGTGGTGAGCCTGCCGGTGCAGGAGACCACGCTATCTGGGGAGATATCCAGATTCAGCAGGGGCAGCAGACCCCGCTGCACCGTGGCCAGGGGAACCGTTGCCCTGCCGGAGCTCTCCGGGTGGACGATCCGCCGGTACATGTTGTCTGAGAGAATGTAAGCGGCCCGGATGCTCTCCTCCAGATCCCGCCAGTTCACGTCCATCTGGGCCTTGAAGATCTCCAGGTAGTGGGCGAACTCCTCGTCTTCGGCGAACACCGGCATCAGAGTCAGAAACAGCACCGCCCCGGAGGAAGTGTTGCTCCACATGAGGTACTGAACGGATTTCCAGGTGGACTCGTCAAAGCCGCGGACGGCCTCCAGCCGGCCGTTCTCCCGGCAGTATGTGGCGGTATCTCTCCCGAAAGGCACCGGCAGCTCCGCGATATACCGGCCGTCCTGCAGCCGCCCCACTGCCGCCAGATTCGGGTTTCCGCTGTCCCGATGGTGCTCCATGGCCAGTTGCAGCTTGGCATAGGCCATCAGGGCACGGAGGGATGCGCTGTGCAAGGTAGAGCGGTGCCCGGGGCCGTTGTTGTATCGGGAGATCCACTTGGTGCGCTTCTCCATGGCGACCGGCATGTTGAAGGGCTCCGGCATCTTCTCTCCGAATGTCCAGTCTGTGTATACGAGATGCTTCTTCACGGCGGTACTCCTTTCCGATTGGTACAATGTCCGGCAGCTTCCCTACGGAGTCTCCCCCTCGGCGGTAGGATACTTCTCCGCAGGAAACCGTCTGGAGGTGTGCGGCCTCACCCAGAGAGTTCTCTCTCCTTCCTCCTCCAGAAGGTATCGACCCACCTCCCGCTCCATGCGCTGCCGCCGGCTGTTGGACAGGGAGCCATTGGTGCAATCCTCACTCATCGCATCCATCATGCTCCTTCAACCCTTTCCATAAATGATAGCCTATCATACCACAGATTGGAGCTGTTGTGGAAGGAAATGTGAGAAAATCCAGATTGTATCTTATTCCTTTTCTTCCTGTTATTGGATTTTCCAATATCACTTCATGCATCCTGTCTTCCATGTTCTGTTTCTCAATCTTTTGATAAAATGCTTCAATACAGAGTTCCTGCACAGATTCGCAGGCAAACTGTAACCCGATTTCACATTTTCTTCATTTCCGCAGTTGCTGATCCATTTCTTTCTTCCTCATGCTTTTCAAATACCACATAAATGTTTGCATCGATAAAGAGAGTACAGCGATACATTTTCACAAAGAGCAACCTTCTCTGACTACTGCAAGTTCCTTTCAATCTCGCTTTTTGTACATCCATTTGATTTTAGTCTGTGTTGCTCCATATCTCTGTGCCTTGCCGAAAATATGCTCAGACATATGCCGGATTGTCCAAAAATCAGTGAACCGCTTGCATGCAGGAGTCTTCAGGCGTACAATGGGACAATCTCACCAGAAGCAGTGGAACGCCCTTGCAGGACCCTCGCTGCTGTTTTTTTGCGCTTTCGGCGCTGCCTGTGGGACAAAATAAGGCTTTCCCAGCGAACCCGCAGTGAAGACGGACCCGTTCCCATTGTGCTGTCTAGGCGCTGTAAAGTGTGCCTGCACCATTGCGGATGGTGCCAAATATCTGGACTTGCCCGCCGAATTGCCCTATTATCTTTAGTTTGAATAGACGTGTAACCTGGCCGTTCTATCCCCATCAGGCGGAGAGCGGCAGCAGAGACAGAGAGACCTTCCACAGCACCCGCATACCTGCGGGGACCACAGAGGATAGAAGCGAGGGATCGCCGTGTTCAGGATCGGTATCATAGACGATGAGAAGGAGACCAGAGCACAACTGAGGCAGGAGATTTCCAGATTCGAGGGAGAAGAGAACGCCGCTTTTGACGTATTGGAGTTCAGCTCAGCAGACGCCTTTCTGGCTCACACTGGGGAGAAGTGCGATATTCTCTTTCTGGACATCGACCTTCCCGGCACCACCGGCATGGAACTGGCGGAGAAGATCCGTGAGACGGACGATGATGTGATCATCATCTTCTGCACCAACCTGCAGCAGTTCGCCATCAGCGGGTACAAGGTCTCCGCCCTGGGATTCATTGTGAAACCGATCCAGTGGTATTCCTTCCATATGTACTTGAAGCGGGCGGTTCAGGTGCTGGAAGAGCGGGAGGCCCGGCAGCAGGACCAGAGCAGCCGAAGGGTCCAGATCAAAGTGGGTGCTGTTACTAAATTTCTCAATGTTCCGGACATCCTGTATGTCGAAGTTCAGCTTCACTATCTCCTCTACTACTACCGGGATCCGGACACCGGCAAGGTGGAAGTGCTCCGCACCCGAGGCTCCATGCAGGATGTGGCAGATCAGCTGTCCCGGTACGGATTTGCCCGATGCAATGTAAGCTACCTTGTGAATCTCAGCTGCATCACCGCCATCAGCCACATGGACGTCTATCTGGGGGATCAGGTCCTCCGGATCGGCCGGACATATAAAGACACCTTCCTCAGCGAATTCTCCCGATTCATGGCGAAGAGGGGGCTTTAAGCCGTGCCGGTTCTGAACTTTCTCTTCCAGCAGCAGGTCCTCATCGGGCTTCTGGTGGCGGCATGTCTCTTTGTCCCCTGGGATCAGCGGCGGCGGTACTTCCCCCTCCGCCTCGCTGTCTGGATTCTGCTGCAGTTTATCCTTCCGAGGCACATCTCCCTGCCGCTGAGCTGGCCCTACCTGCTGCTGGACACGGTGCTGGTGTGGCTCATGGTGTGGACCTGCTTCGACTG
Organism: uncultured Oscillospiraceae bacterium; assembly: GCA_947623875.1. Taxonomy (GTDB): domain Bacteria; phylum Bacillota; class Clostridia; order Oscillospirales; family Oscillospiraceae; genus Enterenecus. The sequence goes on from CANQII010000165.1 coordinate 6,466, forward strand.
CTCCCCGGTCCAGGCGCTGTTCTCCACCACCTGCGCCTATTGCATCCAGCACATCACCAGCAAGCTGGCCTACATCGTGCTGGTCCGGCTGGGATTCCGGGGCCTCATCCAGCAGAGTCCGCTGGTACTGCTCCTCATCCTGCTGCTGGCCAACATTCTGGTGTGCATCCCCATGTTCTTCTGGTTCACCCGGCGCTTTCTCCAGGAGAGCCGCCTCTTCTTCGACAGCATCAGCACCGTGATCTACTCCGGTCTGTTCTTCTTTGTGGCGGTGTACCTTAGCACCATCCTGGAGAGCCACCTGGATGCTGCAGCAGAATCCTATCTGGAGTCCTACACCGCCTTGAACAGCTTCTGCATCCTCTTTGCCATCGCAATCCTGGCTCTGGAGTTCAACAACAGCAGCATGAAGCAGCTGGAGAGCGAAAAGCGGGTGCTGGTGCACCTTCTGGAAAGCGACAAGCTCCAGTATGAACAGGCCAAACAGGACATGGAGAAGATCAACATCCGCTACCACGACCTGAAACAGCAGTACAGCCGGGCGGACGACGAGGAGCGGA
>CANQII010000166.1 GCA_947623875.1 uncultured Oscillospiraceae bacterium
CAGGATGACGACGGCTGCCTGTACTGCTGGAACGGAGAGGGACAGCTGTTTGTCTCCTTCCCGGCAGACATGTTCACCCCGTGGTATGGGGACGTCTTTGACGGCGGCACCTGGGGCGCCGTCTGGGTGCCCGGCCGCCGGCTCACCGCCCGCCGGGACCGGATCCTCTACGCCGCCTCCACATTCTATCAGGATGGGGTCCACGAGGAGGATCCCCTGTGGCTGTATCTGGACCTGGAGACCGGTACGGTGCTCTCCACACCCCCGGAGGGCTACCCCGCCACCCTGGAGGACTACAGCGCGGAGGACTACAAGGAGATGCCGGACGGGGAGACCGGCTTTGCCTGCACCGATCCCTTCACTGGAACCCAATACTACAAGGCCTACGTGGAGATGGGGATCCGCCTCTACGATGCAGACGGCAACCTCCTCACGGACCAGGTGTACCCTGCGGCGTCCTGGTCCGGCAGCCCTGTGCTGGGCGGGCTCACCGCTGTGATCTCCCCCTTTGCCGCAGGCCCTTCCGACTATGTCTTTGACTGGGTGGATCTCTCCACCGGTGCCGTGCTCCTGCGCTATCCGCCGGAGCGGCAATATCAGTGACCAAGCAGCGCCTCAACGATGGGGCCAATTCTGAACGGCTGGATGGTGGTGCACGATGGGAAAAGTTCACCGGGATGTGGCGGTGCCGATCCCTGCTGGCGCGGTGACATACCGCAACGGCCTGGTCTTTGATCCCCTCCACGGGGACAAGGAGCTGATGCTGATCGGCTACGCCGTCTCGGACAGCGAAATGAACCCCAACCAGAACTACTTCCAGTTCCACCGGGAGGAGTGGCTCCAGTTCAATCCCACGGGACAGGCCCGGGTGCGGCCGGACACCCTGGAGGCGGGGCTGTATGCCGGCCTTTTGGGGGCAGCCCAGAAGACCGGGCTCCTGGACGCCCTGTACGAGGCATACGGATTTCCAGACGGCAACGCCATCCTGGACTGCGGCATGGCGGCCCTTCGTGGAGACCCTCCGGAATCCCTGGGAGACAGTGTAACCTTCCACGGGCCCATCTTGGGGGAGGCCTGGTATGCGGACTTCTTCCAGGCGCCGGACACCGCCGCCAAGGCCCAGAAGGTGCTGGAGGGGTGGGTGCAGCGGTGCCGGTCCAAGGGACTCACCGGGGTGTATCTGGGGGTCTCCAATGCCCCGATGCCTGGCGCCATCTGGGCGGTGGCCGCAGACGGCGCGGCTGCCGGACTGCCGGTGATGTGTTTCCCCCAGGCGGACGGTGCCGTCTGGACGGCGGTGCAGTGGTTCGCAGCCTACGGCGTCCAGGTGCGGGGCATCCTCTGGGAGGAGGGCACGCAGAGACAGGATGGGCCGATTCCCTGGGCCCAGGTGCTGCACCGGTCTGGGGAGGCCTTTGCCTTCCTGCTGGAGCAGGCCGGCAGAGCGGTCCGAGAGGACATCCATTGCATGCTGGAGAGCGGTCTCTTTGGAACGGCAGGGGCATGCACCCTGGCAGATGGGACCTCTCACGAGGCGGTGCTGCTCTATCGGCCGGTGGATGGCGCCATGGCCGGGACGGAGCTGCTGGAGCAGGTGCAGACGGCGTTGCAGAGACTGCAGGCGCAGATCAAGGCAGGGGAGAGCCCAGTGATCCCGGAGGGGCTGGCACCGTATCTGGCTGTTGATTCAGATTCCGGCGGTCTCCAGGTGCAGGTCCGGGAGGAGGCATTGCAAGCGGCATACCGCCGGCAGGGGTACACCGGCCTTGCGGTCTCGGCGGGAGTTTCGCCCCGGGAGGCGGCGGTGCTGCTCCGGGCCCGGGAGACGGCAGAGCAAGCGCTTGCGGCGGCGCCAAAGGGGAATCCCAGCGCCGGCGGCGTGGAACTCGCCTGGATTCTGGGGATCCTGGAGGCGGTGATGGAAAAGGCGTGTTCGGCCCGTGGACTGGCGTGGAAGGAGGTGCTGCCGGTCCTCCGCCAGGTGCAGTATCACCTGGGCGGCCGGACCTACCGCTGCGGGGAGGAGATTCCGGCCCCTGCTGCGGCAGTGCTGGGAGCGCTGGACATCACCTTGGAGATGCTCCAGGACTTCGCCCAGGAGGTGTCCCGGCGGTATCTCCAGAGCAGCGGGACCTTGAACCGGGTGTACCGAAACCGGCTGCCCTGGAAGCTGTCTCAAAGTGAGGAGGGACAGGCTTCAGAGAAGAAATCTGGGAGTGGAAAGACGGCCGCCCGGGAGAAGTCCCAGGCAGAAGAGAAAAAGGGTGGCAGACCAAGAGGCAAGAAAGACTCCTATCAGCGGGTGCGCAGTACCCGGGAGCAGATGGAACAGCGGCGGCAGAACACCCCGCCGGACAAGGCACAATAGAATGGAGGAATGGGACGTGCAGAAGATCAGCGGCATGTATTGGCCGGAGGAAAACAACACCTTTGACGCCCAGGCGGACACAGAGCTCTGCAGCTGGGTGGAGACCTTGCAGCGGGAGATCGCAGACGATGAGATGCGCGTCTTCGAGCTGAAGTTTCACATGTTGATCCGCCAGACCCTGGTGGCCATCCTGCAGCGGATGCAGGCCACCGGCGCGGAGTTTGAGGAGGAGCTGGGACAGCTGGGCTATGAGGCCTCTGCCAAACAGGCCCTGCGGGCGGCGTACGCCTCCCTGCAGGCCGGCCCCCACGGCAGAGCCCATATTCCACAACCCGCGCTGGTGCGGGTGGGATAAGGAAAACGGGAATGGAAAGAGAGCGGCACCCGTCTCATGCAGACGCATGAGACGGGTGCCGATTGTTGTCTCTTGGGGTTGTGTATTTTGGGGTCTGCTCAGTCCAGGCCCACCGGGTACACCCCGGCGGCGAGAGCCTCGTCCCCGTATGCCGGATTCTCTGAGACCTCCCCGATGATGCGAAGCTGCACCGGGAAGCTGGGGAGAGGGGACTCCTCCTGGAGCATGGGGAAGCGGAGGATGCCTCGGTCCTGCCAGAAGGGGTACAGGTCTATCTCGAAGTAGCTGTCCTCGTGGACCATGCAGTATGTGGCCTTGGAGAGGGGCTGACGGTTGGGATCCGCCTTGGCCTGGAGGGCCTGGTACTGGTCCTCCGTGAGGCGGCTGCAGATGGTCTCCCAGCGGTACGGGGAGAGCTGCTTGGCGGTGCGCTCAAAGTAGATGGTGTGGCCGCTGCAGGTGCGGGCATACACCAGGTGGACGTTGTTGCCCTCGCTGGGGAGGAAGGTCTCAATGAGATCCGCCCTCCGGCAGAAGAAGTTCTTCTCCAGCCACTCCCGATCCGGGTCCCGGACCAGGAAACTCCGGCGGCACGCGGTGTGGCCGGGCAGCCCCAGGAAGGTGGACACCTCCCGGACCAGCTGGTCCATCTTGGCGGGGAAGAAGGGGTACGACGGGATCAGCCGGAAGTGGGGATGGCCCACCCAGGTGTTGAGGGTCTTGTTGTCCTGGGCCACCGCCTCCGCCGGGTTCTCGATCCGGGCGGTGTTGTTGGCCAGGGTATAGGCGCTCTCCACCCCTTTGGCCGCGGTCTCCAGGTGGAAGACGGCATCGTAGCGGTTGCGGAGCGCCCCCTCGCTGGTGCCGAGAAGCGCCGCCTGCTGGGCGAACTCCTCCTCCGTGATGTACGCCCGCCCGTCCAGGGCGGAGCGGTCCAGCACCAGCAGCACCTTGCTCGTGGGCATGGTGCGGGCGGCCCGCTCGAAGACCTTCTCCTTGTCCAGCTGCAGTTCCATCTGACAGCCCTGGAAGGCGGGGGAGGTGCCGCAGGTCCACGGGGCCACTCCGCCGTTGATGAGATCGGTGGTGGTCTCCTGGATGACCAGTACGGTGTATCCCTGGGGGGCAAATGCGTCCCGAATCCGGCGCAGTGCCTCACCCTTGCCGGCGCAGGGGCCTCCTGTGACTACGATCTTGGTAATTTCCACGTCCGTCCCTCTCCTCTTTGTTCTCTCAGTGTGGTCTCTCGATGGGGCTTTGGGGCAGTCTGGGTGTTTACTTGTCTTCGTCTTTTTCCTCCGGGTGTACGGTTACCAGCACCTTGGACACCCGGAGATCGTCCATGGCCAATACGGTTACGGTGATATTCTTGCAGTTGAAGGTGTCTCCCGGCTGGGGGAAGCCCTCGAACATCTCCACCGTCCATCCGCCCACCGTGACGGACTCGCTCTCCAGGCTGTCCTCGTCCCAGTCCAGGAGCTCGCAGAACTCGCCGAGAGAGACGTCTCCATCGATCTCGTACTCGTGTTCGGAGCGCTCCACCACGTCCTGTTCCACCTCGTCCGTCTCGTCCCAGATCTCGCCTACGATCTGTTCCAACACGTCCTCCATGGTGATAAGGCCGATGGGGGTGCCGTAGTCGTCGACAACGATGGCCATGTGAGTCTTGCGCTGCTTCAGCATGGAGAGCACCGCCGGCAGCTTGATGGTCTTGTACACGAAACAGGGCTCCAGCAGGATGGACTTCAGATCCACCTCCGGGGTGTCCAGAAGAGCGCGGTAATAGTGGTTCAGATGGAGCACGCCCACCACCTTCTCATGGTCCTCATCGAAGACGGGGAGGCGGGAATAGGAGCAGTTCTCGATGATCTTCCACCGCTCCTCTGGGCTGTCGTCCAGATCCAGGGACTCCATGTCCATCCGGGGCGTCATGACCTCCTGCACGGAGATCTCGGAGAAGTCCAGGGCGTTTTGCAGCAGCTCGGACTGGTCCTCGTCGATGATGCCCTCGTCCTCCGAGGTCTCGATGAGGTTCACCAGCTCCTCTTCCGCCGCCTCGGCCTCCTCATCCTCCCCCAGCTGCTCGCCCTGCAGGGGAGAGGTGATCAGGTTCACAAGGCCGCAGATCACGAAGGTGACGGGCTTCAGGAGGATCATCAGCACCCGCAGGGGACGGGCAACCCTGAGGGAGAAGTTCAGAGAGTCCCGGCGGGCCACGATCTTGGGCATGGTCTCGCCGAAGATCAGCACCAGGATGGTGAGCAGAATGCTGGCAACCGAGGTGAAGAGGTCCTGCCGCTGGGCGGTGGCCGCCTCTCCCGCCGCCCACAGGGCCAGCAGCGTCATGACAGACGACGAGGAGATGTTCACCAGGTTGTTGCCGATGAGAATGGCGGAGAGGGCCACGTCAAAGTGGTCTGCGATGTATGTGGCCCACCGGGCAGACGGGTTCTGACTGGCCTCCAGACGGGTGCGGTTCAGCGCCGAATAGGCGATCTCAGACCCGGAGAAGAAGGCGGAGAAGCAGAGCAGCACGATAATGGCCGCCGTGTAAATGAGAGGAATCATCATTTCTGGGGCGCCTCCTCTCGCACGATCCGAAGGGTGAGGATGCGCCGTTTGTCCATGCGCAGCACGGTGAGTTTCAGGTTCTCATACTGGAAGGAGTCCCCCTCGTGGGGAATGGTGTCGAAAGCGGCGTAGGCGAGACCCACCAGCGTCTTGTGGGCCACCTCGTCCTCGTCGTAGTCCTCGATGCCCAGGCGATCCAATACGTCGTCCAGATTCATGGAGGCGTCCACATCGAAGGTGTTCTCATCCACCTGGACGAAGCTCTCTTTGACCTCATCGTCCTCATCCCAGATGTCTCCCACCAGCTCTTCCAGCACGTCCTCCACCGTGACGATGCCCTCCATGCCGCCGTAGTCGTCCGTGACTATGGCCATGGAGACCTTCCGGCGGTTCATCACCTGCAGCAGGTCTCCCGCCTCGGTGCTCTCGTGGATGAAGAAGGGGGGATCCATCACGGCCTTCAGGTCTGTCTTTTCCTTCTGTTCCAGGTAGGCCTTTACATACTTGCGGGTGGAGAGAATGCCCACCACGTTGTCTATGGACTCGTGGTACACCGGGATGCGGGAGTGGCGGATCTTCCGGATGCAGTCCAGAATCTCCTCCACCGAGGCCTCGTCGTCTATGGCTTCCACGTCCACCCGGACGGTGAGGATGTCCGCCGCGGTGTGGTCTCCAAAACTCAGGGCGGACTGCACCAGCTCGCCCTTCTCGCTCTCCAGGCTGCCCTCTTCGGCGATGTTTTCTACCATGTCGTAGAACTCGTCTTCTGTGACGGTGTCCTCGCCGCCCACCAGTTTCGCCGCCCCGTTGCCGATGGCGGTGAGCAGGAAGGAGAAGGGGGTACAGATGCGCATGAACAGGATCAGGGATCCGGCTATGGTCTGAGAGAAGTGTTCCGAATACTTTTTGGCGATGTTTTTCGGCAGTAACTCCGCAAAGAAGAAAACTATCACCGTGAGGATGAGGGTGGTGGCTGCCACCGCGCTGGTGCCCCAGATCCGGGTTGCCAGCACCGTAGTGATAGAGGAGGCCAGAATATGAGAGAGATTGTTACCGATGAGGATGGTGGAGAGGGCCTGATCAAAGTGGTCCAGTATGTATTGGACGTTCTTGGCGCCTCGGTCTCCCCGATCGGCCAGCAGACGGATGCGGATTTTATTGACGGAACTGAGGGCGATTTCGCTGGAGGCGAAGTATGCGCCCATGACCAACAGTGCGAATATGAGGAGGAGTGATAACCAACTGTCCTCGGGCATGTCTAAGATCACCTGAGCCTTTTTATGGATTTTCCCACCCATTATACCGAATCCATAGGGGGCTGTCAACCAGTTTCTCAGGGAGAGTGAGAAATTGTTACGGGTTTTGCGGGAGAAATAAGACAGCTTGGACCGGAGTGAAGTGTGGGTAAAAATGGAATTTTTTGTGGCTTGTGCAACAAGATGCGATCTGATGCGTCTGCTTTATGCAGCAATATATCATATTACGCCAGCGGGGGTGGGAGCGAAAGTGCCCGCTCTGCCAAGACGCAGATTGTCTGATTGTTTGTGAAAGTGACACTTCTTTTGATCCGCGGGAGAAAACCTGTGACATGCCATCTATCTCAGTGTTAATGCGGATGCCTGTGCTGTTTTGTCCCGCGACCGGGATTGTTCCGCAGTCTTCTGGCCGGCGTACCAATGGGGCGCTGGCCAATTTGCCGAATTGCAG
>CANQII010000167.1 GCA_947623875.1 uncultured Oscillospiraceae bacterium
CGCACGGTGCGGGTACATCCTAGACTGTACCTGAACTGCAAGGTTTAGGCGGACCTAAAACTTTGCGGATTCAGGTCTACTCAACCGTAAAGCTCAGAACCGAATTGTGTTGGTCCTGTGCTTTCTCATGCTCACCTATTCGAATGCCAAACGTATCTGACATTGTTTTTTCGAATTAGTAAGAAAAATCAGCCGTTGCAATCCCTAAACGTGACACCATCAGAGGATCGTTGCTAGAGCGATTCTCCTTACTGGAGGGGTGGCGCCCTCATACCACTCATAGTATACAACCTGCCAACCATGCTGACAAGGGAAAATCGGATAGATTTGAAAATATTACATGCTCTACGGATCATGAACAACAGCAGGAAACGCGCTGCCTGCCCTTTGCGGAAAAGGCTTGACTTACCCTCGGAGAATCGATAAACTGTAAGTATGGAGGCCTCCGCCATGACCAACCAGGAAAAGCGTGCGGCCGCCGCGAAATTCACCGGCCATGGAAAGGCAGAGGCCATGAGAAGGGCGAGAGTCAGACCTTCTGGCTCATCCTGCTCACCGATGTGCTGGGCGTGAAGAGCGTGGCGTAATTCATCACCTTCGAGGTGCAGGTAAAGCCGGACAACAACAGCTTCATCGACAGCTCTATCCCCGCCACCCATGTGCTCATCGAGCAGAAGGGACTGGACAAGGACCTGGTCGACCTCTACGACAAGATGACCCGGAGTGCGGAAGGCCCACCAGCAGAACGACCGGGCCGTGATGCAGGTGTATGGATTCGACATCAAGACTACTACCGAGAGCTCCTGTGTGGCGTAACTGATGCGGATGTATCAGCGACTGACGGAGAGCGTCTGAGCAAAAACCTGCCTGCCCCTGAATGATCGGAGGGCGAGCTTCGTGGTGACATGATGGTATCACTTTGGAAAGCAAGGTGTTTTTATGGATCTATCCCATATCGAATGGCTGCCCGCCCCGCCGGCGGGCGAGGGTGCGTCAGAGCATCTGAACTGCTTCCAGCGGGTGCTGGTGCCCTGCTCGGACCTGCTGGGCACGGACGAGGCTCACGCCAAGCGGGCAGGGGCATACTTCGGCGGTGGACTGGGTCACGGCGGCCTGTGCGGCCCCGCAGCGGCGGGGCTGCTCCTGCTGGGAGAACTGTACGGCGGAGACCCCGCTCGGGTGGACGAGGGAAAGCGGTTCCTCTTGGCCTTTGCAGGGGTCAATGGCAGCTGGCTCTGCGACGACATCCGAGATGAGCCCCATGTCCGCTGTGAGCGGGCCATCCGCTTCACGCTGGACTACATTGAGACCCGGAAGGCCGAGCAGACAGAACGATGACCGCGAAAAAGGCGGGCCGAAAAGAGAAGGTTCTCTTTCCGGCCCGCCTTTTGTCGGCTTTGGGTCAGTTTTACGCCAGCCCGGGGAAGATGGTGAGGATCAAGGCCACCACCAGGGCGGTGATGGTGGTGTTCAGCACGGTGGTGATGAACACATACTTGTAGGAGTCCTTGATCTCCACATCGGCGATGCCGGTGGCAATGATGTAGCCGGGGTTGGTGGGCAGGGTGTCCAGCGTCTGAGAGGCGAACACAGACACGCGGTGCAGTGCGCTGAGGTTCACACCCATGCTGGTGAACATCTCGGACATATAGGGCAGGGTGGCGGACAGGCCGGCGGGGCCGGAACCGGAGGCGCCGGTCAGCAGGGCGATGGCCAGGACCACCTTGAACAGAGCGGGGCCACCCATACCCAGCAGAGCGTCAGTCAGCACGGGGAAAGCCGGGGAGGCGGCTACTACGCCGCCGATGGCACCCAGCAGACCCACCTGGAGCACCAGCATAGTGGTCTGCTCGCCCACCGGCTTGGTCAGTTCCTTCAGGCCCTTGATGCCGCCGTAGAAGGGGAAGAAGAAAATCAGGGACAGCACGATGTTCAGCGCCATGGCGATGAGGATGTCCCACTTCAGTGCATTGAAGGTGATGAGAGTCACGGCGATGGGAATGACGGCCAGCACCCAGTGTGGGGTATTCTGACCTTCGGGGCGCTTGGGGGCGTTGGGAGCGGGGGTGAAGGTATGGCCTTTGGCGATCTCCTTCTTGGAGATGATGTTCATCATGATGATGTTCAGAGCCAGCACCACCACGCCGCCGATGAAGCCGGGAATGGCGGCGGCCATGGGGTCGGTGCCCAGCATCTGGACCGCGATGACGTTCTGGTCAGAAGTGGTGCCGGGCATGCTGCAGGCCGCGGTGGCCAGGGCGCCCAGCACCACGCCGGGGCCCATGGCCCGGGGCATATCAGCCTTCTCGAACAGGTCCATGGCGATGGGGAACAGGATAAACATGAGGACCACGGGGTTCATGCCGCTGTAGGCAAGAACGGTGCCGATGACGTAGATGGTGATGATGGCCAGGATGGGGTGCATGACCACCCGCTCACCGGCGGAGGCCTTCTTGCGGGCGCTCATGGTGAACAGGTCATACAGCGCGTTGGCGATGGACAGAGCGGCGCCGCTCGCATTGTAGATGGCGGCGATGATGCAGCCCAGCAGCACCGGGCCCAGCATGGCCGTGACGTAGTTGCAGACGCTGGGGAGCATGACGCCGGTGAAGGTCTCCAGCAGGTTCATGCCGTTGAACAGGGCGATCAGCAGACCGGAGATAGGGGCTAGGATGATCGTGCTGACGCCCTTGTAGGCGCCGTAGATCAACACGACGATGCTGATGATGATGCCAATGATTCCTAAAACTGCCATAATTACTCCTCTTCTCTTTGAATATTAGACAGTACACCTGACGGTGTACATGCCGTCCTGGAAGGTTGTCAGGCAGATATAGCCGCGGTCGTCCACCAGCACGTCCTCGGTGATGGCCACCTTGAGGTCGGGGAGCAGGGTACCGTCCTCGGTGTCGAACCAGTTCGCACCCTGGGGATCAGGGGCGTGAAGTAGGTGTTTTCCCTGAACCCATCTACTTTCCCCTTGTAAAAATTCGCAAGGGCGGGTATCTCGAGAGTGGCGCTGTTTTCAGCTGTGTGGGAGGTTCGGCCTCCTGCATAGGGCCGTGGTCTGCCTTTAATTGTCTCAGGGCCAGTTTGATAAAGAAGTTGCTTTCCCTGCTGACAAACCGTCCCAGGCAGTTTGCGTTTCGCAGGAAGTGGATAACTGAGAGCCTAAGATCAACGATTCTGGATAAAAATGTATTTTTGCGCTTTCGCAAGAGATGAGCGTGTTTCTCACGCAGATCCCATTGAGCGGGCAGTATTCAACTTCATCTACTTGAAAGAGAATGCTGTGCGTCTCCCTTAGTGACTGATTTTATCATTGTCCGCCAGCCCTTATGTTATGTCTGGATTCAATATCGGATTCAGGTGTCAGCCACACCAGTGGTATGCTGTCCACTTTCCAGCGCATTATAATCGAGGATGTTCCAAATGACAACTACTTTTGAGAAAAATGTGGATTTTTTGTGAGAAGCTTTCTGTGAGACTTCCGTGAATGGTGGTTACGAAAGTTGGAGAATAGGGATATCCTGGAATCATTGGCGGCACCAACCGCTTTGCTAAGCGTAGCAGTGGCGATCATTAAACTGTATCAAAATATCAGAAAAATGGCGTCTGCAGGTGTTTAGAAATCGACTCGAGAGTGTTCCGGTTTTGTTTCTCATTCGAAGAAGGATTAGGATAGCTCAGCCAGAACTGAACCAGAACCAGAAGATTTTCTTATATCCGAAATTTGGGCCTAGCACAGGTGCTCAAGATGATGTATAATGTAACAGCAAGGGAGGCATAGTCTTATGGCTTCTATTTTTGATGCAGCACGGTATATCCTGGAAATGCGCGGACGCACATCGACCATGAAACTTCAGAAGCTCTGTTACTATGCCCAGGCCTGGTCTCTGGTTTGGGATGATACACCATTATTTGATGAGGACTTTGAAGCATGGGCAAATGGCCCAATTTTCCCGGTACTGTTTCAGAGATTTAAAGGTCGCTTTGATCTTGTTGCGGAAGATATCACGGACGGGGATAGCTCCAGATTAAATGCCGATCAGAAAGAAACCGTGGGAATGGTATTAGAGCATTACGGGCACCGTGATGCACAGTATCTCAGCCGTCTAACACACATGGAAGATCCGTGGATTGATGCCCGGAAAGGCTATTCTCCTGGGGAATCGTGCAACGTGATTATCACGAAAGACAGTATGGCGATGTACTATGGCGGGCTCGATTAAGGGAAAAAGGGCTTTTAAGGAAGATATAGCGCATCCATCCATTCCCCAGAAAAAAGCCCCGGGTAAAAGGTCAGTTAAGACAGCAAAGACGTGTCTCTAACAGAGCATTTGTCTTGGGGATTCCAGCTGTGCGATGCTGATTCAAGCTGCCGGCGGAGCTTTTGTGAGGAAAGACTTGGCTCTGCGCCTGTATGAAAATTTGGAGGGCAGTGTTTTTCAAATCATTTGGTATGATGACGATCATGGCGATAACGATAAGATCAAGGCAATTTGAGGTTTTTAATGATTTTGCACCATTTTATTCTTGCCTATCCTTTTTGAGAGGGGGTTCACAATTTCTGACATTACTCAGAAGTTAGTGAAAGCCCCTTTTTCATGCGGAACCCCCTTGCGGGGCGGCTCTTGGCCGCCCCGCAAGGGGGTATCCTGTTTTTTGGGTGCATGCAGCGAGGTTATCAGGCCGCTATATGGTGGGCAGATAGGTCCTGCGGACAAAGTCTGCAAAGTGGCGGACATACTCTGGCAGGGGGACGCCCCGGCGGAAGACGATGTACAGGTTCCGGCTGGTGGCCAGCTCCGGCAGTTCAAAGGCCAGCACCCGGCGCTCCTCCTGAAAGTTCCGGGCGGCCCGCTGGGAGAGAATGGACACCCCCAGACCGCCGGCCACCAGGTTCTTCACCGCCTCCTGGTCGTTGACGCGGGCCACCACCTGGAGGTCCTCCTCCAGAATGCCAGCCTGCTCCAGGAACCGGTCTGCACTCTTCCGGCTGCCGCTGCCCTTCTCCCGGAGGATCACCGGGCCCCGGAGCAGCTCTGCTGCGGTTACATCTTTTCGGGCCTTCAGCGCCAGATAGTGCTGGTTCACCGGGGTGATGAGCACCATCCGGTCCTGGCAGAAGGGGATGTAGTCCAGGCTCTCCTCCTCCGCCCGCATGCCGGTGAGCCCCAGATCGTAGAGGCCTTCCAGCAGACCTTTTGCCACCTCTTTGCTGTCCCCCTGGTGGATCACAAAGTAGGTGTTGGGGGCAAGGGCCCCATATTTCGGCAGGATCTCCGGGAGAATGTAGGCGGAGGGAATGGTGGAGGCCCCCAGGTGGATGATGTTCTCCCCGTCATCGCTGCAGGCTTGGACGATCCGCTCCCGCAGTTCCAGGATGCGCTGGGCGTATTCGAAGAGCATCTCTCCCTTGGGAGTGGGCTTTACGCTCTTGGTGGTGCGGAGCAGGAGCTTGGTGTGCAGTTCCTCCTCCAGCTGCCGGATGTGGATGCTGATGGTGGGCTGGGAGAGAAACAGTTCCTCCGCCGCTTCGGTGAAGCTGCCGCAGCGGATCACCGCCGCAAAGGACTGCAGCTGCTTAAATTCCATGGCAGATTGCCTCCAGTGCCTGCGCCGCTGCATCCGCGTCTTCTATGGTATTCCACCAGCCGAAGGAGAACCGAATGGTGCCGGCGGGGTAGGTGCCCAGAGTCTTGTGGGCGATGGGGGCACAGTGGAGTCCCACCCTGGTCATGATGCCGTACTGGCTGTCCAGTTCAAAGGCGGCGGTAGCCTGGTCCAGATCGGTCGTTTGAAGGGAGACTACGCCGGTCCGGTTTTCCACATCCCGCTTTCCCACGATGCGGATGAGCCCCTCTGCCTCCAGGGGAGTGAGCTGTTCCAGAAAATGCCCGGTGAGGGCGGCTTCATGGGCCCGGACGGTCTCGATCCCGGTCTGCTCCAGCCAGTGAAGACCCGCCTGCAGCCCCGCGATCCCCGGCAGGTTCATGGTTCCGGGCTCGAACCGGTCTGGGAGAAAGGTTGGGATCTCCTCGGTGTGGCTCACGCTGCCGGTGCCCCCGGAGAGCAGCGGCTCCAACTGGGCGGCCAACTCGTCCCGGATCACGAATCCCCCGATCCCCTGGGGACCCAGCAGGCCCTTGTGGCCGGTGAAGGCCAGAGCATCTATAGACATCTGCTCCATATTGAGGTCCAGCACTCCCGCCGTCTGGGCGGCGTCCACGATGAAAACCAAGCCGTGCTGTTTGCAGAAGGCTCCCACTGGCTCCAGAGGCAGCACCGTGCCGCAGACGTTGCTGGCGTGGGTGAGCACCACCGCCCGGGTATTGGGCTGCAGCAGACCCTCCATGGTGTCCAGCTGCAGCTCGCCGGTCTCACTGCAGGGGATCCGGGTGAAGGAGACACCCTTTTTCTCCAGCTGCACCAATGGCCGCATCACGGCGTTGTGTTCCATGGAGGAGGTGAGCACATGGTCTCCCGGCTGCAGCAGTCCCTTCAGCAGCACGTTCAGGCTCTCCGTGACATTCTTCGTGAAGATCACATTCTTGCAGTCCGGCCCGTGGTAGAGACGGCAGAGCATTTCCCGGGTCTCAAACACCATGTTTTCCGCCTCATAGGCGCTGCCGTAGCAGCCCCGGTTGATGTTACAGCCGAGACCGGTGATGTACGCTGCCACTGCCTCCGCCACCTCTGGGGGTTTCGGAAAGGTGGTGGCGGCGTTGTCCAGGTATCGTTTTTCCATGGTTCTCCCCTCCGTCCAGTTTTCCCCAGTATATCACTGATTTATTGAAAAATCAAATGGATTCAGCAGATATATTAATAAATCGAATTGCGCCGAACTTTGCCCTGTGCTATACTGACTTATCTGGAATTTCCGGGAATCGGTGTAACGCCTGCCCAACGCTGGGCAGGCGTTCCCGCCCCTGGAACCTGATAAACGGATACGAGATAGGAGAGAGTACAAATGAACCTGAAGAGTGAAAAGACCAC
>CANQII010000168.1 GCA_947623875.1 uncultured Oscillospiraceae bacterium
CAAAAAAAGTAGCAGGCTTTCGCCTGCTACTCTAGGATCTGTTTTGGATGGAACATTTCTGTGGAAGTTCTCGTGTATTGCTGTGGGCTTCGCCCTTCTGAAGTAATTCTTCTCAAGGTTGAAGATTTTAATTTCAAGACTGGCGAATTGTATATTCGCCAATCCAAAAAGAATCGAGATCGACACATCATAATGTCAGAAGATATGCTCGGGTTATGCCGAGTATATAATAACCTGGCAGGTGAAAGAACTTGGTTCTTCCAAAAGCGAAATGGAGATCATTTCAATATACAATGGTTTTATGAGTGGTTTAATAAGGCTTGCATTCGTGCAGGAATTACTCGTGGCAAACCTCGTCCATATGACCTACGGCACGCCTTTGCTACACGCAATATCATCCGCTGGATGGAGGAGGGAAAGGATGCTATGGCTATGCTGCCTTACTTAGCCGAATACATGGGTCATGCTGATTTTTCCTCCACTATGTATTACATTCATCTAATACCAGACCATCTGAGAAAGCATCTTGATGTAGATGATTCAAATCTGAGGAGGATCTATGGAAAGGAGAGAAATGATATAGATGACACGTAGTGCTGCTGATCCAGCTTTGCTTAGTGCTATTAGGGTATTTCTTCTGGAGTATTTGCCCACAGTCCGGAGACGTGACGATGATACTATCACATCTTATCGATATTCAATTAATCTCTTTTTGGAATTTCTGAATGAGTCTTATGGAATTCATCTAAGCACTGTTAAAACATCTGATTTTTCCCAGAAAAACATTGTGTCTTTCGTAGAATGGCTCCAGATAACTCGGAATAATTCGGCCCCTACGATCAATCATCGTCTTTCAGATATAAAGAATTTTTGCAAATTCTTTATGAAGAACGACATATTGTCTGCAATTGAACTTCAGCTCATTCAAGAGATAGAGCCAGTTGTCGACACAAGAACCCCTAAATTTGTGTGGCTTTCTGTTGAACAGGTTAAGCTTGTTATTGATTCTGTTTCAAATACAAGGAACAGTACCCGAGACCGGTTTTTCCTCTCACTGCTATATGAAAGTGGCGGACGCATTGATGAAATTCTCTCATTGAAGGTTCGAGACCTTGTTCCTGCCTCTCATGACAAAGCAAGCGTCCATTTCTTTGGAAAGGGTAATAAACATCGGATAACACCTCTGTCCAATTTACTTTGGGAACAAGCTCAAGAATACTTCAAAAAGTGTCATCAAAAAAGGAATGGCGATTCTTTTCTCTTCTATGTGTTGCGTGATGGTGAAATGAATAAGATGTCTTCCGATAATGCGCAACGCATTTTGAATTATTGTGAAAAGCGAGTGAAAATGATGGATCCAAGTCTCCCACATCTGCACCCTCACCTTTTCCGACGTACCAGAGCTATGCACCTGTATGAGGAAGGTATCTCTCTCCCCATGATATCAGAGTGGCTTGGACATGCTCAGCTAGAGACAACACAGATCTATGCAAAACTTTCCGGCTTGATGAAAGAAAAAGTGCTTGATGCTATGCAGGAGAAGAATAATATAATATTCCAAGATGAATCCAACAAGAATTATGTCGATGATAATGATATGCTGCGTCATATATGCGGTCTGGCTTAAATATAGTAAATGATAATGTGCAAGACGAGTCGTCCAACTCCCAAGCGGGCTTGGTCGGCCCGTCTTTGATTTCTGCAAAAAACAATATGCCGACAGTCTCATTTTGCCCTTTGTTTGCAAGGGAAGCAAAGAACTTTATCGGCATATTGAAAATATCAGTATAATCGTTGTTACTACGGGTGTCTTTGAGAGATAACTGCTCTCCCCGCTCGTGAGGCCTCCCCGGGTACTCGTATGCTCTATCCGGCTTTGCTCGTTTCATTTACCGTTAACTGTTCCGTGCAGTCCATACATGTTGCCATGTATTTAATCGGGCTTTAGCTTGTCCAGCAGCCTTACCCACAGTTCCGGCCTTATATGAACTTCCTGTTTGTCGAGCCAGCACTTTTGCCCGTCGGCGGGACCGTTTAACCCTCCGACATCCAGCTTTCTTCAGATTCCCCCTCGCGAAGGACACCCTTGCTTTCGGCTAATCCTTCCAACTGCCTGGCGGATTCGGAACTTTCATCCTATAGAGCATACGCCAACCGGGCGCACTAGAACAGGCGAGGGATTCGCGGATCACCGCTAATCCCTCGCCTGTTATTTTTGTATTCTGAGCTATTAGATGATACTCCCCCCCGGGGGGACTCTACACCATTTTGAAAACAAGCGCAAGTGTCTACTTCACCGGACGCTTACTGTGAGTCTTTGCTGTCCCGGTGACGAAGTGCTTTCCGGTGCCATCCTCACACTTCTCGGCGGAATCGACTGCCGGCGTCCGATGCCATCCGGCCTGTCCTCTATACCGCTGTCTGAGACTGTCCATCTAGACCCCCGGTATGCTTCCTCGGACCGTCCGGTGTCTCAATCGGCTCGCCCGAAAGGGTATCCCCCGGCGTATGGACACCGGATCGCTTCTTCCCATCCCCTACGGAGGCCCGATTGTTATCGCGCATGGGAAGGGGCCTTCCGATGCTCAGAAGCCCTCTGCCCCCTGCCCCGCTGCAGCAGCCATCCGAGCCGCATCCATGAGGGCGATGCACCCGTCCACGTCCGTATGCCCCCGGAACAGCTGGTCCAGGGCGGCGGCGATGTCGCTGTCGCTATAACCCAGGATCTTGGATGCTGCGGTGGAGGGGCGGAGATTTGCCTCAATGGACAGGGCGGCATCGGTAACCATGGGAGACTGGATGTTGGTGGTCTGGCCTGTGAATCAGTTCACCGTGGAGATGCCGTCTGTGGGGAGATCGGTGTAGAACCAGGTGTCCCAGATAAACGTCATGACAGCGTCTCCGCTGGCCATCACCCCGGGGATGGAGTCTATGCTCCACTGGAGATAGTCCAATCCCAGCCACCCGGAGAGAGCCGCCTTTTCGATCCAGCACTCCATGTCCCGCACCGCCGGGATGTGCAGATCGCGTTGCGGTTCAGCTGCTCCAGAAGCTGTGGTTCATCTGCAAACACCGGGTCCAAAGCGAACTGCACCATCCAGGCGCTGCCGTTGGCCGGCCAGCAGAGGGGTGTGTACCACGCCTCCAGTAGGGCCATGCAGAGCATATCGAACTCCGCCTGGGTCACCGCAGGCTTCAGGCTCAGGCTGTCCAAGATGGTCTTGTTGTAGTAACAGCCGGAGATGGAGCTCTCCCAAAAGGGCAGGCCCATGAGACGGCCGGTGGTATCGGTACAGTACGCCCGGGCGTTCTCTGTGAGTTCCCCCACCCTGGGCTGATCCTGCAGGTCCAGGAAGTGCGTCTCCGCATCGAAGCGGGCCAGATCTGCGTTGTTGAAGTGCAGGAAGATGTCCGGCACCTCGCCCTTGGCAAACTGCTCCTCCGCAGTGGCCTCAAACACCGCATCCTCATAGGGGCTGGGATGGATCTGGTGGCCGGTGGCGGCCTCGTACTGGGCAAAGATGCTGGTGATATAGGACTTGGCCAGGTCGCTCTTCCGCCCCATCACCGTGATGGTCTCACCGCTGTTTCCGGCAGCGCTCTGGCAGCTCGCGAGGAGCACAGCCAGGAGAATACACCGCGCCAAAATCGTCCGCTTTCGTCTCAACCTTGTCTCCTCCCCTTCCGGCGCTGCACCATCTGCGGGCACGTATTTTCCCACGCAATAAAGTATAGGGGAAAACTGGCTTGGTGGCAAGGAAACGGGGAGGATTCGAACAAAAGTGCACGAAAATAGCACAATCCATCAGGTAACTCAAAAAAAGAGCACACAACACAGGTGAACTATCTCAACCTTGTTGTATGCTCTTTGCAGCGTCTCAAAGATCTCACACCATGTCCAGCAGCCCCAGATCTGCCGCCATGATGCTGTTTGGGCCAAGTCCCTGCAGGGTATCCGCTGAAGTACCGCACACCGCACCATCTGAACTATCCCGATTGAGGCTGTAGAATCGGACCTGCTCTGTGCTGGTCCGCAGGATCTCCAGATACTTCGCCAGATTGTAGCTGTGGGTAGCCAGGAAGATCTGCACGCCGTTTTCCTGCAGCGCCAGCAGCACCTCTGCCGCCAGGTGAAACTGCTCCGGGTTCAGGCCCGTCTCCGGCTCGTCCCACAGCAGCACTGCCCCATGCTCCAGAAGTCCGCTCCGGATCAGCTTCCAGAGGAGTCCTTTTCTGCACAGCCCCTCCCACTCCAGAGAGAAGTCCATCATGCGTCCATCGCTCTTCCGCATGTAGAAGATGCCGTTTTCTGGACAACCGTGCCACCAATGGCTTTACTGAGCTTCTCCAGAATCGGCTGCATGTGCGCCGGTATCTCCTGCGCCTCCGGCAGGGCCGCATTCACCAGGATGTCTATCTGTGTCTGATCGAACGGCAGATTGCCGTACTTCTGATACAGCGCCAGCAAGTCTTTGGCACGGGTAAGGAGTCCGGAGGAGGGAATGAAAACTGCCGGGATGCGCAGGCCATTGCAACCGTCCAGATGCGTACATTCTGGGTGAGAGAGGCTGTATGAGCAGGTGTGCACCCCGTCTGAGACCGAAAAGCTGGAGTCTGCAAGTGCACAATCGGAGTCCCGGAGAAGGTCTCTGTCCTTCAGGTGGAAGGAGAAATACTTGGCCAAGCCGTCCCGCCCTTTGAGATCCGGCCCTTCATGAGACCACTTTGCGGCCGCATAGAGCATCTTCAGCAGCGCCGTCTTCCCGGTGCCGTTATCCCCGATCAGGACATTGATGCCGTCTGAGAAGGACAGCTCAAACACATCGTCCACACTTCTCGGATATTGGAACACCATCACATCATCCACCCGAATGGACCGAATCGGCATCGCTCATACCTCCTTCCCCTGATTCCTATACGAGATACGAGAACTGCTCTGCTGCTCAGGCCTCATACAGTCTGCGCAGCCTCTGTCTGTACGCCGGCTGGTCCGGTGCGGCGGGCTCGATCACCTCGTACATCCCCTTCCGGATAAACGCCTGGATCCGCAGGGCCACCCAGCCGTCTCCAATGCCCAGTTGATTCTTCCCGAGGACATTCCCGATCACCTGCGCCTCATTGCACTCCTTGGGCTGCGCCTCCAGTTCCCGGAGGATGAAGCTGTCGTAGAGATCCGCCGGAGCGCTCTGCAGGCGGCCATTCAGGACAACCCGCAGGTCTGCATTCTCCTCCTGCAACTGCCTCCACCGCAGGGCGCAGCCGGACAGGAAGGCAGGCGAGACCTTTTCCTGACGGGAAACGTGCTTTCCCCACTCACCCGGGGAGATCTCTCCCCACCCGATTGGAAAGAAGACCGTGCCGTCCACATCCATCTCCCAGTCCGGGAGCCGCACCATGTAGATCTCCCCGTGCTCCGACAGCTTCTGCATCTGGGCCAGCATCCAGTACAGACCGCACATCTCATCCGGGTTGTGGCTGTACCAGATCCGCACTGGCTCGCCGCCGGCACTCCGCTGGAGGATCTCGTCCAGCGTCTTCTGGCTGTTTTGGATGCTCTCTTCCACCATCTCTGGAGCGTCCGCAGGGCACCATTCCGCGATCTGCTGCTCCAGCACCTGTCTGCGCTGTGTTCCAATTCCGTCCTCTGAGATGGGCCCTACACTCCAGCCGAGGTCGATGCCGAGTACATCTTTTGGGCTGCCGCCCATGGGAACTGCCTCTTCCCACTCCCGACGTGCCCGCTCCAGTGCCGTCTTCTCTGCTCTCTCCCTCGCACTTTGCGGCATGTCAGGAACATCTCCGCAGACTGCCACCGCAGTCATCCCGTGGTACGGCCCCTCTCCATAGTGCTGGGCCACCTTCAAGCTGCCCTTGGCACTCTCACTGAACACTACCTCTACCATTTCCTATTGCCTCCGATCATATTGTCCGTGAATTCCTTGTCTTAGAGCCACTCCACGATCGCCCCCGCCACCGCTGCGGCCAGCGGCGGCGGCACGGAGTTGGCCACCTGTCTGTGCTGATCCAGATACTTCACCTTCCCGGACCGGCCCCGGATAGGTCCCCGCAGCACGTAGTCATCCGGATACCCGTGGATCCGCAGATACTCCCTTGGCGTGAGGTACCGGTCCTCTGTGGGATGAAAGAAGATCTCCCCGCCCCGCAGGGTGTTGGCCGGCCTGCTCCGGTCCAGCCGGAGAAACTTGGTGGTGTCCTTCCGGGTGAGTCTCCCGATCTGCTCTCTGGACAGCTGGGTCTGGGAGGACAGATTCTTCCCCTCTGGGACACCGTGGATCCGCTCTCGGTCTCGGGGCGGGGTGACATCGTAGCGGCTGTTGTCTGGAATCCCCGCCGATTCTGCCTTGGATACAGGCATCCCCAGTCCGGCAATCGCCTCTCCCACTGTGCGGTACGGCAGAAGATTCACCCCATCAAGCGTGCATCCATGGGTTGGTGCAGGAAATGCAAACGTGTTGGCTCCCTTAACAGCTACCACAATTACCCGCTCCCGCAGTTGGGGCACCCCGTAGTCCGCGGCCAGCAGCACCTGCCACTTTGCCTCATAGCCGATCTGCTCCAATTCCCGCAGGAAGGCCTCAAACACACCGCCGCGCTTTCCAGATCGGTCTTTTGCAGTGAGAAGGCCCTTCACCTGCTCCACCAGGATCACCTTGGGCTGGATGACCTCTGCATAACGCACCATCTGGAAGAGCAGCATGCCCCGCGTATCGGAGAGGGACCGCTGCTTTCCAATCTGGGAGAACGCCTGGCAAAGCGGTCCCCCGAAGAGCAGGTCTACCTCCCCAGGCCGGTACCCCAAGTCCTCCAGGATCTGCTGGGGCGAGAAGGTCCGGATATCTCCCTCGTAGACCACGGTATCTCTCCCCGATCTCCGGATATTCTCCCGCAGGGTCTCACAGCAGTACGGATCCCACTCCAGAGAGGCCAGCACATGAAATCCAGCCTGCTGGACACCCAGGTCCATGCCCCC
>CANQII010000169.1 GCA_947623875.1 uncultured Oscillospiraceae bacterium
AGGTACTGTTGGTCTGCCGCCATGAGAGCAGCATGAGGACACCGTACGCCATACCCAGCAGCAGAAAGGTCCGCAGGAAGATGCTGCGCCGAAAGCGGACATACTCCGCCGATAGTAGATGCTTCAAAGTGATCTCCCCTTCTAATGGATGTCCTTGCACTGGAAGAGCCCCAGGCCGGCTATGGTGGCTACCGCAATCAGCACCCCGTCCATGCCGATGAGCCGCAGCGGGTCTGCAGCCTTGTTCGTGATGTACTGCCCCGCCTGTCCCCCAGGGAGGAAGTCGTTGAGAAAGGCGAAGACAGACCGCACCGGTCCATCCGGCAGGTAGTCTGGGTTGGGCCGGAGGGGCATTTCCACCAGTTTGCCGTCCGTGAACACGCTGGTGCCGGTATCCTCGAACGGCAGCGCATTCAGTCTGCTGCTGATGGCGGAACCCAACACCAGAAAGACTATCGCCAGAAGGAGCGCCGCCGTGAGGGAAACGGCCCGGTTGGGTATCAGCATAGCGGTGAGGGTAAAGATAGCGCTATAGGCCAAGCCCATGGCGAGAATTCCTAAAACCAGCAGCACAACCCGGCCAGGACCCATGTCGAAGGGGCCCAGCAGCGGAATCCCCAGCGCCAGCCCCGGCAGCACCGCAGAGAGGCACACGATGAGAGATGCCAGGGAACAGAGCACCAGGTTGCTGAGATACACATTCCGGCGGCTGTGTCCCGCCAGCAGCTTGTTCCGCATAGTCCCGTCTCCATACTCCGGCCCGATGAAGAATGCACAGACCAAGGCAGCCGCCAGGCATACCATACCAGCGAACTGAAAGAAGCAGCCGTCCATGCTGTATGAGATGCTCCAGCCGTCTCCCACCTTGGTCCTGCTGGAGAGCACCTGATACACCTCATAGAGCGCTGTGGCTGCAGCGGCGAACCACAGCGCCTTGCAGCGTATGAGCCGAACCCAGCCGGCGGAGAGCAGTTTTTGCATAGGATCACCTTCTTACTTCAAGTCTTTGCGGCGAAAGAGCGCCAGACCGGCTGTCGAACTCAGGGCAAACACCGCGGCGCAGGACGCCATCTTCTGGGGCAGGCGCATCGATGCCGTTCCCGTGCTCACAGCCCCGTACTGATAGGACTGGCCCCCCGGCAGAAAGTCTGTGAGGAACTGTACGGCAGACCGGGCCGGCCCATCCGGGAGATAGTTGGGGTTGGGGATGCGCTCTGGGGCCGCAGCGTCCCGGTCCGGCTCCACACCCTCTATTGTGGGCGGCGCAGCGGCCGGATTGGGAATGGTTGGGGGCTCAGCGAGACGCTGGACCCCGGCATAGCCCACTGCCAGAAGCAGCAGAGAGAGGAGAATTGCCACCACCGGCGCCGCCGCCTGGCTGGAGATCAGCATGGCGATGGCAGTGAAGACGGCGGCATAGGCCATGGAGAGCAGGTAGATGCCCGCGATCATAGCCAAAGCCATGGCACTGACCCCCTCTCCCAGCAGAATCGGTCCCAAAATGGCGCCAGGGACCACCGCCGCCGTACACAGCAGTGCGGAGGCAATGGAACAGGTTACCAAGGCGGCGCCGTATACGGATGCCCGGCTGTGCCCCACACAGCACTTGTTCCGGAATCCCACCGTGTGCTCCGCGCCGAGATACAGGGTGCAGACAACGGCAGCTGCAAGCCCCAGGAAGAAGGCAAAGGGAAAGATGTAGTTCTCCAGGCTGGCGTGCAGCGCGATGGTCTGGGTGCCGATCCAGTACTCCCGCCCCATGGTAGCGCAGGTCTGGCCGGCAAAGAACAGACAGCTCAGCCAGAACGCCTTGCAGCGCCAGAGCCGCGCCATGTCTGCGGACAGCAGATTTCCCATACGGCACCTCCCTATCTCAGATCCCTGCGGCAAAACATGGCCATGCCAACGATGGTAACGATTCCTGTGAGGCCCAGGGAGTACAGTGGAAACCGAACCAACTGCCCCTCAGTGACGAAGTCTCCAATGGCAATCACATAGGCCTGTCCCCCGGGGAGGAGGTCCCGCAGCAGTTCCAGGGGATACTGGGTTCCAGGAGCCACTTTATCTGCGGCGGCATTGATCAGGATGGTAAGCTGAATGCCCAGGAGAAAGGTAACCACTGCTGTGAGGAGACAGGCCACAGCCGCATGGGCCTTGCTCTGGATCAGCAGGGAGAGCAGCGCAAACAGGGCGGTCCATGCAAGACAGACCCCGGCGATACAGAGGAGAAACGGGAGGGACAGATCGATGGGCATTCCCCCGTCCCGGTGAAGCAACAGGGTGCCGGCAAGCCAAGCGCTGTTGAAGAGAACCCCTGCTACAGCACAAACTGTAAAGTCTGAAAGGTATACACTGAAACGGCTGAATCCCATGGCGATTTTGTTCCGCATGGTACCATCGCTGTACTCCGCACCGAGAAACAGAGGGCAGAACGCAGCTGGGATTGCCGTGGCGGAGAGGGCGTAGAAGAAATTGCCGAATATCCCGTTGCAGAGCGGTACGATCAGCCCCATGAAGGCGAGACAGATCCAGAAGAACCGGTCCCGCAGGAGGCGGGACATGTTGGCACACATCAGCCTGTTCATGACCTTCTCCTCACTTCAGGTCTCTCCGGCGGAAGAACAGCAATCCCGCCGCTCCAATCCCCACAAACAGCACCGCAGATGCGGCCATCTTCCGGGGCAGCCGCTCCGTGTTCGCCACCCAGTATTGATACGCCTGGCCGCCGGGAAGGCAGTCCGCCTGGAACTGGACCATCTCCCGCACCGGGCCCTCCGACAGGTAGTCCGGGTTGGGCACCGGATCCGCCGGCGTGGCCTCACCATTCACGGTTATCGTGTACGCCTGGGTGGTTGGGGGCTGCTCCAGCATGCCGTTGCAGTTCATGCCCCAGAGCAGCAGACCCAGGGACAGCAGAATCGCCGCCGTGGAGGTAACCGCCCGGTTGGGAATCAGCATCGGGATCAGCGTGAAAAGGGCGCTCCAGACCAGCGAAAGGAGAAGTGTCCCCAGGATCATCAGAACTGCCAACGGGACAGGCATCTTAAAGCCACTGGAGAGCAGAATTCCAATGGCCAGGCCTGGCAAAATGGCGGATGCGCAGAGGATGATACTGGCTGCGGCGCATGTGAGAAGCGCGGAGAGATAGACCGCAGCGCGGCTGTATCCCAGGACAGTCTTGTTTCGAAGGCCGGCGGTGTGCTCCGGGCCCAGAAGCAGCGGGCAGATCACGGCGATCAGAAGGCCGATGAGCAGTGCGTAGGTGAAGAACCGGCTCTCCAGGCTGGCATGGAGATCGTAATCCCGCGCCTCCTCCCAGAGGTTTAGGACAATGCGGGCGGAGAAGATAGCCAGGAAACCCGCACTGATCCAGAGAGACTTGCTCCGCCAGAGCCGGGCAAAATCGGCGGCCAGCAGATTACGCATGTCCGTTGCCTCCCACCAGATTGATGAAGAAGCTCTCCAGGCTCTCATCCCGCTCCTCGATGGACTGCACCTCGCAGTTCTTCTTGGCCAGGGCCAGGGTGAGTTGGGTGACATTCAGTTTGGCGTACACATCCGCCTGGTGCTCCGAGAGGATCTTGTACTCCGCCCCCATGCCGTCCAGCACCAGCGCCAGGGCCGCCGTATTGGACACCGTGACCCGCATACACTTGCGGGCCGCGGCCTCCAGTTCCTCCGCACTCATCTCCCTCACCATGCGGCCGTGATCGATAAAGCCGTAGTGGGTGGCAAGGCGGCTGAGCTCGTCCAGGATGTGGCTGGAGATCAGCACGGTGATCTGCCGCTCCCGGTTCAGCTTCAGGATCAGCTCCCGGATCTCGATGATGCCCTGGGGATCCAGGCCGTTGATGGGCTCGTCCAGCACCAGAAAATCCGGATCTCCGGCCAGAGCCACGGCGATACCCAGCCGCTGCTTCATGCCCAGAGAGAAGTTTCGGGCCTTCTTCTTGCCCGTTCCCTCCAAGCCTACCAGTTTCAGCAGGTCCGGGATGCCATCGAAGTCCGGCAGGCCCAAAATGCGGTACTGCTGCTTCAGATTGTCCTCCGCAGACATGTCCAGGTAGATGGACGGGGTCTCCACCACCGCCCCCATCCGCCGGCGGGATTTGGCGATCTTCTTGTCCCGGCTGTCTATGCCGTACAGGGCATATTCTCCGGCGGTGGGCTTCTGCAGGCCGCAGATCACTCGGATGAGGGTGGTTTTGCCGGCGCCGTTTCGTCCCACGAAGCCGTATATGGCTCCCTGGGGCACATTCATGGTAAGGCCGTCCAGCGCAGTGAACTTGCCGTACTGCTTGGTGAGGCCGTGGGTGGTAAGCACTGAGAGCATAGCGGATTCCTCCTTATCGGGATGGGCCCATCATAGCACGGAATGGTAAAGAAAGCGGTTAAGAAAAGAGTCCAGAATCGGTTAAGATCCTGAAGATTTCATTAACCTGGCTCCGGAGACGGATCCCGACCTGCATCACGGCATGCAGGAACCAGCGCTTCTACACCATGCAAAAACAGGTTGCACAATCCCACATTATATGGTACACTGCTGATCAGTAAAGCGCTGGGTGTTGTCCCTGACGGCGCCAGAAGACCACCCATCTTCCCAATGAATTGGAGCGGTTGCACATGACGAGCCAAGAACTGTTAACCAGCCTGGAGAGCGCAGTCTCCTGCCCCGATCAGGCCTATGCATCAAAAATGGTCCATACCCTGCTGCGGTATGCGTACAACCACAATCTGAACGTCCTCTGTCCCACGCAATGGGACGCGCAATACCCGGACTACGCCCACTGTCTCTATCTGACAAACGGGGGCTATCGGCAATTCGTCGTGTTCACAAGCGCCGCACGATTCCATCGTCTGGACCCATGGCCGGATGGGGTAGGACTGACACCTGTCCCCTTCAAGTTGTTTTTGGACGGCATCGTGCAGCGGCCCGACTTCTGCGGTCTTGCCATCAACCCGTACAAAGATGAGATGGGAATGCTTCATGCGGGTTTTCCGGTGGAGATGCGCGGCACAGGCCTGACCCAGAACGGCGCCAAAGGTTGGAAAAACCTCGACTCAGATACGTAGAAATCTCAAGAGAACGATCCCCAAGCAAGCTGCCCCATCTCTCATTATGATTGGAGTGTATACAATTGACAAGCGAAGAACTGTTGTCCAAATTGGAAGAGGCGGTATCCGTTAAGGACCACTCCGCAACCCTGCGGACCGTAAATGAACTGCTTCTCACCGCCCAGGAAGAGAATCTCGAGGTACTGTGTCCTTTTGCCATGGACCCAGAGAGACCCGGTTCAGGGAACGCTATGTACCTGTTGATCAACGGCAAGCGCCACTATGTCGTGTTCACCAGTCCGGAGAAATTCGATCTGTTTTACCAGGCCTATGGGCAGCGCAAATTGTCTCTCATGCCCATGGCGTTCGATGATTTCCTGGAAGAGATGAAGACCCGGGACTCTTTTGGCGGTCTCTCCATCAATCCCTCGACAGACGCCAGCGGACATGTCGACGCGGGCTACGTGATCACGCTGATGAGCACGCAGTATTGGCCGGAGCAGCGGAAGAAGCGCTGACAGGATTTAGGAGCGATTGCCATGACAAACGAGGAAATGCTGGCCAAGATGGAGGAACTCGTCTCCCTCACCATTCCTCCAGCATTCACCATGTCTCAGGTCCGGGACCTGCTGCAGACCGCCTACGACTACAACATGACCTTCTATTGTCCCGTGGTCCCAGCCAAAGATCACCCGGACTTCTTCCATCATTCCTACAGGGACATCAACGGAAAATGGTATTATGAATTATTCACGAGTCCTGAACAGTTCAAGAAGTCCAACAGAAAAGCATATTCGGATGGCATAGAGCTCTTAGACGCATACTTTCAGATCCTTTTTGATGATGTAAAAACACGAAAGAACTTTGGCGGTTTTTCCATCAATTCCTGTGTAGATCGCAAGGGAAATGTTGATCCCGGCTACCTGGTAAAGTTGAGAGGCCCAGGCTGTGTCCGGATTCTGCAAAACGGCAGGAGGCCAACTGCTCCCGGCGCTCATCCAAGCGGGAAAGGTTCCTCCATGACACAAGACGAGTTGTGGGACAAGATGGATGCCGCTGCCCGTCTTCCGGATGTCCGAAGGGTGAGGATGGCCATTGCCTCCCTTCTCAAAAAAGCCTATACAGAAAACATCCCCCTCCTGTGTGTGGCAGTCCCCACTCCCAATGTGAAACCGGGCAGCAGCAAATTGTTGTTCCAGCCTCTCGGAGGCAAACAGTACGTTGTCCTGCTCACACGCGTCTCAAACTTTGTGGAATCCAAAGAGGTAGCCAATCTCCCTGAAGCATATCTCGCCGTACTGGAAGCCAGATACGTCCTGGGCGAAGTGTTTGCCCGGGAAGAAGTGAGCGGCATAGCCCTCAATCCCTGGTACATTGCCCCCAACAAGATAGGCACCTTTATCATAAGCAAACGAGATCTTCCGTTTGGCAAGTCCGAAGGGTGAGAACCCGCCCTCAGTAGCACGCCGATGCAAACCAGCAGAAAGAGTGAATCCATCATGACCCAAGACAAACTGTGGCGCAACTTAGATATAGCCATCTCTTTGCCGGATCGCAAGAAGGCGAAAGAGACTGTTGTCGCCCTTCTCCAAAAGGCTTATGAAGAAGACCTGGTGTTCATGTGCGGCGCTACTTCTGTCACCGAGAATCCGAATTTCTGCAATCCTGTATTCAGGGAAATAGGAAATTACCGGTATTTTACCGTGTTCACGAACGCAGATCACTTCAATGTGTTCTATCATGGAGTAAGGTGATAGTCAACAATGGTGTTGATAAACCCCACGCCTAGCCCCCGGGGGGGATACCGATACCACCAGGGGCAACCTCGAGTCCAGTGTCAGAGTCCCAGGAGGCAGTTCAGTGCCTGCTGCC
>CANQII010000170.1 GCA_947623875.1 uncultured Oscillospiraceae bacterium
CGACGCGGATGGGACTTGAACCCACGACCTCCGGCGTGACAGGCCGGCGTTCTAACCAACTGAACTACCGCGCCACATTTGGTGGGAACAACAGGACTCGAACCTGTGACCCCTTGCTTGTAAGGCAAGTGCTCTCCCAGCTGAGCTATGCTCCCTTGGGGTTCCCTGGAACCGCCGTTCGTCAAACGACATGCCGGATTATAGCAGGTGGACTGCCGGCTGTCAACACCCTTTTTCGAAATTTTGAAAAGTTTTTTTGCCCGAATTTACCAAGAACTCCCAATCTCAAATTGAGACGGTTTTCCGGGATTCGAGACGGATTCTCGCTGAAAAGGGGGAGATCTCCCCTGTTTTCGGAAAAAACCGGTCTGAAACGGCGCAGACCACCTGCCAGAACCGCCTGGATCCGCACTTTATGGAAGAATCTACCTCCTTACTTTGCAGCCTCATCTCCCCTCCCCTGGAAGGTCCTGCTCCAGGGCGGAAAACGGCACGGCGGAACCGGTACAGGCCCTGCCGTGCCGTCTGGCCTTGTGGATTGCTGTCTGAGATTGCCCCCCTGCCCCTATAGCAGATCTGCCCCGGCTGCCGCCCCCACCGGGAGACAGCTGCCGTACTTCTCCTCAAAGGCGAGATAGATATCCCGCTGGTAGCCGTCCAGATAGCCGGCTGCCTCCTCCCGGAGCTCCTCCGGCACGCCGTAACAGGCCTCCGCCAGAGCGCCGGCAATGGCGGCAATGGTGTCGCTGTCCCCGCCGATGGAGATGGCTTTGCGCACCGCATCCTCAAAGTGTTGAGACTCCAGAAAGGCCTGGATGGCCTGGGGGACAGACCCCTGGCAGGTCACGTCGAATGTGTAGACTGGCCGGATCTCGTCCAGGGTGAAGTCCAGTCTGTAGTAGTTCGAGCGGATATACTGGCGCAGTTCCCGCTTGGAGCAGCCCTGGCGCAGCAGATAGATGCTGGCCGCCACTGCCTCGGCGCCTCGGATGCCCTCCGGGTGGTTGTGGGTCACGGCGGCAGACATCCGGGCCAGGGCGATGGCGTCCTCCAGACTGTCCGCGGCAAACCCGCAGGGGCTCACCCGCATGGCGGAGCCGTTGCCGTAGCTGTTGTACGGCCGGGGCTTCTCCAGGTAGATCCACTGGAAGAAGCGGCCGCCGTACCCTGCCCGGGGATAGCGCCGGCCCAAAAGCTGCATGGAGTGGGTGAAGGCGGACGGCAGCAGGTCGTAGTCCTTGTCCGTCTCCAAAATGGCCTTGGCCACCGCCAGGGTCATGACGCTGTCGTCTGTGGGCCTGTCTGGGTAGGCAAAGAGTTCAAAGTCCGTGGACTTGTGGTTGTTCCACTCGAATCTGGATCCGGCGATGTCTCCGATGATGGCGCCTATCATACCATATCGCTTCTTTCGTGCGTGTTCCGAAATTCCCAGCATGCCGCTTGGAATTTGTGTGGTCATTGTACCCGAATTTAGCCTGTATTTCAACCCTATAGTAGCGTTTTTTACCAAAAATCAGATAGCATTTTCTACCGTTTCTCCCGAAAAGCGGATAATACTCAGGGGATACTGTCCTCCGGGTCCGCCACGGGCAGCGGAAGCTGGGCCATCCCCCGGTTGGTCTTCCGGGAGACCCGGCGGTACTCCAGCGGGGACATCCCCACCATCTGGTGAAACCGCTGGCTGAAGTAGCTGGGACTGGAAAAGCCCAGGTCCGTGCCGATCTCCGCCACAGACCGGTCTGAAACGGTGAGCATGTGCCGGGCGGCGTGGATGCGCAGGGTGAAGAGATACCGGATGGGGCTCACCCCGAACACCCGGCGGAAGACGTGGCTCAGGTGGAACCGGTTGATGCCCACCAGATCCGCCAGCTTGTCCAGGTTGATGTCCTCTCGGTAGTGGACCTCCAGATACCGCTTTACCTGGGCACACTGCTGAATGGACCGGGTGCGCTCCGGCTCATCGGCATGCTGCTGGATCCCCCGGCGCAGCAGCAGGTACAGCACGGCCGCATAGCCGGCACAGACCTCCTCATAGCCCTCCAGCTCGGCGATCCGCTCCTGATAGATGGCCTCCATGCAGTGCCGGCAGCCGTCCCCGGTCTGCAGGTCGCTGATCTGCAGGATCTCATCGGTGTGAGACGGGTTCATCCCCTGCAGAAGGGCATCGCTGTCCAGTTCCAGGGCCAGCACCTCGAAGGTGCGGCTGTTGGCAGCCGGCGGCTTATACACAGTCCCCTCCGGCACCACCAGCAGATCCCCTACCTGCAGCCCATAGCGCCTGGATTGGGTCTCCAGAAGGCCGCTGCCGGCGAGAATGGCGAACACCGTC
Source organism: uncultured Oscillospiraceae bacterium (assembly GCA_947623875.1). Lineage (GTDB taxonomy): Bacteria > Bacillota > Clostridia > Oscillospirales > Oscillospiraceae > Enterenecus. Next base: position 2,330 of record CANQII010000170.1, read on the forward strand.
TCGTGGGCTGCGGTCCGCCAGTTCCCGTCCGGCTGCTCCCCTCGGTACCGCCAGGTGCGGTGCAGCTGATAGACGCCATTTCCGTTGTTTTGAAACGCATATTGTTGCATTTCCCTGTTTTCCTCCCTGTGCCGCTTTGGGGGCCCAAGAAGTGCCGGCCCGAAAAGCTGAGATAGCGTACCTTACCGGTTGCAGAGCGGGACTGTCAAGGAAGGCCGGAAGATGCGGGAGGAACGATAGAAAAAGTGTGAATGAGGTGGATCCTGCGGGGAAATTTCGGGATATTGCAGGGAGATTAAGACAGGTTTTCATTCCCCTGCCGCCAAAGAAAACCGCATGCCGGATACCGCAGGCGCCGAGAGAGGATCGGCGGCGGTTCAGACATGCGGAGGCGGGTCTCTGGGAATAGAGCGTTCGCACGAATCAAACAGCAGACTGCGTGGGCGGTTCAGATGCCGTCAGGACAGCAAGTGAAAGGTCGCCACACTGTAAAGGGCATATGCCATACAGAACTTGCATAATCCACTTCTGGATGCAGCAGGTCACAGAGCGTCGTCCATGCCGCCGTTCCAGGGGGAGATGGGCTCCACCGGGCGGTAGGCCGAGGCCATGGCCGCCATACACTCCGGGGTCTCCTGCATGCCGTGGTCCAGCCAAAGCCGGATGGTGCTGTAGGTGCCGCCAGTGCGGTAGGCCCGGCGGAACTCCTGTTCCGTGCGATAGGGGTCCGGCGTGGCCTCCCTGCCGTAGCGGTCCATCATCACATCCAGCAGCAGATGGGTCAGGTTGGCCTGGTGAAGCCGGAGCAGATCCGCCTTGTGCCGGTAGAGCACCTTGAAGCGGATGCACATATAGCTGTCGAAGGTGGTGCAGTGGTATTTCCGGAATGCCCTGGTGCACTCGTCCATCACGTTGTTGTAGTAGAAGCGGACGATATCCTCTTTGGACGTGAAGTGCCGGTAGTAGGTGGAGCGGTCTACCCCCGCCTTTGCGGTGATCTCCCCAATGGTGATCTGATCGTATGGCTGTCTTTCCAGCAACAACATTAGAGCCTGGGACATGTAGCTCTTCGTCATATTCAGAGTTGTGTCCTTCCGTCTCATAAATGCAACAAATCCTCTCTCATTGTGGATTCCAGGGGTTGGCCTATTGCACAAATCTGTCCTTTTAGTATAATGGGGTTGAACCATCTGTCGCCCCTATTATAGCATATCTTGGCAGAATGTCACGTCTTTTTTCAAAAATTCCTCGGCTTTTTCAGCGTTTTTCCACCAAAGATGCCCCGCTGATAGAGACAAACTGTCCGCCAACGGAGGACAGTCTTCTCCCCAGCATAGACGCCGGGTATTCCCCGGAGGATAGGCCCTGCCGGCGCTGGTAAGTCTCCCCCGCAAAGACGTTTGGTTGATCCGCGACAGTGGTTTCAAGCAGTCATCCACCCATCTGATCGTGAAAAGTCCACTCCGCAACCCTACCCCTGGCACAGCTTTTCCAGTCCGATAAGCGCCCCAAAACAGACACAGAAAGCAGAGGAGACTGAAAATGAACCAAAAGCCAGACTACGTGAAGAACTTTGTAAGGCCAAAGAACACCGAGATCAAATGCATCAAGGACAACTGGTATCTTTACGAGAGAAACACCATCTACGACCCCGTCACGAAACGGGTGAAAAAGAAGTCCGGCCACATTCTAGGCAAGATCACCCCGGAGGGCCTGATCCCCAGCGCCCACCGCAACGACCGCATCCCCATCCGTCTGGGCACCCGCTATCCCTATCTGCTGGCCCCCATCCTGGTGGGGAACACCCTCATCAAAAACCGCGTCTTCATGCCGCCCCTCTCCACCAACCTGGCAGACAACGGCTATATCACAGACGCCCTGGTGGAACACTACGCCGCGAGGGCAGCCGGCGGCGTGGGCTGCATCATCACCGAGGTCACCACGGTAGAGCCCACCTATTGCTATCTGCCCGGGGACATCTCCATTGCAGACGACTCCTACATCCCCGGTTGGGCAAAGCTGGCCGCTGCCGTCCATGCCTACGACTGCAAGCTGCTGCCCCAGCTCTTCCACCCCGCCTTTATGGCCTATCCCCGGCCCGGCACGCCCCAACTCATCGCCCCGTCCAACGTGGGACCGTACTACGCCAAAGAGGCGCCCCGGCCGGTCACCATCGAGGAGCTGCAGGTGATCATCCGCCAGTTCGGCGATGCCGCTGTCCGGGCAAAGAAAGCGGGGGCAGACGGTGTGGAGATCCACGCCGCCCACGCCCACGGCCTTCTGGGCGGGTTCCTCTCTCCCCTGTACAACAAGCGCACGGACGCGTACGGCGGGGACATCAACGGCAGACTCCGCCTGACCCTGGAGGTGGTGGAGGAGGTCCGCAATCGCTGCGGGAAGAATTTCCTCATCGACGTGCGCATCTCCTGCGACGAGTACACAGACGGCGGTCTCACCGTGGCAGATCAGATCTACGTGGGAAAGCAGTTGGAAAAGGCCGGGGCGGACATGCTCCACATCTCCGGCGGCACCACCATCATGCGGGGCAGCGCCATCCCCGCCCCCGGCACCCCCATGGGTTCTCATGTCCGGGGCGCCGAGGAGATCGGCAAATGCGTCACCATCCCTGTGGCCACCGTGGGCCGCATCACCGAGGCCTGGCTGGCAGACAGCCTCATCGCCAATCACAAGACGGACATCTGCATGATGGGCCGGGCCAATCTCTGCGACCCGGAGTTTGTCAACAAGATCACCGAGGGTCTGGAGGAGGACATCCGCCCCTGTATCGGCTGTCTCCGCTGCCTCAACGGCATCATGTTCGGAAAGCCCGTCTCCTGCACCATGAACCCCTCCCTGGAGCCGGAAAACGAGGACACCCTCACCCAGACGGAGAACCCCAAGAACGTGCTGGTGATCGGCGGCGGTCCCGGCGGCATGGAGGCGGCCTACGTGGCCTCCGCTCGGGGGCACCATGTGGTGCTCTGTGAGCAGGCGGAGGAACTGGGCGGGCAGCTGCGGAATGCGGCAGTGCCCATCGCCAAACAGGATCTCACCAAAGCGGCCAAGTATATGATTCACAAATTGGAGGCCTCTGATGTAGAGGTCCGCCTGGGGGTAAAGGTTACCGCTGAGATGCTGCAGCGGGAGTTCCAGGGATACACCGTGATCGCGGCGCCCGGTGCGGCTCCCATTGTGCCCAAAGCCCTCTCCCAGTTCCGCTCCACCCTCACCGCAGACGATGTGCTGGGCGGCCGGGCGGTGCCGGGGCGGAAAGTGGTGGTGCTGGGCGGCGGCGCCGTGGGCTGCGAGACCGCAGACTACCTGGCCCCTCTCGTGGACGACCTCTTCCCCCGGAACCGGGACGTCACCGTTCTGGAGATGGCTGCCGGCGTGATGCTCACCGAGTCCGGCCCGGGCCGCAGCCTGCTGGTCCAGCGGATGCGCCGCAAAGGGGTGAAGATCCTCTGCGGAGCGAAAGTCACGAAGACGGAGAAGGATTCTATCACCTACGTGCAGGACGGCGTGGAGCGGGTGATCCGGGACCTGGACACCTTGATCCTGGCCATCGGCTATCAGCCGGACCCCGCTGTGGAGGCCATGCTCCAGAAGGCCGGCCTGCCCTACCAGATCATCGGAGACGGCCTGCAGGCGGGCAATTTGAAAGACGCCATCCGCCAGGGCTATCTGGCGGGCAAGAATCTCTAAACCACACCGGTCTATTCTCGGCGGCACTATTTCCGGGAATCTTCCCACTATACGAATCACTCATAAATTGAAAGGATGATCGCACCATGGGTATGAACTCCCCGCTGCTGCAGCCCATTCAGGTGGGCAGCCGCACCCTGAAAAACCGCATCATGTTCCCGCCTCTCACCACCGGATACGAGGAGCGGGACGGCTCCATCGGCCCCAGAAGCCTGCACTTCTATGAGCGCCTGGCCAAGGGCGGCGTGGCCTACATCGCCATCGGCGATGTGGCCCCGGTGAACACCGCCTCCCCCACCCCCAAACTCTGTGAGGACAGCCAGATCCCCAGCTTCCGCAAGCTGGCAGACGCCGTCCACGCCCACGGCAGTCTGCTGGCCCTGCAGATCTTCCACCCGGAGTACGATGTCCCCGGGGTGGGCAAGATGATCGTAGGGTCCATGATGGCGGCCAGAGCGGCCCAGGCCGCCAAGGCCTCCGGGGACATGGCCACCTTCCAGGCCAAGATGGCGGAGTCTGAGAAGATCCGCCAGGAGGCCTATGCCAAGCTGCACCACGACATGCTCCACTTTGTCTCAGAGGCCACGGTAGAGCAGCTTGCTGAGATCAAGAACGCCATCGCTGCCTGTGCCAGAAGAGCCCAGGAGGCCGGCGCGGACGCCATTGAGGTCCACGGAGACCGGCTGGTGGGCTCCCTCTGCTCCTCCCTCTTGAACCACCGCACCGACGCATACGGCGGCAGCTTTGAAAACCGGGTGCGCTACGCCCTGGAGGTGACCGCAGCCATCCGGGCTGCGGCGCCGGATCTGATCCTGGAGTACAAGCTGCCTATCATCACCACCAACCCAGACGGCACCCCCCGGGGCAAAGGCGGCCTCGTGCCGGAGG
>CANQII010000171.1 GCA_947623875.1 uncultured Oscillospiraceae bacterium
TCTTCCCCGGCAAGACCAACTGGCTCTTTGATCCCAATACAGACCAGATCATCCTGGTGCTGCCCCAGGACTTCTTCCGCAACTGCGCCATCCTGATCCTGGTGCTGCTGGTGGCGGGGTGTGCGGCCCTGATCCTCTGGGATCTCTTGGGCAGCCGGCGGAAGCAGAAAAACGGGTGAGTCGCTAAAACACTTGCCAGAGAAAAGACTGTAAAGGAAAATGACCTATCAGGCGAGAAAACCCGATAGACAGCAAAAAGCAGCAGGCGCGGAACCTGCTGCTTTTTCGTTATGCCGTGATCCACTCCGCCAGCCGGCCGGCGGTTTTCCGGGTACAGAGGGCGGAAACGGCGATCTCCTCGCCGTACTCCACATTCTGCACCTTGGCCTCCCGGTAGAGACTGTCCAGAAGGCCGGACTTGGCGTATGGGATGGAGAAGTGCACGAGACGGCTGTCGTCCAGGTGCCGGGCGATGGCCTGGAGCAGTTTGTCCAGCCCCTCGCCGGTGAGGGCGCTGATGTGGACGATGTCGTCTCCGTGGGGGAGGATGTCCTCCACAAAGCGGTCGCACTTGTTGAAGACCTCCAGCCGGGGCGTCTCCGAGGCGCCGAGATCGGACACCAGCCGGTCCACCACCTCCGCCTGCTCCCGCCAGTTGGGATCGGAGGCGTCGATGACGTGGACCAGGAGATCGGCAAAGGTGAGCTCCTCCAGGGTGGCCTTGAAGGCGTCCACCAGCTGCGTGGGCAGTTTGGAGATGAACCCTACGGTGTCCGAGATCAGCGCGGTACAGGTGTCTGAGACCGGCAGGGTCCGGGTGGTGGTGTCCAGGGTGTCGAACAGGCGGTTGTTGGCGGGGATGTCCGAGCCGGTGAGGGCGTTCAGCAGTGTGGACTTGCCGGCGTTGGTGTAGCCCACAATGGCGATCACCGGCACCTCGTTTTTTTCCCGCCGCTCCCGCTGGGTGGCCCGCACCCGGCGGACGTCTTTCAACTCGTCCTCCAGTTTGCTGATCTTCCGGCGGATGTGCCGCCGGTCTGATTCCAACTGGGTCTCGCCGGGGCCGCGGGTGCCGATGGCGCCCTCCTGCCGCTCCAGGTGCTTCCACATGCCGGTGAGCCGGGGCAGGAGATACTGGTACTGGGCCAATTCCACCTGGATGCGGCCCTCGCTGGTGCGGGCCCGTTTGGCGAAGATGTCCAGGATCAGGGCTGCCCGGTCGATCACCGTCACCCCAACCTCCTCGGTGAGCACCTTCTGCTGAGAGGGGGACAGGGGATTGTCCAGGATCACGATGTCTGCCCCCAGGGACTGCACCAGCTCTTTCAGCTCCGCCGTCTTGCCCTCTCCCAGGAAGGTGCGGGGGTCTGGGGACGGCCGGTTCTGCAGCATGGTGCCGAGACAGGTGCCTCCGGCGGTCTCCAGAAGGGCGGCCAGCTCCTCCAGGCTGGCGTCGTCTGCGTTCTCCTCTTTGTCCAGGGAGGGGCAGTGCAGACCCGCCAGTATGGCCCGGTTGATGGTTTTCGGTTGTGTCTCTTCAAACATGAAATTCCTCCGAGGGGGAGGGGAAGAGGCTCAGGCGCGAACCAGTGCCTCCACTATCTCTCCCCAGTACATGGTGTGATAGTCTCCGTCGTACCACTTCTCCCGGACGTCTGCCGGCAGAAGGTCCGGCTCCATGGGCACCACCATCCGCTTGCGGCAGACCAGCACGGTCTCCGCCTCTTCGAAATAGGGGGCGCCGCACGCCGCCTCCGCTACAGTAAAGCCGCAGGCCTGGACCTTGTCCACGTCCCGGCCGCTCTTGGAGCCGCAGAGGCTCAGCTGGGGGCGGTACTCAGGGCCGAAAAAGCTCAGGGTGAAATACTCCTGGCTGTCCACGAATTCCTTGGTGTAGCGCTGGGGCCGGATGTAGGCGATGGCCATGGGAGCGCCCCACAGCACACCCAGGCTGCCCCAGGAGGCGGTCATGGTATTGCAGTGCTCCTTGGTGCCGGCGGTGATCAGCATCCACTGATCCCCGATGGCGGCAAAGGGATTCATCGGCAGGGTTTTGGGATCTACTTGGCGAAACATGATTCGGGATCTCCTTTCCAAAGACCTGGCTCCAGTCTATGCCCGCCGGAGCCGGGATATCCAAATTGACAGGGAAAAAGCCCATGTCCGAAGACATGGGCTTTGAACGGCATCGGTTCAGGCCAGACCGAACTTCTTGTTGAAGCGGCTGACACGTCCGCCGGTATCAACCACCTTCTGTTTGCCGGTATAGAAGGGGTGACACTTGGAACAGACTTCCACCTTGATGTCCTTCTTCGTCGAGCCAGTCTCGATCACATTGCCGCATGCACAGGTGATGGTGGTGGGACGATAATTCGGATGGATGCCTTCCTTCACAGGTTTCACCTCTTTCGTTGGAAAACTGTTCATACGGGTTTTGTTCCATCCGCACCCCTGATACCGAGGGGAACAGCTATTTCGGACAGATTTGCAGTCTCACAGTGGGCTCACGGCACTCCGCCGGACCCAATGGGATAACGCGCCCGCAAACGCAACCGGTATATTAGCACGTCCATGAGAGAAATGCAAGAACTTTTTTTCACATTTCCCGGCCAATCAGCGATTTTTTGAGGAATGTCCGTTTTCCTGGGGACTGGGGCGTGCTTTCCCGGCACGATGCCGAAAACGGGGAACCAGAGCGCCCCGTTTCCGGCATTTTCCCGGCCTACAGCTCGTACTCCCGGCCCAGCCCGAAGAACCAGAGGCTCCTGCGGGTGACGGGAATGCCCATGATCCGGCTGAGGGCCATGCTGTATGCGTCCACCTGGGCCTCATAGTCCAGGGCCAGCTGATCGATGGTCGCCTCCGTGACGTGGTCCGTCTTGAAGTCCACCACCGCCAGGGTGCCGTCCGGCAGCTCGTACCAGCAGTCTATCACGCCCCGCAGCTGGATGTGGTCCCGGGGGTCCGGGGAGGTGAGGAAGAAGTCCGTCACCGGGGTGCGCAGGGCGAACTGGAACTCCCGCTCCACCCGGGGGGAGTGGAGCAGCCGCTGGCCCAACGGGGAGGCGAAGAGGGTTACAATGGCGTTGGCGTCCGCGGCCTCTCCCTGCCGGGGGGTGATGAACTGTCCGTCCACCAGCCGCTGGATCTCCTGCTTCACATGGGCCACCGTGTCCGTGCGGCGAAAGTCGATGTACTGCATCACCATGTGCAGGGAGGTACCTTTTTCAGCGGCGGTGAGGTTGCGGCTCTCTTCAAATACCGGCCGGCGCAGGGTGGACACCGGCTTTCGCCTGAGCTCCTGGGCGTCCTTGGCAGACTCCCAGTCCTTCACCCGGCCTTTCAACTCGGTTACCGTCAGGGCAGAGGGAAGATTGGCGGCGTCTGCAAAGGCATAGCGCCAGGTGAGCACTTCCTTCAGATCGGCTGGGATGGTGATGTGGCCCTCCGGGATGCCGCCCTCAGACGGAACAGCAGGGGTGGTGCGGGCCAGCACCGCATCTTTTTTCTGTACCCGGATGTCCCAGAAGAGCCCCTCCTCCGCCGGGGGATCCGGCTTGGGAAGGAGAATGTCCCGCCACAGCGCCCCGCTATCTGTGCGGCAGAGCACCGGGGTGAGGATCCAGTCCGCCATGCAGCCGGCCTCCGCCATCTGCCGGGGGTCCGGGGGATACGCTGCCAGCAGCGCAAGGCTGTCCAGACTGGGTGCTCTGCCGTTCACCGCGGAGAAGAGGATCAGCTTGTGTTCCGCCCGGGTCATGGCCACGTAGAGCAGCCGCATCTCCTCCGCCCGCATCTCCCGCTGGAGCTGCAGGGCCACCGCATCTCGGGCGATGGTGGTATAGCGGAGCATCCGGCTGCGGTCTATGCACTTGGGGCCGAGACCCAGACTGGGGTGGAAGAGCACGGTGCCCCGGGTGTCCTGGAGGTTGAAGTTCCGGTCCAGGTTGCAGAGCAGCACCACCGGGAACTCCAGACCTTTGGAGCGGTGGATGGAGAGAATCCGCACCCCGCCGGTGCTGCCCCCGGGGACAGGCACAGGGATGTCGTTCTCCGCCATCCGGGAGAGGTGGATGAGAAAGGACATCAGCCCCTTGTGGCCGGCGCTCTCAAAGCGCACGGCCTCATCGTAGAGGGCCATCAGGTTGGCTCTCCGGAGGGGCCCGTCCGGCATGGCGCCGTAGATGGCCGGGATGTCCAGCTCCCCGTAGAGGTGCCAGATCAGCCGGTGGCTGCTCTCCTCGGTGGCCAGCTCCCGGAGTTTCGTGAGCCGGCTGAGAAAGCGGCCGCAGTCCCCAATGGGGGCGTTCTGGGCGGCCTCCCGGATGCTGTCGTAGACGGAGCCCTTGGCGCCGGCCCGCAGCTCCGCCAGCCGGTCCGGCGGGAAGCCGAAGAGGGGGGAGCGGAGCACAGACAGCATGGGCACGTCCTGATGGGGGTTGTCCAGGATGGACAGCAGGGAGATGGCCACCGAGATCTCCGTAGAGCCGAAGAACTCCCGGCCGCCCTCCGCGTTCCAGGGGATGCCCTCTTCGTCCAGAGCCTGGGTGTACGAGCGCATCACCGGGCCCGGAGAGCGGAGGAGGATCACGATGTCCTCCGGCTCCACTGGACGGTCTCCGATGGGCAGTCCGCTGTCCAGCAGATCCCGGATCCGCTGGGCGGCGGCCCGGGCCATGATGAGATCCTTGGGGACCTCCTCCTTCTGTGACTCGTCTTCTTCTGGAATGGGCTCCTCGGGAGCTGCGCCTTTGGACTTTTTTTGTTTCTCCTCCGGCACGGCGAAGTCCACCACGTTGAGCTCCGTGGCGTACCGGGGATCTGGGGTGAGATCGGACCGTCCGCACCGCAGGGCCTCGGCATCGGTGTAGTCCAGCTCTCCGGCCTCAGCGGTCATGATGGCCTGGAAGACGAAGTTTGTGGCCTCCAGCACCTCGGGGCGGGAGCGGAAGTTGGCGCTGAGCAGCAGTTTCCGGGGTTCCCCTTGCTGGGCCTCCGGGCCCAGGGGGTAGGCGTGGTATTTTGCCAGAAAGATGGTGGGATCTGCCAGGCGGAAGCGGTAGATGGACTGCTTCACATCGCCCACCATGAAGAGGCGGGAGGCCTTGGCCAGGGCGCCGAAGATGGCGTTCTGCACCCCGTTGGTGTCCTGATACTCGTCCACCATGATCTCTGCGTACTCCGCCCCCAGCTCCAGCGCCAGGGTGGTGGGGGAGCCGTCCGGGTTGGAGAGAAGGTGGGCGGTGAGGTGCTCGGCGTCGCTGAAGTCGATGAGGTGGCGGCGCTGTTTGGCGGCGGAGAAGGCGTCGCTGAACCGGGCTGCGGTGTCCAGTAGAGCCGCCATAGAGGGGGCGACGGTGCGGAGGTCTGTCACCGCATCCTCCCCCAGCACGGAGAAGCGGGGGGTAAGCCTCTTGATCACATCTTTGCAGAGGTCCCAGATGCCGGAGACCTGCAGTTTCAAGATCTCGTCTATATCCTTCCGCTTGCGGCCCAGGGAGGGGAGGGACACCTGCTGCAGCCGGTTCACCAGGCTGTCCCAGTCCGGGGTCTGCAGGATGTCCTGGAAGAGATAGAGGGCCTGGGTGAGGGTGTTCTCATAGTTGGCCTGGAGGGTTTCGTTCTGGCCTGCCAGGTCCAGTGCCCGCTCCAGAAGGGCGATCCAGCGCTGGGCGGTGGCCCGCACGTCGTCCAGCAGCAGCTGCCCCCATGGGGTGTCCTCCGGGCGGGTGCCGGCGGGCAGCTGAAAGTCCTCACTCCGCTCTGTGAGCCAGAGAAGGGGGTCCGGCTGGGACTGTACCTTGTTGAACACGTCCAGGATGACGCTCTCCAGGGTCTGGTCGTCCCGCTCGCCAGCCATGGTGTCCGCCAGAGAGGCGAAGTTGGGGTCCTCGGATACGTGGGCATACCGCTCCTCCAGCACCTCCTCCAAGGCACGCTGGCGCAGCTCGCTGGCCTCTGCCTCGTCGCAGATGCGAAAATCCGGGTCCAGGCCGGCCTGGTGTCCGTACTGCCGGAGAAAGTCCAGGCAGAAGGCATCGATGGTGCAGATGGGGGCCTTGTAGATCAAGGCGGCATTCCGCCGGAGGTGGAGATCCCCCGGCTGTGCCGCCTGCCGGGTCTGGATGGCGGAGGCCACCCGGCCCCGGAGCTCTGCGGCAGCGGCGTTGGTGAAGGTGATCACCAGAAAGTGGTCGATGTCCTCTCCGGCCTCCACGGCGGCCATGAGCCGCTCCACCAGTACCCTGGTCTTGCCGGAGCCTGCGGCAGCGGCCACCAGCAGATCGCCGCCCCGGTCCTGTACCGCAGCCTGCTGTTCGGCGGTGAGTTCAATTGCCATGGCCCTCTTCCTCCTTCATCCGGTTTGCCAGGCTGCTCCAGAATTCCGATGCCTTCAGGCTCCGGCGCACCCGTTTGGCGTCTCCCAGGGACTCCTCAAAGTGACAAGCAGACTGGTACTTGCAGAACGCACAGGCGTTGTGGGTCTTCTCCCGCCAGTACGGGTCCGCGTCGATGTTGCCGGCGGCAAACTCCCCGGCGGCGTCCTTCAGGGAGCAGAATACATATTTTTGCAGCAGGTCCAGCTGCTCCGGGGTAACCAGAGACTCGCTCTTTCCCCGGGAACTGATGGGCAAAAACCGGTATTTGCCGGTGCTGCTGGTGTCCTCCATGGCGTGGAGCACGGTCTCGTTGTCCAGCACCAGGCCCTTGCGCACCAGCATCTTGTCCTGCTCCTCCCGGACTTCCTCAGCTGTCATGGTACGGGTGCCGTTCACCAGGGGATTGCGGGCGGGGACATACAGCACCCCGGCGGGCACCAGGGGCTCCGGGCCGAACTTGTGCTTCGCCTTCTCCGTGAGGGTGAAGAGGTACAGCAGCATCTGCAGGCCCCGGCCGTCCTCCAC
>CANQII010000172.1 GCA_947623875.1 uncultured Oscillospiraceae bacterium
ATATGGTTCGTTGGGCCAGACGTGCTTTCCCGCACCGGCCTGGAAATTCCGCTCCTCCCCTTTACAAATCCCCCCAAACGGGGCTATAATCCAGGTCTTGAAAGGAGGCGAGCAACGTTTTGGACATCAAGAAGATCATCGAAGACACCCTGGAAAAGCTGCAGAAGGACGAATCCCTGAAAGAGCTCTTCCTGAAGGATCCGGTGGCAGCCGTGGAGAAGATCACCGGGCTGGATCTGCCGGAGGATCAGATGAACGGCATCATCACCGGCATCAAGGCCAAGCTCACCGCAGACAACATCGGCGGCGCTCTCAAGGGCCTGGGCGGTCTCTTCGGCAAGAAGTAAGCGAAACTGGTATTTCAGCAAGGCGCCCCGCCACCCGGCGGGGCGCCTTTTGTATCTTAGGCCTCGTGGAGCAGGGAGCGGTTGATGGCGTTGAGGATGGCCCGGAGCGAGGCGCGGTTGATGTTGTGGCTCTTGCCCACGCCGAAGACGTCCCTACCGTGGGGATCCCGGAGCTGGATGTAGCAGACGGCCTGGGTGTCTGAGCCGGAGGACATGGCGTGCTCTTTGTAGTCCACAAACTCATAGCCCTGGACGGCACCCTCCGGCAGGTTCTGAATGGCGTTGAAGAAGGCGTCGATGGGGCCGGTGCCCTCACCAGAGGCGTGCATCACTTTGCCCTTGTACCCGATCTCGCCGTCGAAGCGGACGCGGCTGGCCACACCGTGGCGGCCGCTCTCCTCGAAGCGGTGGGCCTCCAGCTGATAGGTCTTGGGGGCAGAGAGATACTCGTTGTCGAAAAGCTCGAAAAGCTGCTCCGGCTTGAGCTCCTTGCCCAGCCGATCGGACTCCTTCTGGACGATGGCGCCGAACTCCGGGTGCATGGCCTTGGGCATGTCGTAGCCGAACTTATGGTGCATGATAAAGGCGGCGCCGCCCTTGCCGGACTGGGAGTTGATGCGGACGGGCTCGTACTCCCGGCCCAGATCGGTGGGATCGATGGGCAGGTAGGGCACCTCCCACATGCCGGTGCCGGACTGCTCGGTGTAGTCGAAGCCCTTGTTGATGGCGTCCTGGTGGGAGCCGGAGAAGGCGGTGAACACCAGCTCGCCTACGTAGGGCTGCCGCTCCCCTACCTTCATCTTGGTGCACCGCTCGTACATGTCCCGCACCTTGTTGATGTGGGAGAAGTCCAGCATAGGATCTACGCCCTGGGTGTACATGTTCATGGTGAGAGTCACCATGTCCACGTTGCCGGTGCGCTCGCCGTTGCCGAAGAGGGTGGCCTCTACCCGCTCCGCGCCGGCCAAGAGGCCCATCTCGGTGGTGGCCACGCCGGTGCCGCGGTCGTTGTGGGGATGGAGGGAGATGATGGCCCGCTCCCGGCCGGGGAGCTTGCGGATAAAGTACTCCAGCATGTCTGCAAACTGGTTGGGCATGCAGTTCTCCACGGTGGTGGGGAGGTTCAGGATGGTGCGGTTGTCTGCCGTGGCGTGGAGGTGATCCAGCACGGCGGCGCAGATCTCCACGGCGTAGTCCATCTCGGTGCCCATGAAGGACTCCGGGGAGTACTCGAAGCGGAGGTCCATGCCCTCTTCGATGAGGGGCTGGGCCATGGTGTAGATCAGGTCTGCGGCGTCTGTGGCGATCTTGGTGATGCCGTCGCAGTCCATGTGGAACACCACTTTCCGCTGCAGCGTGGAGGTGGAGTTGTAGAAGTGGAGGATGACGTGCTTGGCGCCCTTGATGGCCTCAAAGGTCTTGCGGATGAGATGCTCCCGGGCCTGGACCAGCACCTGGATGGTGACGTCGTCCGGGATGTGGTTGCCTTCGATGAGCTCCCGGCAGATCTCGTACTCCGTCTCACTGGCAGAGGGGAAGCCGATCTCGATCTCCTTCACGCCGATGTCCACCAGGGTGTGGAAGTACTCCAGCTTCTCCTGGAGGTTCATGGGGTCGATGAGGGCCTGGTTCCCGTCCCGGAGGTCTACGGAGCACCACACGGGGGCCTTGGTGATCACCTTGTCCGGCCAGGTGCGGTTCTCAATGGGCTGGGGTACGAAGGGAAAATACTTTTGAAAACCGGGTTTGAGATACATACAACATTCTCCTTTGAATGTCCGGGGGACAACAAAACGCCCCCGACAGTATAATTGTCAGGGGCGTATAATACGCGGTACCACCCTAATTCCGCATCCGGTCACCCGAGATGCGCTCCAGGCCTCCAACAAGGCCGCGACCTGTAACGGGATCACCCGTCCGCCCCTACTGCATCTTCCATACAGGTCTCCCCATACAGAATTTCGGTTCGGGACGGCAGCTCCGGGGCCAGTATCCGCACGTTCTCCCGCACCGGCTCGCACCAACCGCCGGTTCTCTGAGCGGGTTTCCTCGTGCCTTCCCCCCATCAGCGCCTTTCAGCATGGTGTATAGTAGCGGATTGAGGGCGATCTGTCAAGAGGGAATTTTGGAAAGCGTCCGGGATTTTCGCCGCAGAGAGTCCAATCCCCATGGAATTTCCATCCGAATCCGTGTGAAATCAGGTCTCTCTCCGCCCTTGCAAGGCGCCCTGGAACGTGATAAGATCTCCCGCAAGATTCGAAGTCCTGCCTGTTCTTCTCTGCCAGATGTCCTCATGGTCCTGTCCCACAATTTGGCGCGGTGGCAAGCGCCCTGTGCTGTCTGGTGTACCTCCGCCTCCGGGGCCCTGCAGAGAGGAGAGGAGCATGGCGCATCTGAAACCCACGGCCCAAAAACCGATAGGAGGCTGCTCTATGGGCGCTGTTTGGGAGTATCTCATCTATGTCATCGCCGCCGTTCTCGCCGGCGTGGGCACCGGTCTCGCGGGCCTCTCCGCCGCCACGGTCATGGTGCCGCTGCTCATCGTGCTCTGTCCCTCCTTCTCCGGGGAGACGGGGGCATACCAGGCCACCGCCATCGCCCTGGCCTCGGACATCCTGGGCTCTGCGGTCTCCGCCGCCACCTACATCCGCCACAAGAACATAGACCTGAAGCGGGGCTGGATCATGCTGGCCTGTATCGTCTCCATGTGCACCCTGGGCAGTTTTGCCGCCTGGAAGGCCGGCAACGTGGTGCTGGGCAGCTTTACCCTCTTTCTCACCTTCTGCATTGGCATCCGGTTTCTCGTCAAGCCGGACACCCAGCGGGAGACCACCGCATCCAAGGGGGAGAAACTGGACGCCAAGGGTATCGCCATCTCCCTGTTCTTCGGTCTCACCATCGGCTTCGGCACCGGGTTTGTGGGCACCGGCGGCGGGATGATGATGCTTGTGGTGTTCACCGCTTTCCTCGGCATGGAGCTGAAGACCGCTGTGGGCACCAGCACCTTTATCATGACCTTCACTGCCCTCATCGCCTCCATCAGCCACATCGTGATCCACCCGCCATCGTGCTGGACCGCTGGCCGGTATTGCTGATCTGCATCACCACCGCCACCGCAGCGTCTCTGTACTCCGCCCGGTTCGCCAACCGGGTGGACAGCCGCACGGTGGGCCTCGTCACCGGCGCGATCCTCACCGTGATGGGCGGCGCTCTCATTATCCTCCACTACCGGGAATATCTCAGCAAGATCCCCTATGTCTTTTCCGTCCTGCGGAGCATGGGCCATCTCCTGGCCTTTGTCATCCCGGCAGCCGCCATTCTTCTCACCGTCCACCACTTCTTCGTAGCGATTCCCAAGCCCGTCTTTCGGAAGATGCTTCACGGGGTGGCCTTTCTCTCCTCCACCATCGTGATCCTTCTGGCGGACAGCTGGCAGGCAGCGGCCATCACCCTGGCTCTCTTCGCCATCGTCCTCTATCCGCCTCTCACCATTTTACAGCACTGGTCCGGCTTTGCGGAGCTCCTCACCCAGAAGAAGCCCGGGGAGATCTGCCGGAGTCTGCTGCTCCTGTTCTTCACCGATGCCGCCCTTACTGCAGTGGCCTGGGGTCTCTTCCAGAGCCAATCCATCGCCGCCACCGCCATCCTCATGTGGGGCATGGGGGACGCCGCCGCAGGGCTCATCGGTCAGCGCTTCGGCAAACACCCCACTCACCTTCCCCTGGCAGACCCCAAGAAGACCTGGGAGGGCTCCCTCTCCATGGTGGCGGTGTCCATGCTCACCGGGATCGTGTGCCTTCTCTGTCTCACCAGCCAGTCTCTGCCGGTGGTTCTCCTCACCGCACTGGTATCCGCTATCGCCGGGGCGTACACCGAGCTCATCACCCGCAACGGGGACGACACCCTCACCGTCCCCACGGTGCTCACCGTACTGCTACTGCTCTGCCAGTTTGGCGCCGCCGCCCTCGCCTGAGCGGGGCGGCGGCAGCGATCCGCATTTTTCTTCCCAATCTAGCAAATATTTCCTGCAAATTCCTGAAAAATTCTCCTTGACAGCGCCCCAGAAATCTGCTAGTATACCTCATGCGTTTGAGAACTGCTTTGGAGAGGTGTCCGAGTGGTTTAAGGAGCCGGTCTTGAAAACCGGTGACCCGAAAGGGCCGTGGGTTCGAATCCCACTCTCTCCGCCAAAAACAATTTCATCGTTTCGATCATTCGACCTGCAGAAGTACCCAAGAGGCCGAAGGGGCTCCCCTGCTAAGGGAGTAGTCGGTGTTGAGCCGAGCGAGGGTTCAAATCCCTCCTTCTGCGCTCCCCAGAGTGTTGTTTGCCAATGCTCTGGGGTTTTCTTTTGCCCTACCTTTTTTCCGGAAGCAACCACGGCACCGCCCGGCGAATCTCTCGCCGGGCGGTGCCGTTTGTCTTGGGATTGGGTTGTCTGGGGCTCCCTCAGAACTCCCGCTTCATCTGAATGAGGTCCTTCTTCGCGTCCTCTGCCCGCTCGAAGGGACCAGGCATGGGGTGAAGGAGACTCCGTCTGCGGCCCATGTAGTCCTGGCTGAAGTCTATAGGGGTGCCGTCCGGGTTCTCAAAGGCCTGCTCCGGCTCAAAAGCCATGCCCAGGGTCTCGGTGCTCACGGCATCGGTCTCCGGCGGATTCTGGAGCTTGGCGTAGAGATCGGTGTCCAGAAGGTATCTGCCGTCCTTCTCGATGAGCTGCAGGGAGACATCCTCCAGCGAGACATACCCGGTCTCCTTGTCCCAGGGTCTGGCTCCGTTGGCGTACACGTTGCCCTTGCTCCACACCGGGAGATGCATGTAGTACCGGTCTGAGGGCTCGCTGCCCATGCCGCAGTACCCGTCAAATTCCCTGTCCCACTCCTCGAAGGTGGGGTAGCCGTTGTACGGGCAGGTACCCACCCGGAAGTTGCCGTCATCCCAGTCGTTGGGGACAGACGGCGGCTGGTCCAGGGCGGCCTGGAAGAAGGGGTGGAGAGGCTGCTGGAGGAAGATGTTGTTGTAGAAGCGGACATCGCCGTGGAGGAAGGTCATGAAACCGGCGATCTCCGTGCGGTGGGGCACATGGTATGGGGTATACCGAGGCGAGCTCAAGGTCTTGGCCCCGTTGTTGGTGCCGATGCCCACAGAGACCAGGCTGCCGCAGACCAGGTTGTGCACCAGCGCCACGCCTTGGCTGCAGAGCTTCACCGAGCGGGCGGAGAGCAGCAGGTTGTTGTCTATAAGCGTGGGGCCGTGGGACACCTCCACAAAGATGTCCTCTCCCATACCCTGCAGGGCCTCCCTGGGCACCTGGTCCAATCCCTCCAGGTTGGGCAGGGTGTTGTGGTGGAAGAGGTTCCTGGTGACGCGGGTTCCTTGTGCCTGCCGGTCCAGCCAGAGCCCCCGGGTGCAGTGGTGGATGTGGTTGCGCCGGATCACCACGTCGATGGCGGCATGCATCTTGATGCCCCCGATCTCCGCCCCGGCCAGGTTCTGCTTGTTGTTGATGTGGTGGATGTGGTTGTCCTCAATGGTAGAGAACACCCCGCCCAGGTGCCCCACAATGCCGGTCTGGCCGCAGTGGTGGATGTTGCAGCGGCGGATGATGTGCCCGCCGATCCTCTCCTTGGTCCACCCCTCTCTCTGAGCCTGGCAGATGCAGTCCCGCTCCGTCTGGGTGCCGTCTTTGTACTTCCAATGAAGCCACTTATTGTCGTTATTGGGCTGGAGGTACTTGCCCAGGGAGATGCCGCAGCACTTGGACTCGTACACCTCGCAGTCCTCAATGATCCACCCCTTGGACCAGTGGGGGCCGATCATACCCTCCTGGTACGCCGTAGGTGGGGCCCACTGGGTGGCGGCCATACAGACCTTGAAGCCGGAGAAGGTGATGTAGTTGATGCCCTCAGCGCTGGGGTAGAAGCAGGCGGGGCGGACAGAGATCTCCACGTTCTCCTGGTTGGGGTCCAGGCCGTGGAAGTTCGCGAGAAACACCGTCTCATTCGTCTCCTCGTCCTGGCTGCAGTACCAGGTGTACTTGGAGAACTCCCGATCCCAGGAGGCCGCAGACTCCACCGGATGGTATACCCCTTCCGGGTCCGTGACCTCATACAGGGACTTCCCGTTGAGATACACATCCCCCAGGTGAGCGACCTTGGTGGCGATGTACCAGTCCCCGGAGACCAGCGTGGTGTATGGATTCCGATGTTGGAAGATCTCATTGGACACCCGGGCCGTCCAGACATCTCCCTCCACCTGGGTCCAGTTCTGCACCGGCTCCGCGCCGGAGATCACGGCCTCGCCGGGCTCTCCGGCGATATAGGTGATGCGCTCCTCCTCCGAGGTGCCGCCGCAGGGAGGGTCCACCCACTCCCGGTAGATGCCGGGGCCCACCACGATGCGGTCTCCAGACCGGGCCATAGCAGACGCCTCGGCTATGGTGCGAAACGGCGCCATGGAGCTGCCCCGCCCGCCGGGCTCTGCACTCGCGGAAACGTAAATATTCATACCCTTGATTCCTTTCTCATGATCTCATGCGCAGTGGTTTGAAA
>CANQII010000173.1 GCA_947623875.1 uncultured Oscillospiraceae bacterium
TACTTGTAGAACTTGGGGCCCTCGGTGGTGGGGGCGATCTGCTCCCCGTTGAAGATCTCCACCGGCTCTCCCAGCAGCTTTGAGCAATCCGGATCGATCTCCACCACGGAGAGCCGGTGCTTGATGCCGCAGCGGCTTCTGGCGTAGGCGAATACCATGTAGGCCTTGCCGTCGTCATCCCATAGCGGGCAGGGGTCGATCCAGCCCACAGAGGCACAGAGCTGATTCAGCACAAAGGTTCCGTACGGGTCCTGAGCGCGGGCCACGAAGATGCCCTCGTCCGGTAGGGGGACAAACACGTAGAAGGTGCCATCGTGATAGCGGATGGAGGGGGCCCATGTGCCGGAGCCGTGGGATGGCTGATTGTACTTGGCAAACGGCAGAGAGGGGACGCAGTAGTTGATGATCTCCCAGTGCACCAGGTCCTGGGAGTGGAGCAGAGGCACTCCCGGGAGATAGGTGAAGGACGAGGCCACCATGTAGTAGTCCTGGCCCACCCGGATGACATCGGGATCGGAGTAGTCTGCGTAGAGAATCGGGTTCTGATACTGCATGTGCGGGTACCTCCCGGAGAAGTGGATTGTTCAGAAACAGGCTGAGGTGTCGATGAGGTGGGTGCAGATCTTGTCCGGAGTGCAGGCCTTATAATACCGCTCCTCCATGGGAATCCAGGTGTCCACAAAGGAGCTGTAGTGGGGGCCCTCCCGCCTCTGGAGACGGGCTGCCTGGACCTCCGGGGAACAGGTGAGAAACACCTTGCGGGCATTGTAGTACTCCCGCAGGTCCGGGTGGAGGCTGTAGCTGCCCTCTACTATGGTGAGGGGCTGGGGCGGCAGCACCTCTGCGGGGAGATAGGCCCCTTTCTGGCAGCTGTATGGCCGGTACAGGATGTCCTCCCCGGCCCAGGCGGGCTCCAGGATCTCGTCTCTCAGCCGTTGCAGGTCCATGTTCCCGGCGGGGATCTCCCTCCAGTGGGGGTCCCGCTGGTCCATGGGGCGGTAGAAGTCGTCCATGTGGATCACTCGGCATGGGAAGAGCTCCGCCAGAAGGGAGGCCAGCCAGGTCTTGCCGCTGCCGCACCGGCCGTCTATCGCCATTACCACGGGGTACACCCAGATCATGCTGGCGAGGTCTGAAATCACGGGAAAGACGGTGGCATAGCAGGTGCGGAGCAGACGGTAATGGGGATGATACGCCTCCCGGTATGTCTCACTGTGGTGCACCGCCGGACAGCCGGCAGCCTTCCACTGGGCCAGCCACTCCGCCATCCCCGGGACCGGCAGATCGCCCAGAAGGGGAAGTTTGTCCTCCAGGTCTTCCCGGGTGCCGTGGACCTCGGCGGCGGAGCGGACCATCAGTCTGACCAGGAGGGGGAATGCCTCCAACGTCCACATGGGGTCCAGATAGATGCGGCTGAGCCCGTTGCCGATGTCCTCTGTGGGATGGGCCTCCGAGACCTCATGCTGTTCTTTTGCGATCCACAGGATCGCCCGGTCTGGATCGGTGAGAAGATGCTCCGGGCCAAAGACATGTTGAAAGAGCAGCTTGCCGTAGTCCTGGGCCTCCATGCGGGGGTACCGGGCGGCGTGTTCTGCCAGAATGCGCTGGAAGTCTGCGGTGCTGTTTTGCTGGCTGGATGGCTGGACGGGTGCCATATGCGCGGCCCTCCTTTCCGCGCCGGCGGGCAGACAGGCTGCTGCCGGTGCTCTGGACAAGTATACAGGAAAAAGGCGAAAATAGAAAGCCCTTTTTCGAAAGATCGGAAGATATTTCAGGAGAAATGGAGAACTTTGATTGTGCAGCGGCGCCAATTGCGGTACAATCGGGATGCGCGGGCGGAGACGACTGTGCCTGCACCGGACAAGGACATCCTGGATCGCAGTGCCACGGGACAGCTGCCGGCGCTGTACTGCCAGGTGGGGCCTGGTGGGACGGAGAGGTCTTCCTGGACATCGTGGCAGCGGATACCGTAGAGCAGAAGGATATCCTCTTCGGAGCCTGCCGCTTCCGGGAGAAGCCGTCCGGGACAGATGTGCTCATAGACTTTATGGACAAGGCAAAACGGGTTCCCTGGGGAGACAAAGACCGCCGGGAGGACTATGCCATTTGCAGCATTTCCGGCTTTACCATGCTCCAGGCCATGGCTGAAGGGCGGAGTGACGTGCTGCTGCTGTCCTGAACAGGCTCCGCCGTGTTTTAAACAACGGAAGCGGGTCGGCGCCGTTCCGCGCATTTGGCCGGGGAAAGTGCGGTTCCCAAAACAAAATGCATCCGTACGGCGGCCCAGGCCAGACAAGGTGTATCCTGTGCAAAAACATACAGTGCACATAGGTTAAAATAGATACCAAAATTCCTGCAAGGAAATTAATGATTGTTAGTAGAATTTTATTTACGGTTTTGCAAATGCGTCAAGAAGTGGGCGTTTTCTAACTAAAATGACTTGAAGGTGGCACGTATGAGTTGTATCATAGGCTTTGAAAAGGGCGGTCCCTTGGAAGCCCTGTCAATTGAAAAGGAGCGTCATGCGCGATGAAAGTTCTGATTGTGGGCGGCGTGGCCGGCGGTGCCGGCACAGCCGCACGGCTGCGCCGCAACGACGAGACGGCGGAGATCATCCTACTGGAGAAGGGGCCCTACATCACCTTTGCCAACTGCGGCCTGCCGTACTATATCGGCGGAGACATCCAGAACCGGGCGGCGCTGCAGCTGCAGACGCCTGCGGCCTTCCGAGACCGTTTCCGGATTGATGTGCGGGTGCTCCATGAGGTTACCGCAGTGGACACCGCTGCCAAAACGGTATGTATTCTCAACCACAGCACCGGCGAGACCTACCAGGAGTCCTATGACGCGCTGGTACTCTCTCCCGGGGCCGCTCCCGTCCGGCCGAAGATGCCCGGCATGGAGGAAAACGCCGTCTTCACCCTCCGGAACATCCCGGACACCGATGCCATCTACGAGCACATCGCCCAGGCAAAGCCCAAGACCGCGGCGGTGATCGGCGGCGGATTCATCGGCCTGGAGATGGCGGAGAATCTGGTCCAGCGGGGGCTGCAGGTCTCTGTGGTGGAGGCCGCGCCTCATGTGATGGCCAACCTGGACATGGATATGGCCCACGCCCTGCACAACCGTATCCGGGCTGCCGGCATGGGCCTCTGGCTGAACCGGAAGCTCACCGGCTTCACCAAGGACAGTGTCCTTTTGGAGGACGGCACCGCCGTGCCGGCAGAGATGGTGATCCTGTCTATCGGGGTGGCGCCGGAGACCGGATTCCTCCGGGACAGCGGTATCGCCTTGGGTTCTCGAGGAGAGATTCTGGTGGACAAACAGCTGCGCACCAGCGCTCCGGATGTGTACGCCCTGGGAGACGCTGCCACGGTGGAGAACCTGATCACCGGCAAGCAGCAGCGGATCCCGCTGGCCGGTCCCGCCAACAAGCAGGCCAGAATCGTGGCAGACGTGATCTGCGGGAAAGAGGCCGCATACAAGGGCAGCATCGGCACCTCCATCCTGAAGTTCTTCGATCTCACCGCCGCCAGCGCCGGCGAGAAAGAGGAGTCTCTCAAAGCCGCCGGCATCCCGTACCGTAAGACCATCACCGTCTCTCCCAGCCACGCCGGCTACTACCCCGGCGGTACCCAGATGACCGTAAAGCTGCTGTTCCAGGACAGCGGCAAGATTCTGGGCGCCCAGATCGTAGGGGGAGAGGGCGTGGACAAGCGCATCGATGATCTCGCCATCGCTATCCGCTTCGGCCTCGCGGTGGACGATCTCGCCGAGATGGAGCTTGCCTATGCACCACCATTCAGCAGTGCCAAGGATCCGGTGAACATGGCGGGTTTTGTGGCTCAAAACGTGCTGCAGGGTATGGTCCATCCTATCTATGCAGAGGATGTGGCAGGCCTGCCGGAGGACGCTGTGAAGATCGATGTCCGCAACCCTGAGGAGCCGCAGCGCGTGGGTGCAATCCCTGGCTTTATCAACATCCCGCTGCAGCAGATCCGGGATCGGCTGGGGGAGATCGACCTCTCCAAGAAGATCTACGTCACCTGCCAGGTGGGTCTCCGGGGCTATGTGGCCTGCCGGATTCTCATGCAGCACGGCGCCTCCGAGGTGTACAACCTCTCTGGCGGATTCTCCTTCTGGTCTTCCATGGACAAGGACCGGCGCGGCATGGAGGAGGCCGGCGGGAAGAACATCACCGCCTGCGGGATGCAGATCTGATCGGCAACATTCTGCAAAGAAAACGCATTTCCGGACTGGCGCTGTGCGCTGCACAGCGCCAGCCCTTTGAAATCCTGCAGCCAGTTTGATCAAGCAGCAAAAGCGGGGTGCCGGACGGCACCCCGCTGCATGTACAATATGATGGTTAGTACTTCATGGAGAGCATGCGCACCAGGACGTCCATGTGTTCGCCCATCATCTCTCGGGCGGAGATTGCGCCGCGATCAAACTTCTGGGAGAGAAGCTCATACTTCTCCCGAATGTATGCATCCTCATCGTGCAGGAACGCAGTGGCGTCATCCAGGGAGATCTCGGGCTCGTATTGCTGGAACTTGAGCCAGACCATATCTTTGAACTGCTGATAGGTGGGCTTTCTGTCTGATGCTTTTTCCCCTCGGGTGGCGTCCAGGTACACCGTGAGCATGTCTGCGTAGATTCGCCTGGTATCCGAGACCAGGTAATGCAGGTACTGCTGGAACTGCTCCACCGTTGGTGCTTCTCCGTCTTCGGAAGCTTTTTGAAAGGCATCGTCAAAGGCGTGGATGGCATCCAGAATGCGACCCTCCGCATTGGAAAGGGCGATCTCCAGTTTGACTTTTTGTGCCTCTTCCGGGGATGCCTCAGCAATTCGGTCCTGCTCCGCCTGGAGTTTCAACACCTTGTTCCTGTACATGGTGCGCAATGGGTTGTGGCCGGACCACTTCAACAGGTGTTTCCAGTCCTCCAAGTCCAACCTGGATTCCAGTTTGGCTTCTTCCCACTTAAACTCTCTCAGGTCCTTGAAGTAATCCTGGTAGTTGTTGATGCTGTGGCAAAAACCAAATGCGATGCGGTCCCTGCAGGCATCAGACGGGGCGGTTTCGTAGTATTTCCGCCAAGCATCATTGCATAGAAAGACCTGTACGGCAGCATCCATCATTTCCTTGGTGTACAATGCATACCCTCCTTTGCCCATTCCCAGTTCCATTGGCGAGAAAACAGGCAGATGAGTTGCTCTCTTGATTCACGCATTTTGGGGAGAACACACCGCTACAGAGCAGCGGTTCTCCCCGCATCGAGTGCTACAGACGTTGGAGCTACACGGCCGCCACTCTGGTGTCCTGCTCGGCCTGCAGCTTCTCCACCATGTTTCTGCACTTGGTGCTCCACGGGTTCTTTCCGGAGCACTTCATCAGGTGCTGCCAGTCTGCCAGGTCCAGTTTTGCCTCCAGCTTGTCCCGCTCCTGCCGGAATTCATCCGGATCCTTGAAGTAGCCCTCGTCTCCGTACCGGCTGAAGCAGAACATGAATGCGATTCTGTCTTTGCAAGCCTCGGAGGGGGCGGTCTCGTAGTACTCTCCCCAGGAGTAGCCCCGGAATTCCTGTACTGCTTCACGCATCATTTTTCTTGTGTACAATTCTAAAACCTCCTCTATCCTGAACCGTCCTGTTACCAATACCAATTTCCTGCGCTGCTGTGTGAATGATACCTCTGCTTCCCTTGGCTTGTGTCTCGATGAAAAATGCGCCCCCTTTACAATGTACCCTGCGGTCTGGTGCGATCTCACCGATCGGGACCGCACCTTTGGAGAGAGAACCAATACCGCTCCAACACGCCTCCGTTTGCCCTGTAGGGAGATGGCACTTGCTGATTCTCAGAAAGTGTTCTCTTGCAGAACAGTGTCCGAAAGCCCCTGCAGGGATGCCGCCGCAAGCCTCATCT
Source organism: uncultured Oscillospiraceae bacterium (assembly GCA_947623875.1). Taxonomy (GTDB): domain Bacteria; phylum Bacillota; class Clostridia; order Oscillospirales; family Oscillospiraceae; genus Enterenecus. The sequence goes on from CANQII010000173.1 coordinate 5,924, forward strand.
TTTGCTCCGGCAGCCCCTCCAGAGGACGGTGCGGGCGGCCGCGATCCCTCGTCCAATAGACCGCAATCTGACCCATCTTTTGGCTAATTTGAATACATCTAGAATATCAGGAAATGGTAAAACTGTCAACGGGGATTTCCGGAGGTTGTGAAAACAGCAGGTTTTGGAAGACCTTTGGAAGACCGGGGGATGATGGCCGCAGCCGGGCCGTTCTGGAGGCAGTGTGCAGCCTCGGATGAGACGGACAGCGCCTCCTGCTGAGGTGCTTCTCGGGCTGCGTGAGGGACAAGGAGGTTAAAAATCGACAAAAACAACCCTCCTTTTCGCCTTTTCCTCTGTGCGGCCTGATGGTACACTCAGGGGGAGAACTGCCGTACCATGGCAGAAGGAAAGGGAGAAAAGTATGAAAAACCTGAAGGCATGGATCGCACTGTGCTGCGTCCTGGCGCTGCTGCTGGCGGGCTGCCAGAGCAATGCCCCTGCAAACCCCAACGAACCGGACCCCAACACCCAGACCGAGGCGCCTGTCCAGACAGAGGCCCCAGCCAACACTCCGGCACCCACGCCGGAGCCCACACCGGAACCTACCCCGGAGCCCACCGAACCGCCGATACCTGAGGCAGCGCTGGCCTATGCATTCTCCGGCAGCAACGCCGCCACCCCGGGTTACGCCGAGGGCACCATCACCCTCACCGCGGAGGACGGCAGCTATCGGCTATATTGGGCCGATGACGCCGGTGCTCTGGAGGGCTATTATGAGATCGCCGATCTGGAGGTATCTGGCGGCAGCGCCGCATACAGCTTTGGATACCATGTGGCCATCCCCGCCGGGGCCACCAAGGTGATCGCAGCATCTGGCGAGGCCGAGTATCCCGCGGTAGACGAGGCTGTGGCCGTCTGGGACATCCCGGCGGAGAAGCAGCTGGGCCACAAGCCCGGCGAGGAGCTGTACACCTTCAACTCCTT
>CANQII010000174.1 GCA_947623875.1 uncultured Oscillospiraceae bacterium
GAAGTCCCGGGGATCGCCGGCCAGGGGGATGCCCAGCCGGGTCTGCAGGGCGGTGTAGAAGTCGTCGAGAGTGGAGAGATCCTGGGCTGCAGCGGCGTTCATGGGACAGCACCCATACCACAGGGTGCCGCCGGCCTTAGCAATCGCCTTGGCATAGTCCCGGACCCGCTCCACAAAACCGTCCTCCAGGAGGGTCTCGTCAAAGAGGATAGGGGTGTCTGGATCGTAACCGCCGGGCATCCGGTTGCAGTCTGCCAGGGGGCTCTCCACATCCCCGTGGGCGTTGAACACATCCCGGCGGTATACCCCCTCTGGGGAGGGCATCTCGCCTCGGAGGAACCAGGAGAACTTCTCTCCGGCAAACTGGGGGAAGGCGCCGGCCAGCTGCAGCAGCTTCTCTCCCGGGAGTTTTCCCAGAAGACCGTACGCCCCGTCCAGGCCCTGCCAGAACACATGGGGATCAAAGAAGGCGGAGAGGGTCTGGGCCTGCTGCTCCGGGAGGAGGATCACAATGTCCCCTTCCCGCACAAAGTCCTGAGACAGGTCCATCATCACAGTGGTGCCCAAGGCTGCGTACATTCCGAAGTTGATCACTCTATAGTCCGGCAGTTCCCGCTCGATGAGAGCGCTGTCTGCTCCGAAGGCAATACCGCTGCCGCCCACCAGAATGATCCGGGGCTTCTCGCTCTCTCCCTCCAGCAGGTCCACTTTCCCCTGCAGTTCTCCCAAAAAGGTCTCTTCATACTGGGGCGGGAGGAGAAAACCCCAGACCAGCAGCACCGCCGGAATGAGCAGCAGCAGGGCCGCTGTGAGCCGGTATATCCAAGTTTGTCTCTTCATGGCTGTACCTCAGAACTGGAAGTAGAGGAAGGCGTTGGGCCCTCCCCCGGCCTGCTGGGCAAGCCAGGCCAGAGACACCGCTACGATACAGCAGAACACCGCCAGGGCGGAGGCCGATGCCTCCCGGGGCTTGCGGTCCTGGAGCCGCTCAACGAGGGGCAGGCACAGCACTGGAAGGACCGAAGGCAGGAAAGAAGCCACCGTCTGGGGAAGATCTTTCCAGCCTGTCCCCAAGTGAGACAGCATAGCCATGGCATCCGCCATAGAGGGGGCCCGGAAGAAAAGCCAGGGGATGGACACCAGAAGGAAAGTGCGCACCACGGCACCGATCCCAGGCTGTCTCTGCTCTCTCCCCGCCGGCCGATATTTTGTCCAAACCACCGAGCAGGCCTGGTATAGGCCGTGAAGCATGCCCCAAGCCACAAAGTTCCACCCGGCGCCGTGCCAGAGGCCGCTGAGGAAGAAGACGATGAGAATATTGCAGATCTGCCGCACGGTCCCTCGCCGGCTGCCCCCCAGGGGGATATACACGTAGTCCGTGAACCAGCCGGTGAGGCTGATGTGCCAGCGGCGCCAGAATTCCCGGACAGAGTGGGCCTCGTATGGCCGTTTGAAGTTCTCCATGAGGTCGATGCCCAGGATCTTGGCGGTGCCCCGGGCGATGGAGGAATACCCGGAGAAATCGCAATAGATCTGAAGGCCAAAGAGGATGGTGGCGAGGATCGTCTCCGGTCCCGTGGCCAGTGCGGGGTTGGCAAACACCCGGTCCACGTAGGGCGCCAGACCGTCTGCCAAAAGGATCTTCTTGCAGTACCCCTCCAGCAACAGCCAGCCGCCGGCGGTGAGATTCTCTCGGGAAAACACCCGCTTTTGCCGCAGTTGAGGCAACAAATGTTCCGGCCGCTCGATGGGGCCGGCTACCAGCTGCGGGAAGAAGGACACAAAGAGGGCGTAGTATCCGAAGTGCTTCTCCGGGGCGATGGTCCCCCGATAGACATCGATCACATAGGACAGGGTCTGAAAGGTGTAGAAGGAGATACCGGCGGGCAGGAGAATCTGCAAGGTGAGGTTCAGACCCGCCAGTTCCGCCAGAAAGCCGGCATATTTAAAGATGGCGAGGCACCCCAGGGACACGATACAGGCTAAGATCAGCAGCGCCCGCTTTCCGGCCATATTCTCTGTCTTGGCGATCCCCCTGCCGCAGAGCCAGGACACCAGGGTGATCCCGATCAGCAGCAGCCCGGTCCAGGGATTCCAATAGAAGTAGAAGACCCAACTGGAGAGGAGCAGCCACATCCACCGGAGCTTATGGGGCAGCAGCCAGTGGACGAGACACACCAGCGGGCAGAAGAGGAGAAATACCGGGGCGTTAAAGTTCACGAAGCACTGCCCCCTCTCTCCGGCAGCATCAGGCTTACAAGGGCAGCGGCGCACACCGCCAGCAGCGGGGTGCCCAGCGCCTGCAGGTCCATCCCCGCGGCGAGACCGGTGAGGACGCCGGCGGCGGTGCAAAGTTCTGCCAGGATTGCAACGATACCCTTGCCCTTTCGGAGAAATCCCCGCAAAAGGGCCAAGAAAAATGCCAGGCCGAACAGGAAGAGCGGGATCCGGTTGTCCATGGTATCTCATCTCCTGTCCGGCCTGGCGGCCGTCTCTTATTCGAACTGGGATGCGTAGATCTGGTAGTAGAAGCCCTTGGCGGCCATGAGCTCATCATGGGTGCCCTGCTCCACCACGTCGCCGTGGTTCATCACCAGGATCTTGTCTGCATTCTGAATGGTGCTCAGTCTGTGGGCGATGACAAAGCTGGTCTTGCCCTTCATCAGTTCCCGCATGGCCTTTTGCACCTGCTGTTCCGTATGGGTGTCCACATTGCTGGTGGCCTCGTCCAGGATCAGCATCCGGGTGTCGTAGAGCATGGCCCGGGCGATGGTGAGCAGCTGTTTCTGGCCTTTCGAGATGTTGCCGCCGTCCTCACTCACCACGGTGTTGTAGCCCTCGGGAAGGCGCATGATGTAGCTGTGGATGCGGGCAGCCTTGGCGGCGGCCACCACCTCATCCATGGTAGCCCCCTCTTTGCCGTACGCGATGTTCTCAAAAATGGTGCCCCGGAATACCCAGGTGTCCTGCAGCACCATGGCGTAGGCCCGGCGGAGGCTTTTCCGGGTGAGAGTCCGGATGCCCTTGTCGTCCACCAGGATGGCACCGCTGTCCGTGTCGTAGAAGCGCATGAGAAGGTTGATCACCGTGGTCTTGCCGGCACCGGTGGGTCCCACGATGGCCACGGTCTGGCCGGGCTCTGCCAGCAGGCTGAGGTCGTGAAGGATGGTCTTCTCCGGGAGATAGCCGAAGGAGACGTGATCCGCCTCAACTTTACCCGCCACATCGGTGAGCTCCTCGGCGCCGTAAATGTCCTCCAGTTCCTCCGGCTGATCCAGCAGTTGGAACACCCGTTCCGCGGCGGCCAGGGCGGAGTAGATCTCGTTGATGATGTTGGCGATCTCGTTGATAGGGCCGGAGAACTTTCGGGAGTACAGCACGAAGGTGGAGATCTGCTTGAGACCCACGATCTTGTAGAGGTAGAAGACGGCGCCCAGAAGGCCGATCATAGCGAGGCCCAGATTGGAGATCATGCCAATGGTGGGGCCCATCGTCATACCAAGGGAGTCTGCGTCTCGGTAGGCATTGGCGGCGCCGTGGTTGATCTCGCTGAACTCGTCGCAGACGCCGTCCTCATAGGCATAGGCCAGGATGGTCTTCTGGCCAGAGAACATCTCCTCTACAAAGCCGTTCATGGTGCCGTATGCGGCACTGCGCCTGGAGTAGCGAGGCCGGGTGCGCTTGCCCATGTAGCGGGTGTACGCGATGGAGATGGGTATGGTGATGAGCATACAGGTCACGAGAGGCGGCGAGATGATGCACATCATGATAAACGATCCCGCCACCGTTACCGTACTGGTGAGGATCTGTACCACATCGGTGGCAAGGCTGGTGGACACCACGTCCACGTCATAGGAGACACGACTGATGATGTCGCCGGCCTGGTTGCGGTCGAAATACTGGACAGGCAAGGTCATGAGCTTGTCAAAGATGTCCTTGCGCATCCGGCGGGCCACCCTCCGGGACACCCGCATCATTCCCTGGCTCACCAGGAAGGAGAGGATGTTGCCGCCCACATAGGCGATCAGCATCAATTTGCAGTAGTAGAACACGCGTTCAAAGTTGATGTTGCCGGCGCCGGCCTCCACCTCACCGATGGCTTCCCCGGCGAATTGGGGGCCCAGCAGGTTGCCGATGTTGCTGGCAAAGGCACAGATCAGCAGTACGATGACCACGGCCAAATAGGAGCTGAGATACTTCAGAATCCGCAGCAGGGTGCCTTTCGCATCCTTCGGCTTCTGTTTCTTACCGCCCCGGTCTCCACGTCCAGGCATGCAGATTCCCTCCTCTCAGGCCAGAGCACCCATCTGGGTCTCATAGATGGTGCGGTATGTGGGACAGGTCTTCAGTAGATGGGCGTGGTCTCCGTAGCCGATGCACTTGCCGTCCTCCAGCACCAGGATATTGGTGAGGCTCTGTACCGAGCTCACCCGCTGGGCCACCATGATAGTGGTAGAGTTGGGATAGTGGCTGAAGATGGCCTTGCGGAGGGCAGCGTCCGTCTTGTAGTCCAGGGCGGAGGAGGAGTCGTCCAGGATCAGGATCTCCGGATTCCCCGCCAGTGCCCGGGCGATGTACATTCTCTGCTTTTGGCCGCCGGACAGGTTGGCGCCCTTGATGTCCGCCATGTAGTCCAGGCCTGCGTCCAGTCCGTTGATGAACTCCGCCGCCATGGCGTCCTCTACCGCCTGCAGGATCTGGTCCTCCGGGATGTCTCTGCCGAAGGTGATGTTCCGCCGCAGGGTGTCGTTGAAGATCATGTCGTTTTGGAAGACCACGCCGAAGCGCCGGTGCAGCTCGTCCTTGTCATAGGTGCGGACATCCTTGCCGTCCAAAAAGACGCCGCCCTCTTCCGTGTCGTAGAAGCGCATCAGCAGGTTCAGAATGGTGCTCTTGCCGCAGCCGGTGGAACCGATGATGCCCAGACTCTCCCCCTTGCGGATGGAGAAGCTGATGTGGCTGAGGCACTTCTCCCGCTCACTGCCGGCAAAGCCCTCCCGGTTGGTGGAGCCCTCGCCGTAGCTGAAGCTCACGTCTTCAAAGCGGATAAAGTCGTCTCCGGAGGGCTGCTTGGCCTCGTCCAGGGACAATACTCTCTGATCCTCTGGGGCCTGGATCACCTGATCGATCCGGTCTGCCGAGGCGGAGGCGCGGCTCACCATCATAAAGATCCGGTTGATGCCCATGATGCCCATGCCGATCATGTTGAAGTACTGCAGGAAGGCCAGAATCACGGCCTCCTCCATCAGGCCGGCATTCACCCGGTAGGCACCCAGCAGCACCACGATCACAAGACCTGCATTGACGCACATCTGCATAATGGGGCCGGGCAGGGCCATCACGGTGCTGGCCTTGATGTCCTGGGCTGTCATGGCCTCGTTGGCGGCGCCAAAGTGTCTCTTCTCGTACTCTTCCTTACTCAGCGCCTTCACCACCCGGATGCCGGTGATGTCCTCCCGCATGATCCGCACCACATCGTCCAGCCGCTCCTGCACCTTGTGGAACATGGGGATGCCGAAGCGGGACACGCTGATGCACACCACCACCAGGATGGGTGCCATCAGAATCATGATCAGGGCCAGCTGCACATCCATGGTGAGGGCCAGGATGATGCTGCCCACCAGCAGAATGGGCGCCCGGATGCACAGGGTCTGGAGAGACTGCACACAGGACTGCACGTTGTAGCTGTCGCTGGTCATACGGCTGATGATGCTGGGCAGCCCGAAGGCGTCAAACTGGGACCCTGTGAGGTTCACGGTCTTCTTGAACAGCGCCTGGCGCACATCGTATGAGATATTGTGCGCATTCTCCACTGCCCTCTGGTTGGCCGTTACATTCAGCTGCCGGGTGAGAATCGCCGCTGCCACCATCAGCAGACCCCAGAGCAGGATCTGCACGATGTCTCCAATCGGAACCACCTTGTCCAACAGGTGTTCCAGGATGGCGGGCAGCATCAGCTCACACATGGTGGCCAGCAGCTTCACCGTCATCACCAGGGCCACACTTCCGCTGTACCGGCGCAAATACCGGAAAATCAGCTTCAAGCGGAAAACCTCCCTTTTCTTCTCAAATAGTCAACGGGAGCAATTATAATCCCGATAAGCCGTTTAAGTCAAAGGAAAAATCGCCGAATTTGCGCCGATTCCATGGTTTTTCCGCCACTTTGCCCTATTTTTGCGGTACTTTATCCCATTTTGGCCACATACCGCCTCTGCAAGTGTTGGATTTCCCTGCAGGTGCCTTGACACCCTTCCCATCCTGTGTTAACATCCAGAGACAAGGAGCAGTTTCGGGTCCCAGCCCGGTTCTGGAATAGGAGAAGATACCATGCCCATTAAAATACCCAGCAATTTGCCCGCCACCAAAGTTCTGGAGGATGAGAACATCTTCGTGATGAACGAGCTTCGGGCCATCTCCCAGGATATCCGTCCCCTGCGGATTCTCATTCTCAACCTGATGCCCACCAAGATCACTACAGAGACCCAGTTGGCCCGCCTTCTGGGCAACACCCCCCTGCAGATCGAGATGGAACTGCTGAAAGTGGAGAGCCGAATCCCCCGGCACACCCCGGAGGAGCACATGCTGGCCTTCTACAAGACCTTCGATCAGGTCCGGGACGCCTTTTTTGACGGCATGGTGATCACCGGGGCCCCGGTGGAGCACCTGCCCTTCGAAGAGGTGGAGTATTGGCAGGAGCTAACAGAGATCATGGAATGGAGCAAGAGCCATGTGCACTCCACCTTCCACATCTGCTGGGGTGCCCAGGCCGGCCTCTACTACCACTACGGCATCCCCAAAATCCCTCTCCCGGAGAAGATGTTCGGCGTCTTCCGCCATAAGGTGACCCACAAGGGCTCCATCCTCTTCCGCGGCTTTGACGACATCTT
>CANQII010000175.1 GCA_947623875.1 uncultured Oscillospiraceae bacterium
AAAAAGCATGGCTATGGACAGCAGTCCTGCCAGCCACTTTCTCCAGCATGATTTCATAGTCAAGCCCTCCTTAGTGCTCCTGTTGCATGTTCAATAAACCCAATGCACATGCAAGATTTCAAGTGGACAAAATGTCAAATTCGTGGACGATTATACAAGTTTTAGTGCGTCAGCGTGTATTTCAGCGCATGTTTATAAAATATTATACCGTCACACAAGGTCTCTCTACAACTTCATTTGTGTAGTTTTTGTGAGCTTCGTGCATCTTTCAGAAATTTCCATCCGCCATCTCTCCACCTGTCCCCCTGCCCCGCACCGTCTATCCGCCGGAGAACACCATCTATCTCTCAACACTGGACATCAACCCCGCCTTGGTCTATACTGAGCACAGGAAACCGAAAGGAGGCATGCCGCATGCGGGTAGAACTGAAACTGGACCCAACGCTGAAAGATCCCCATGCCGTACTGTATGCCTCCGCCCGCACGCCGGAGATCGAGGCATTGATCAAGCAGCTGGAATCTGCCGGCGAGGCCGCCACCTTCACCGCCTATCGGGACAATCAGGTGATAATGCTGCCCCTGCAGGACATTCTCCTCTTCCAGACAGACGGGAAAGGGGTAGTCTGTCAGACGGAGAAGGGCACATACACCGTAAAGCAGCGGATCTATGAGTTAGAGGAGAGCCTGAGGTCAGCGAAGTTCGTCCGGGTGTCCAATGGAGAGCTCATCAATTTGAACCGGGTCACATCATTGGACCTCTCCATCACCGGGACCATCCGCATCACTCTGGCCAACGGTGCCGCCACGGCATATGCATCCCGGCGGTATGTGAAGAAGCTCAAAGAAGCGGTGGGATTATAAGGAGGTGAGACCAATATGAAAGAGAAAGACTATGATATGGAATTGCAGGCCTGGATGATCCGCATCCTGGCTGGAGGTCTGGCAGGCACCCTGTTTTTCTTCTGCCTGGGCGGCTTCTTCAACGCCATCAGCGGAGAGGATCTGGTGTTCCTCCCAGGAAGTTCTCTGCCCTTCCAGGCGGTCTCCAGCACCCTCGCCGCTGCCACAGGCTCCGCTTTTCTCGCCGGTCTCATCCAATATGGGCTGTACTTCGCCTTAGGAGCCGGCATCGGTGTAGCCACCCTTCCCTTTGCAGAGGACGGCAAGGAGCTCTTGATCCGCTCTCTTCTCCACTTCGCCTATTCTGCAGCCATATCCTCCGCCCTTCTCTGGCTCTCCGGCTGGAATCGGGGCAGCTTTGTCATCTGGCTGGCGGAACTGGGAATCCTGGTCCTGCTGTATCTCTTGATCTGGTTCGGCCGCTGGCTGAGCTGGTGGTTTGAGCTGGATGCCATTCGGGAACGGCTGGGTCTCGCCCCGCCGGTCTCTCCCCTGAAAGTGCGGGAGACGCTGCCCCATCTGGGATTTGCGGCGCTCCTGTGCCTGGCCGTTCCCGCCCTGCTGCTCGGCCTGCTGCATCTCTTCCACGCCCCCGCTATGGACCGGCTGGAGGTGTGGGCCTGCTTCCTGGTGTCTCCCCTGGCAGCCCTCTGCAGTCTGGTACCGGGCGTCTCCCTGGGACGGCGGCACGGCATCTGTCCCCTCTATCCCATCGCCATCGGTCTTTTCCTTCTCGCCGCCCTTGCCGTCTTCTATGATGCTGGTCCCCTGTCTCTTCCCTGTGCCGGCATCACCGCGCTCTTCGCCCTCACCGGTAACTTGATTGGAACCCTTCGGCGCCGGCGCTCCAGCGTCCGGCAGTCTCAGGCAGAACGGGGGCGTGTCGGATGAAGCACAGCGGTCAAACACCTCTGGTTCTCCTGTTGACAGCCGTCTCCCTGGCGTCTTTCTTCGGCGGCAGGGGTCTGGTCTTCTGGCTGGGTCCCAAGGTGGAACAGAAGATTCTCCTCCTGGGCGGCAGGGAGTAACCCGGCCCATACAGCGCCAACCACACTGCAATCCGATGCCATTGTCCCACAAACCGGCGGTCCCACCGCCGGTTTGTGCTTTTTCCTCCCCTCATTCTTGCATTTTCGGTTGACTTTCTCCCCGTTTTGGTATAGTCTTCTACGCAGCAGCGGCATACAGACGATCCCAGCCGCTGCAGACTACTTTTTCAAAAGAATCGAGGGACTGTTTTGGATCGCATCACTGTGGCCGCTGTGTTCGCAGACCGCGAACAGCTGGCAAATCAGACCGTTACCGTCATGGGCTGGGCCCGCACCATCCGGGACATGAAGACATTCGGGTTCATCGAACTGAACGACGGCTCCTGCTTCAAAAACCTGCAGGTGGTGATGGACAGCAATATCCTGGCCAACTACAAGGAGATCGCCTCCCAGAACGTCGGCACCGCACTTATCGTGAAAGGCACCGTGGTGCTCACCCCGGAGGCAAAGCAGCCCCTGGAAATCAAGGCCGATTCCATCGCCGTGGAAGGCACGTCCTCCCCGGACTATCCCCTGCAGAAGAAGCGCCATAGCGTGGAGTATCTGCGCACCATCCAGCATCTGCGCCCCCGCACGAACCTTTTCTCCGCCGCCTTCCGTGTTCGGAGCGCTGCGGCCCACGCCATCCACTGTTTCTTCCAGGATCGGGGCTTCACCTATATCCACACCCCCATCATCACCGCCTCGGACTGCGAGGGCGCAGGCGAGATGTTCCAGGTAACCACCCTGGACATGGCCAATCCCCCGAGACTGCCGGACGGCTCCGTGGACTACAGCAAGGACTTCTTCGGCAAACGGGCCAACCTCACCGTGTCCGGCCAGCTGAACGCCGAGAACTTCGCCATGGCCTTCGGCTCCGTGTACACCTTCGGGCCCACCTTCCGGGCGGAGAACTCCAACACCCAGCGCCACGCCGCCGAGTTCTGGATGATCGAGCCGGAGATCGCCTTCGCAGACCTGGAAGACGACATGAACCTGGCCGAGGACATGATCAAGTATATCATCAAGACTGTGATGGCCCGCTGCCCCGATGAGATCAACTTCTTCAACAGCTTCGTGGACAAGGGCCTGAAGGCCCGCCTGGAGCATGTGGCCTCTTCGGACTTTGCCCGGGTCACCTACACCGAGGCCGTGGAGATCTTGAAGAAGAACAACGACCATTTCGACTACAAAGTGGAATGGGGCTCCGATCTCCAGACCGAGCACGAGCGGTACCTCACCGAGCAGGTGTACAAGCGCCCGGTGTTTGTAACGGACTATCCGAAGGAGATCAAGGCCTTCTACATGCGCCTCAACGACGACGGCAAGACCGTGGCCGCGGCGGACTGCCTGGTGCCGGGCATCGGCGAGATCATCGGCGGCAGCCAGAGAGAAGAGCGGCTGGATGTGCTGGAGAAGCGAATGCAGGAACTGGGCCTCAAGGCAGAGGACTACTGGTGGTATCTGGACCTCCGCCGCTACGGCTCCTGCCGGCACGCGGGATACGGCCTGGGCTTCGAGCGCATGGTGATGTACCTCACCGGTATCTCCAACATCCGGGACGTGGAGCTCCACCCCCGCACCGTGGGCAACGCAGACTTCTGATCCGGCTAAGCCAACACAGCAAGCAAGAGGACAAACACAACCAAGCGGCGCATCCCCGGGCAGGAGATGCGCCGCTTTGCCCCGCCGTTTTCCCGGCATATGGGCACTTTTACCCTGGGATCCGGCAAAAATCTGACGATTTTCGGGCAAAAAACAGGGGCAAAACCGCAATTTTCTCCTTGACATTCGCGGTTTTTCCATTATAATGGGTAAGTCTGCCGCCTTTTGAGGCGGCTGAACATCCTTGCCGCCGGCGAGACCGGCGGCCATATGTCCACAAGGAGGTGCAACACACATGGCAAAACTGAACGGCAATTATGAGGTGCTCTATATCATCAACCCCACTCTGGGCGAGGAGGACACCGCAGCTGTGGTGGCCCGCTTCAAGGAGCTGGCCGAATCTCACGGCACCGTCAGCGAAATCGATGAGTGGGGCAAGCGCAAGCTGGCTTATCTCATCAACGATCTGGACGAGGGCTACTATGTCCTCATGACCTTCTCCTCTGATCCCGCTTTCCCCGCTGAGCTGGACCGTCTGATGCGCATCAACCCCAATGTGATGCGTTCTATCATCGTTAGCAAGGATGCGTAAGTACTAAGGAGGAACCAATCATATGCTGAATCACATTGTGGTCATGGGACGCCTGGCCAAGGATCCCGAACTGCGCCACACCCAGGCCGGCACTGCAGTGGCCTCTTTCACGGTAGCCTGCAACCGGGACATCAAAGATAAGAACACTGGCGAGCGTGCCACCGACTGGATCGACGTTGTCGCGTGGGGCAGCACCGCCGAATTCGTCTCCAAGTACTTCGCCAAAGGCCAGCTTGCCGTAGTAGACGGCCGCCTGCAGCTGCGGGACTGGGTCGCCAAAGACGGCACCAAGCGCCGCTCCGCAGAAGTGGTTGCCAACAACATCTACTTCGGCGACTCCAAGCGCGATAACGACAACGGGAACAACGCCGGCACCTACGGCAGCGGCTACAGCACCGGCGGCGGATACAACCGCGCCCCGGCTGAGAACAGCTATGCTCCCACGTCCAGCACCTATGACGCCCCCTCCGGTGAAGATCGGTTTTCCGAAGTCACCGATGACGACGAGGACGCCCTCCCCTTCTGATCTCGGGGTCAGAAGATCCACTAACCTATAAGGAGGTCTGCCAACATGGCCATGGATAATGCGAAGCCCCGCTCCAACCGCAAGCGCCGCAAGGTTTGCGCCTTCTGCGTGGATAAGATCGAGCAAATCGACTACAAGGACTCCACCAAGCTGAAGCGGTATCTGTCCGAGCGGTCCAAGATTCTGCCCCGCCGGACCACCGGCACCTGCGCCATGCATCAGCGTCAGCTGACCGACGCCATCAAGCGCGCCCGTCAGGTGGCTCTGCTGCCCTATGTGACGGAGTAATTCCATTTCCGGGAGACGCATCGCGAGATGCGCCTCCCGTTTTTTTATACCCCGAATGCGTGACGGTGCGAAAAACCGGGGTCTGGCGGCGCCAGACCCCGGGTATATCAAATCGATCAGTTGTAGAGCCTTACTGCGCCTGGGTGCCCATGAACTCCGGCATGAAGTACTTGCGCACGCCTTCGCTGGCCAGGTCTGCGTTCTCGCTGATGGAGACGGTGAACTTGATACCGCTCTGCTGGGAGTACTCCTCCAGCCAGTCCAGGAAGGGCTCTACATCCTCGTTGCCCACGGTGGGAACCAGCTTGTTCAGGCTCTCGATGAAGACGTGGGTCAGGTCGTAGTTGCTGGCGTACAGGCCGTACAGGAACCCCTTGAGGTTGTCGTAGTTGGCGATCTTGTAATCCGAGGTGTCCACCACCCGGACCTTGTAGCTGATCTTGTAGTTCAGTTTGGAGTTGTGGGCGATGGCCACCACATTGCCGTGCTCGTTGTCCACTGCGGCGTTGATCATGTCGATCATGAGCTTCGTCTTGCCGGTACCTTTCTGCCCCATGATGACTCTAACCATAGGAAATCACTCCTTGTCCATTGTTGCAGGGTTTCCTGCCCTGCGGGTAGTCTAGCACACTCCCTCCCCGATTGCAAGAAGGGAAGCTGCACTCGCAAAAAATTAGTCCGCGCCGTCTCCCAGATCCTCCAGGATGTGGTTCCGGAGGGCCTGGAAGGACTCCATGCTGAGATCGTGCTCGATCTTGCAGGCGTCTGCCGCCGCAGCCTGTTCGGATACCCCCAGGTGCATCAGCCACCGGGTGAGCAGCTTGTGCCGCTCGTAGATCCGGCTGGCGATCTCCATGCCGGAGGGGGTGAGGGTGAGCAGGCCCAATGCGTCCATGTGCACGTAGCCGTTTTCCCGCAGCAGGCTCATCGCCCGGCTGACGCTGGGCTTGGTATAGCCCAGGTGGTTTGCCACATCGATGGAGCGCACCATGCCCTTCTCGCTGAGGGCCAGAATTGCCTCCAGATAGTCCTCTGCGGACTCGTGAATCTGCATCGCCATTGCCGCACCTCATCTCTCCGCGCTCAGCGCAGATGGTCTATTTCCCAACGGGGGTTTCGCTGCTCCCATTCTAGCACACTTTTCCTCCCCTGGCAATCCAAAATCCACAGGTTTGGCTGTTTTTCCCGCAATTCTGTACAAAGGGTTCCCCTGTCTCCCGCTGCAATATGGCACTTTTCCGGCCATTTTCCGCAGAATCCGTCCAAACTGTCAAAATCGCAAAAATTCGAAAGAGTTTCTGCTTGTCTTTCCCGCTCCTCCCGTGTATACTCTCAGGGAACCCAACCACACGGCCCTACGGCCATCTCAGATCAACATCGGAAAGGAAGCAATCGCCATGTCCATTCTCGTCTGCGGGGGCGCCGGCTATATCGGCAGCCACACCTGCGTAGAACTGCTCCAGAGCGGCTACGACATCGTCGTGGCCGATAACCTCGTAAACTCCTCCAGGAAGGCCATCGATCGGATCCAACAGATCACCGGCAAACACGTCCCCTTCTATGAGTCGGAGCTCTGCCACGAGGACGAGACCGAGGCTATCTTCGCCGCCCACCCGGACATCAGCGCCGTGATCCACTTCGCCGGACTCAAGGCGGTGGGGGAGAGCGTGAGAAAGCCCCTGGAGTACTACACCAACAACCTGATCTCCACCCTTACCCTTCTCAACGCCATGCGCCGCCACGGGGTGAAGAACTTCGTGTTCTCCTCCTCCGCCACCGTGTACGGAGACCCCGCCAGTGTGCCCATCCGGGAGGACTTCCCCACCGGCGGCACCACCAATCCCTACGGCACCACCAAGCTCTTCATCGAGCGGAT
>CANQII010000176.1 GCA_947623875.1 uncultured Oscillospiraceae bacterium
CGGGCTTTCACAGCGCATACGGCATTTCTGGGCATGTTCTTCAAGGTGAAGGTGAGCTCGATGGGGTCCATATCCTCAAAGAGCTCATCCAGCCGGCCGGGATCAAATGAGGCCTCAGAGCGCATGAAATAGCTGCTGTTGAACCGCTTCTGGTTGGAGCAGAGGATATAGAGACTGCCGTCCTGAGCCCGGGTCACGGCATAGTTCTCGCCCCGGCAGATGAGTACGCCGCCCAGGGAGTTCAAAGCCTGCAGGGCGAAATAGGCTGGCTTGCGGATGGAGTCGATGGTGAGCAGACCCATGCCGCCGCTGGCCACCTTATAGGTGTCATAGTGGCTGCCCAGGTGGTCTGAGCCCATGGCAATGCCGATGAGATCTGCCATGTCCCATATTTTCGGCAACTTCTGGGCGATGTATGCCGCCCGGAAAGTGCTGTCGTTGAGATAGTTCCGGTCTGAGATGGACATGCTCCACTCCGAGACATACAGTTTGCAGGACTCACAGCCAGCCTCCCGCAGCAGATCCCGGGTCCGGCGTAACTGCTTTTCCTCGGTGTAGGGGTCGGAAGAGCGGTGGCCAACCGGGGAGCGCTGGTTCTCCTCGCTGTAGTAGGGATACAGCAGGATGGACCAGAAATCTGGGATGCAGCTCGCTTCACGGCATGCGGCGAGGAAGGTCCTCTGCCGGTTCTCCAGCCAGCATGGAATTGCACCCGGACCGCCAACCTGGGCTGAGGGGAGAAGCTCTTTCACACTCTTATAGAAGAAGGCGAAAGAGTTTTCAAAGCGGTATCCATCGGGGTCTGCGTGCAGTGCATCGGCATCGTCAGTGGTGAAGATATAAGACAGCTCAAAGATCCACTGGCTCACCTCGGCCTTCCCGTAGCGGAGGGTGATGTGCCGCAGAAAATCCTTCATCAGGTGCTCCCAGGCCCGGCGGGATTGAAACTCGATAAAGGTGCGCTCCTGGTTGATGTATCCGTTGCCGTCCCGAGTGATGGTGGATGGGCGGTTGCCGAAGTCAAACCAGGGCTTGATCCGGTGGGCCACCAGAAAATCCAGAGCGCTGTCGACCTGGGCGTAATTGTAGCCGCCCAGATGTACGCCGTCTGCCAGCATCAGCTTCTGAGAGAAGACATCCCACAGCCGAACATAGGGGAAGCCGATCTTCTCCGTGAGGTCCAGGATGTGCTCCTGCATGCCGGCGTAGGAGAGCATGAACACCGGGCCGATGTTCACCACCTGATTCCAGTTCTTGACGAACGGCTCTCCGGCGGCGGCATCTGCCTCTACCGCGATCTTACGGCGCCGCTCCGTGTAGCCGGTCTCCTGAACTACCACCGTCTCGTTCTGGGCCAACTGCTCCCGGACGGAGTCGATATACTGCTGCTCCGATGCCCGCTCCGCCTCCTGGGCCTCTCGGCGGAGCTTCCGGTACTCCGTGGGGCTCACGCCGTGGCGCTCCCGGAAAGCCCGGTTGAAGACAGAGAGATTGGAGAAGCCGCAGTTCACGGAGATCTTGGTCACATTCTCATCGGTGTTCTCCAGCTCCAGGGCAGCGGCGTGGATGCGGACCGCATTGACGTACTCCACAAAGCCCATGCCCGTCTCCTTCTTGAAGAACCGGGACAGGGTGGAGGGGGAGACGTACATCTGTTCTGCCAGGTGGGAGAGGCCTACGCTCTCCCGGTAGTTCTGATTCACGTACTGAAAGATCTGCTGGAGACGCCCTTCATCGCTCACACTGCCTCCGTCTCCCGGCAGCTCCACCAGGTAGTGCTCGATGAGGCAGTCCAGAAGGCGCAGCAGGTGGCTGTCCAGAAGGCAGTCTGTCTTCCGCTGGCCACGGAGATAGTAGTAAACCAGGGCGCGGAAGATGCTTCGTAAGTCGGTATAGGACTTGGACTGGTCCTCGGCGCTGGAGCACCGGAAGACCACAGCACCTGAGCCGAGGAGCTCGGAGACCATGCTCCAGGGATACTTGGCGCAGCAGAGGACCGTCTCGGCGGGACACTCCACACTGTGCGGCACGCTGGAGTTGATGAGAAGGATGTCCTCCTCTTCCATCCGCACGGTCCTGCCTTGGATATGGACATCAGCATGTCCCTCCACTGCAAAGACAACATCAATTTCAGGGTGCCAATGCTCCTGTTCGTTTTCGCCGTGGAGCAGTAGCATACGCATTCCTTGGTAGGTACTCATGGGGACCACCTCAACACTATCATGTAAAATATTCCATGCGAGGGGGTAGATGTCTCATGCGCCTGCGGGTGTTTTTCCATGACGCGCATTTGCGAAGTATATACCGGAAAATGTGCTCCTGTCAAGGACAAGTTGAACTATTTATCAATGATCTAATCCTTGTGTTCGTTTTGAATGTGACCTTCGTACAATGAAATCTGAAAATGCGATAAGTTAGGGAGAAACTAAGGGATAGACCGCAGGACAAGGATACAGGCCGACACGGCAATGCGCTTTTTCGGATCCGGAGAAGTACAGGAGGCACACCATCTCTGGAAGATCTGTGCGATGCAGATGGCTGGCCAAAGGGTATGCAGATTTCACAGGGATATGCCGGTCTGCAAGGGGGGAATCCCTTTGCAGACCGGCATTTTCCTGAGACATTCCTGGACAGCAGGGGAGGGGATGTGGGAGTGCAAGCGTCCGTCAGAGTTGCCCGGTGCAAAAACTGTAATAGGTCCTACTGGAAGAAGTGACGAGAGCAGATCTGAATCTCCGGGAGTCCTTCGGATTGCAGGAAAAAGTGCACAAATTGCGAGCTTATACCCCTGAGAGACGGGATTTCCCAGCCTTGGCGGTTAAAAAAGAACGTTTCAGACATTGGAAGCTTTGCCTGACACTTTGCCGATAAAATAGCGGCTTTTGCACATTTGGGGCAACAAAAAAGGCCAAATCTGCCGAAAATGCCATTTTACGGCACGCAAAAATCAGCTTACGATTTTTGCACGGTTTCCGGAGAGCGCTCTGCATCTGCAAAAAATCATGACGGAAGGCGCAAGAAACGGCGAGCGCTTTTTGGGCGGTTTCACTATAATGCGCCCATCAGCCGGGGAGAGCCGCTCAGAGCAGAGGGCGGCGGGAACCGGAAGGTGAGTCCCCTGGGACAGACCGCTTGGCGAATCCGCCAAAACACTGCGGCTGGTCCCAAACATGAGAAAGGAAGGTTTTTGTGAGCACAACCAAGGAAAAAAACAGTCCCAAGTTGCTGACGGCGTACGCCCTCGGCGAGGTCGGCTGCCAGATGAGCTGGTACATGGTGAACAGCTACCTGAATCTGTTCTATACAGATATCGTAGGCCTGTCCTCCGTGGCCATCACCATCATCGTGGCAATCGCCCGTGTCTGGGACGCCATCAACGACCCCATGATGGGGCAGATCGCTGACCGGACCAACACCAAGTGGGGCCGGTTCCGCCCGTACCTCTTCATCGCACCTCCGTTCCTCGCAATCTTCAACATCCTGACCTTCACCGTATTCCCCGTCACCGGCATTGTGAAGCCGATCCTGTGCCTGATCTGCTACGTTGGCACCGGCATGGCTTACACCGCATGCTCCATCGCCTATCAGGCCCTGCAGAATGTCATCGCCATCGACTCTCAAGTCCGTCAGAACCTGGCCACTGCCCGTACGGTTGGTGCCTCCATCATCGGCATCATCCTGTCCGCCACAGTGCCCAAGATCATGCTCACCTTCTCCAAGGTGCCCATCATCAATGAGGTCACAGGCGAGGCCTCCGCTGACGCCTCCGGCTACATGATGGCCGCCGTCATCGCCTCTATCGCCATGATCCCGGTGTTCTGGCTCTGCGCCCTGGGCTGCAAAGAGAAGTACACCAACCAGCTCCACGCCGGCCCCACCGAGAAGGCCAGCTTCCTGGACAACATGAAGGGCCTGGTGCAGAACGACCAGCTGCTGATGGTGGTTCTGGCCACCGTCGCCGGCACCATCTGCGTCACCGGCCGTTACGGCATCCTGACTTACTATGTCATTTATGTGGTTGGCTCCTTCGAGCTCATCGGCCCGGTGTTCACCTCCATGACCATCGGCCAGCTGGTCAGCTCTCTCACCGTTCCCTTCGGCACCAAGATCTTCGGCAAGAAGAACTACATGATCATCATGAACCTGGTCATGGCTCTGGGCTTTGCCCTGCTGTTCGTCTTCCCGTCCAACAACCCCGCTGTCATCTGCGGTCTGTCCTTCGTGGGCGCTCTGGGCTTCGGCGCACCGGCGATCTGCTACGGCATGGTGGGCGACTCCCTGGAGTACGGCGCATGGAAGCTGGGTAAGCGTCAGGAAGGTCTGGCAGCCTCCATGCTGAGCTTCGGCGTGAAGCTGGCCACTGCGCTCTGCGCTCCTGTTGTCATCCTCATCGAGGCCGTTGGCTATGTGCCCAACGTGGAGCAGACTGCCGCCACCAAGACCGGCATCAACTTCATGGTCAACATCCTGCCCGCTATCATCGCCATCATCTCCCTGATCCCCATCTTCCTCTACAAGCTGAACGACAAGAAGGTCGCCGAGATCCGCGCAGACCTGGATGCCGGCAAGCACGCCTGGGATCACAAGAAGTAATTCACCTGCTCCCCTCTGTCCTTGGGGCCTGCCTTGTATTCATACAGACAGGCCCCATTCTTCCAAAATCCTCAGATCCTTAAGTTAGTACTTATTCCGCTTTGCTTGAATTGAGAAAGGAGAAAACCCCTATGGCCCACATTCCCGAGATCAGAGATCTGAACGGCATTCCCACGCTGTTTGTCCACGATAAGCCCTTCTTTGCCCTGGGCGGCGAGCTCCACAACTCCTCCGCCAGCTCCCTAGAGTACATGGAGAAGAACGTATGGCCCAACCTGGAGGGCCTCAACATGAACACCGTCATCCTGCCTCTGTATTGGGAGTGCATTGAGCCGGTAGAGGGCATTTTCGACTTCACCCTTATGGACGGCATCATCGCCCAGGCACGGGCGCGGAACATGCACCTGGTGTTCCTGTGGTTCGGCCTCTGGAAGAACGCCGAGTCCATGTACATCCCTGGATGGATGAAGCGGGACAGCAAGACCTACTTCCGGGTGCGCAAGGTCAACGGCGAGCCTATCAACACCGTATCTCCGCTCTGCGCTGCAGCGGTGGAGAAGGACGTCAACGCCTTCACCCACATCATGGCGCACCTCAAGGAGATCGACAGCGAGGAGAACACCGTCCTCTTCATGCAGGTGGAGAATGAGATCGGCGTTCTGGGCACCGAGCGGGACTACGGCGAAGAGGCCAACGCCCTCTTTGAGGCCCCTGTGCCGGAGAAGCTGGCCCAGGGTCTCAACGTCCAGGGCACCTGGAGAGAGGCTTTCGGCGAGGCCGCTGAGGAGTCCTTCATGGCCTGGCACTTCGGCTGTGCTGTGGAGAAGATCACCGCCGCCGGCAGAGCCCAGTATCCCATCCCGTGCTACGCCAACTGCTGGCTGCGCCAGTATCCCTGGTACACCGGCTCCTATCCCGCCGGCGGCCCGGTGAAGACCATGCACCCCATCTGGAAGATCGCTGCGCCGTCCCTCTTCACCTTCGGCCCGGATATCTACGTCTCCTATGTGGCCCAGATCCTGGACGAGTACGCCTATGAGGGCAACCCGCTGGTGATCCCCGAGGTCCGCAAGGATGCCGTCACCGCGTCCTACTGCCTCTACGCCTTCGGCCAGCACAACGCCATCTGCTACTCTCCCTTCGGCATTGAGGAGATCACTCTGCCCCAGGAGATGATCGATGTGCCGCCTATGGAAGTGATGATGGCCTTGAACATCGACCCCTCCGCCTTCGACATGACTGGCAGCGCCGGACATCTCCGGGATGCCTACGGCATGGTGAAGGAGATGGAGCCCCTGTACCTTCAGTATCGCGGCACCGAGAAGCTGAAGACCTGGCTCCGCAAGTCTGAGATTGACTACGGCACATTCCTTCACACTGAGAACTACGACCTGGCCGTCTCCTATGATCCCCGGATCTCCGGCAAGCCTCTGCCGGTGGGCCTGCTCTATGAGCTCACGCCGGATCAGTTCCTGGTGATCGGCATGCGCAGCGGCCTCACCTTCCGCGCCAAGCCCGGTGAGAATGTGAAGATTGACATCTTGTCCCTCCAGGAGGGCACTGTGAAGGCCGGCGAATTCGTCCCAGGCCGCATCCTGAACGGCGATGAGAAGATGTCCCTCCACCTGGGAGACAACCTGACCTGCCTGATGGTAGAGCTCTTCAAGTACTGAGCTGAATCCCCAATGGCTGTATTGAAAAACCCCATTATCCCGGGCTTCTACCCGGATCCCAGCATCTGCAGGGTAGGAGAGGACTTCTACCTGGCGTGCTCCAGCTTTGAGGAGTATCCCGGGCTGCCCATCTTCCACTCCAGGGACCTTATGAACTGGGAGCAGATCTGCTACGCCATGACCGCAGAGAACGGCTTCCATGTGGAGCGCAACTGCATGAACGGCGGCGTGATGGCCCCCACCCTCCGGTACTGGAATGGCACCTACTACATCATCAACACCAACTTCTCCCATGACGGCAACTACATCGTCACGGCGAAAGATCCCGCCGGTCCCTGGTCTCAGCCCCACTGGCTCCGGGATGTGCC
>CANQII010000177.1 GCA_947623875.1 uncultured Oscillospiraceae bacterium
GTCTGGCTGGCCACCATCTCATCGATCACGTCATAGGGGATCTCCAGCAGCATGAGCCAGTCTGTGCCCTCAATGGGGGCGTAGTACATGCACTGGAGGTACCGGCCTGCGTGGAAGATGGCCATACCAGGGGCACGGGCGCCGAAGTCCTCGATCACCTGCTGCAAAGAGTACCCCTCGTTGAAGGCGGCGTAGGCGTCCAGCTTGCTGAGGATATTGGTGCCCTCAGGGAGGTCGTCGTTGAAGGTGTTGTGGATGATGAAATTGCCGTTTTGGGTGACGATGCTGGCGTAGGTCTGGGCCTCCGGGTTCTGGAGAGCCAGGCTGGAGCTGAAGGCCTCGCTGGAGAGGCCCGCCAGCATGGCGATAAAGGTCTTGTCCTCGTAGGGAATGGGGTCGATGGTGACACCCAGCACGATCATGTTCTCGTTGAGCACGGCCTCGCTGTATGAGATCTGGTTGGTCTCTCCCCGCAGGAGGTTTGCCAGAAAGCTCAATCGGGAGGCCGCCGGGCGGATGCCCTCGATGCAGTAATAGAGGCCGTCTTCGTCCACAAAGGCCAGAAACTGGATGTCGTTGTGCTCCTTGGACTTGGCCAGGAAGGCCGCCAGGCTGTCCGGGCTCTCCAGGTCCTCCTCATTCACGCTGTCTGCGATGGTCCGCAGGGAGTTGAAGCGGGCGCTGAGTCCGGTCTCCAGGTGGCTGTTGATCTGGGCTGTCATCTCCCGGAGGTACATCCGGTTCAGCTCTGCCCCGGTGGACAGGGTGATGTCCGCAGAGGTGTGGATCAGCCAGTAGAAGCAGCCGGCGGCCAGCAGAATGATCAGCACTGTGAGCAGCAGGTAGGGGAGACGGGATCTCTTTTGCTCAGCCATTGCCGCTCACCACCTTAATGCGCCCCTCGGGCTTGGCCAGGATGGCCTCGCCGTTGTGGGCCTGGAAGTAGTACTGCAGGGCATCGCCGAGGGTCTTGTCTGTCTCCTCCACCAGAGAGACATCCTCCGCCAGAGGAGCGGTGTCGCTGAACACGTTGAGCATGGTGTAGCCGTCTCCGTTGTTGTCCAGATAGCCGTTGGCACCGGCCATGTACGAGGTTACCGCGATCTTGTAGGATTGGGACTCGTCAAAGGGGGAGCCGTCCGGCATGGTGATCTCCAGAAGCTCCGCCGGAGCGGTATCGGTGGGCGCTCGGAAGGAGTAGCAGAGACCGGACACGTTCAGAAAGCGGCCGCCGGGGATGCCATTGTCCTGGATCAACGTGGTGATGCCGTTGGCCAGCATCTCCTGGATCACATGCCCCTTTACCTCCAGCACCACCAGGGTATTGCCGTAGGGACAGACCACGTCCAGGTCGCTGCCGAAGATGCTGCCCTCGTAGAAGCTGCCACGGATGGAGCCGCCGTTGGCGAAGGCCATATCTGCGCCGGTCATCTCCCGGATGGCGTCTGCCACCAGGTTGCCGATGCCGGTTTCCTCTCTCCGGGTGTTGTAGTTCTCATAGATCATGTCCCCGGCTGCCACGCCGATGAGAGTCTCGTCGTACTCTACGGACTCGTCTCCCTCCAGGAAGTAGTGATCCACGTTGGAGAGGGCCTCCTCGATGGTGGTCTCCCCGCTCAGGGCGGAGACCATGCTGCGGCCGAAGTAGTTTAAGAGCTTGGCCGGGAATTGGATGTTGTATATGTAGCCGGTGTTGATGCAGTCCGCCAGGCCCTCCGGGATCTCCACGGGCACGGGGACATCGGCGGCGAGGTAGGACTGAGAGGCGCCGATGTCCGAGATGAAGGCGGCCTGTCCCTCCGGGGTGGAGAGCAGGGACAGCACTTTTTTGGCGGCTTCCAGAACGGCCTCATGGCCTGGCTCCTGGAGGTCTGCGTTCAGACCCAGATAGGCGGTGGGCGCGGCGATGGTCCAGGGATGGTTGTCTGTCTCGCTGAGGAAGGGGAACATGGCGAACTCGTAGTCGCTGGCCTCATTCAGAATATCCAGAAATTGCACGGAGCTGTATGTGAGCAGCATGGTGCCGTCCAGCATCCGCTCCTGCACAGGGACAGCGTTGCCCTGTTTGTTGAAGAGCCCGATGGGCTTGAGATAGCCCTTTTCCACCATGGCGCCGGCGAGATCCAGGCAGCCTGCGAGGCCCTCTGCAAAGGTGCCCTGCCGGCGCTTCAAATCGTCCCGCCAGAGCACGCCTGCGGCCTTGCCCAGAAAGTCCGGGACCTGGGTGCCGATGAGATACGAAGAGACAGTGGTGAGATCGGAGGACTCCAGGGCGAACATGGTGCCGTCCGGACCGAAGCCCATCCCGCTGGCGGCTGCGGCGTCCAGCATGGCCATGAGATCCGCGGTGTTGGCGGGCGCTTCGGTGATCCCAGCTGCCTGAGCCATGGTCTTATTATAGATGTAGCCGTAATACTGGCCGGGGAGAGGCAGGAACATGGTCCTGCCGCCGATGAGTAAGGTCTGGGAGATGCCCGCCTGATAGAGAGAGGCAAACTCCAGGGCGCTGAGGTCCATGGCGTAGTTCACCACATCGCCAGTGGGCATGGTGGTGGTGATGATGTCCGTTCCGTGGCCGGTGCGGAGACGCCGTTCGCTCTCACCGTCTATGGTGGCCCGGGTGTTGCGCTCCACCTGGAGGTCTATGTTGGGATAGGTGTCCTCCACCAGCTTCTCAAAGTGGGAGAGTTCCATGGCAAACAGCATGGTGACGGGAATCTGGGAGGGGTCCTCGGTCTCGGTGGGATCGGGATTGGCGTTGAAGCCGCAGGCTGCTAGGGAAAAGACCAGCAGACAGGCCAATACAAGGCTCAGGAATCTCCGTTTCATGCTCCTTACCTCCTCTCCAAGGTGAAACGACCAGCCGGTCTGGCAAATGGAAAAATCGGTAAAAAAGGGCGATTTTCGAACATTTGGCTAGTAGACAGACTGATATTGGATAGACGCCTCTACCCTATTCTATATTTTAACGATACGGGGGAAGGCTGTCAAGGAGGGAATCTGTGTTTTGCCGGATTTTAGCTTTCTTTATCCAAATCGCGCACCATCAGGACACATTCGAAGGGACCGCTGCGGTATACGGTGCCGTCCGCCGGGTGATACCCGCACTTCTTATAGAAGCCAACTGCCACAGTGCGGCTGTCTATGCGGATATAGCGGTATCCCAACTCGCGGATCCACTTCTCAGCCTCCTGGATTAGCATTCGGCCCAGCTCCCGGCCACGGTACTCCTCCAGAACCACCACCCTGCCGATGGTTACCGTCTCCTCGTTCAGAGGATAGAAGCGGCAGGTGCCCATGGGATAGCCGTCGTCCAGCAGGATGATGTACCGGGTGCCGTCCGCATCGTGGTCGTCAAACTCCTCCCGGAGAGAGATATGGTGCTGCCGATTCATCCCCTGTACCCGGACGGAGTACGCGCCGGCACGCTGCCACTCCTCTTCTCCCCGAAGTACGGTAATTGTCTCGTTCATTGCATGCAGATCCTTTCTTCCACGGGGCATAGAGCGCCCAGCTTCTGTCCGGAGCATCATACACCACAGCAGGCGCGACTGCAAGATGAGAGAAGAGGTAAGAAAGCAGGGAAAAGGCGCAGAACAGGGACAAGGTGGACATAGACGTGGGAGAGGTCGCCTGGGAATTCGGACTGTGCTGCTGTGGGACCTGGGATGAAAACGTATCGAATTCGATACGTTTTAGGACGACGGTCACCAACCTTGTCAAGAGGTAGAACGATATGCCCTTACCAGTGCAGTTACTACTTAAATGATTCCAGCACCGCTTAACATCGCTTTAGAGTGCGCTCGTTGCAGTTAAGCGGCCGTTATGGTATCCTGCAAGCATCACTTGAGAGGAGGGCTTTCTTGTGAGCTATACAATTGTAGGGGAGCAGATCCAGAAGTACCGAAAGGACAAGGGCCTTACGCAGAGAGAACTGGGAGAGGCCATCGGTGTCAGCAGCTCGGCTGTCTCCCAGTGGGAGAGAGGAGGCACACCGGACATCTCTCTGCTGCCGGCGCTCTCGGATACCCTGGGTGTTACTGTGGATGCCCTATTCGGCAGAACCGAGGCCAGACGGGAGGACATGGAGGAGACGGTGGCAAAGTACATTGCCTCTCTGCCGGAAAACAAGCGTTTGGGCCAGTTTGCCAAGCTCATGCGCCATACGGCGCTTTATGGTTGCTCGCATCGGGTGCCGGAGGCTTTGGACTTCAACGCGGGAGATAGCGAAATTACCTCCCTGGAAAAGGACGGGTTTGTCACGGCAATCGTGTCTGGAGGACAGTTGTTTACCTGCACTGCCTGTGTCCAGGATGGAGTGTTTGCGGATCTCCTGAAACCCAGTGAGAGGACGGCCCAGATTTTCGAACTTCTAGCGGCACCCAATGCGTTGACAATGCTGTCCAAGCTATATGCCGAGAGACCGAGATATCGCACCGCCGGGGTTTTGGCAAAGCTCACCGGTGTCCCCCAGAGTGAGGCGGAGGCGATCTTGGGGCAATTCGCAGAGCTCCATTTGATCGATGAGCTGGAATTAGAGACGGAGAGCGGCAGCGCGAAGGCGTACACGATCCATTTAAACGGGACCTTGATACCACTTTTGGTGTCCGCTCAAATCCTGGCAAGCATGCAGACGGAGATCCGCATTGGGCTGGACAACCGATACGGGGACAAGGAGGAGCTGTAGATGGCACGCTATTTCAAGCGGCATCTTGTCCTTGCGCTGCTGGCGATCCTCCTCGGTATCCTGATGCAGCTTCTGGTGCCTCTCTCCGCTGTCCTGGAGCAGCATATGATCGATCTTATCGTCACGGCGGATATGGCGGGCTTTTTGCGCCTCCTGTGGATCTCCGCGGCTGCGGTGCTGGGAATCGCCCTGGGATACTTTCTGGACGGGGCTGCAGAGAAGTGGTTTACCTCCCAGGTCTGGGAGAGCCTACGCAACGACCTCTATGATGCTATCATGGAGAGGAGCATCACCCGCTTTGCAGAGAAAGACACGGCGGAGTATATCTCTTACATCAGCAGCGCTGCGGGCACAGTTGTCCAGAACCTTACAAGACCTGTCTTCTACCTCGTCAGCTATGGCGTATCTGCCATCGCGGTGCTGGGGATCATGATTTGGTACAGCCCGGTCCTGGCGATGCTTTCTATCCTGTGCGGTGCGCTGTCCATGGTCCTGCCTATCCGCTTCAACGAGCACCTCAGCGCCCTCATGACGGAGCGTGTCACCAGAGATGCCGCTTTGGAGATGCAGATCAAGGAAGCCTTGAATGGTCACTCCGTGATTGCGAGCTATGGTGTGTTTCCCAAAGTGCGGCAGCGGTTTCTGGATGCCAGTGCGGCGGTACGACAAGTGGATACGAAGATGGGCATCACCATCGCTGGTTTGGAGAACATCGGCAGGTTTATGGACCGAACTGCCTGGGTGATCACCTTTTTGATGGCCGGCAGCATGGCAGCCAGGGGAGATATCAGTCTCGGCACGCTGGTGCTCTTTGTCTCCCTCTTCGGCTTTTTTAGCGGCTGCCTCACCATCTTTGCGCAAATGCTGCCTCTACTTTTGGGTAACCGAGAGACCATTCATCTTTTGCTGGGCATCATTGATGAGGACAAACGGGAGTTTGCAGGTTCGCAGCCGGCCAGCCTGGAAGAAAAGCTGGAGATCCAAAGTCTGTCTTTCCGATACAAGGAAGATGTTTCCCCCGTGATCGAAAACCTGAACTTTACTGTCCGCAAGAATGAGAAAGTGGCGCTCATCGGTCCCAGCGGCCGCGGCAAGTCTACCCTGATGCGGCTTATTACCGGTAATTACAGCACTTACAGCGGTACCATTTGCTACGATGGCAAAGAACTCCACGACATCAATCCAGACAGCATTCGGAGGCTGGTAGCTGTGATTGAGCAGGACACCTTTCTTTTCAACGACTCACTCCGGTTCAATATCTGCCTGGGAGAGGAATTCTCAGAGGAAGAGCTTCAGCAGGCGGTCCGCGCTTCCAGTGTAGACAGGTTTCTGGACCGCATTCCAGGCGGATTGGACGGTGAATGTGGAGAGGACGGCGGAAAGCTCTCTGGTGGAGAGCGGCAGAGAGTAGCGCTGGCCAGAGCCCTGATCCGCGGTGTGAAGGTGCTAATTCTGGACGAAGGTGTCTCGGCGATTGATGTGGCCACGGCGAATGAAATCGAGCAGGGGCTGTTGGATCGGAGAGATCTCACTCTACTCACCATCACTCATAGGATTAGAGATGGCCTTATCCAGCAGTACGACCGTGTTCTATCCATGCAGGACGGTTGGGTGCAGGAGATCGACTTCTCAGTTTTCGACAGTAAGAATGTCGAGGTTCCTGTAATGGGGGCTTGGGAGGGAACTGAACCACAATCCAGGGTGCGGTGCTCTTAGAAAGGTGTATGGGAAACGTGCTGATGTTATCGCATTTCGGTTGCCTTTGAGGAGCGTGACATCAAACGAAAATCGGCATCCATGCCAAAGGTCCTAAAAGTGTTCCCACCATTATTGGAAAAGAAGTTGTTGACTTTCGGAGAGAAATGATTTATCATGATACTGCGCGGTACAGAGAGACCGAGTATGCCTTGCAAGTCTGTACAAGGTGATGCC
>CANQII010000178.1 GCA_947623875.1 uncultured Oscillospiraceae bacterium
GCCGATGTGGCCCTGAACACCGCCGGACAGACCGCAGCCGCCCAGACCGCCATCACGGTGAGCTACATCTGGGTGGAGACCATCGGCTACGCCATCTGCGCCCTGCTGATCTTCCTCTGGACCGTGGAGAAGAACCTCCCGGAGGAGCAGAAGACCATCGCCGCCCGGAAAGCCGGCAAACGCTAATCTCGCCAATCCCCCTCCTTCCTTTTCGTCTCGCGCAGCAAAGAGCAGGCCCCTACGGCCTGCTTTTTGCTGCCCAGAGAAAGATTCCTTGGTTGCTTTTCGTTATGTTTAATCACTCGATTTCAATACTAATAGTTTTAAGTATTTCATAATTTCCAACGATCCGTATACCTGCCATTGTCCCCTCACACCAACCCAGCATCACCTTTCCAGGCAAGCCTCTATTCGAAAAATCCCCCGGTGATCCATCTCTGGATCACCGGGGGATCTGATTTCTAACCCTTTTGGTCTTCCGGCCCGCCCTGCTTTCGCTGGAACCAGATGTCCGGCAGCACCAGGGCGGCGTCTCCCAGGGTGCCGTCCTCGTAGTGCTTCCGCCAGGCCACCACATACCGCACGGCGGCCCGCACCGGGTACCAGCCCTTCTGCTGCCGCTCTGCGATCCGGTTTTGGCCCGCCTGGGAGAGCCGCGCCACCGGTACCATCTTCCCTTGGATCTGGGCGGTGAGATAGATCCCGTCCAGCTGGAGGGGATCTCCGCTGCAGAGGGAACACGCGTTTTTCTTCTTCGTCTCCCCCAGGAACCAGTCCAGGAAGAGATCCCGGTGGCCCAGCTGCAGGGCCAGTTCCTCCGGATCCGGATAGGATTTCTGATCCAGCCTGTATGAGACCCCGGGGACGTCCATAAACTCGTCGAAGAGGGTGCCGTCTGTGTGGATGGAGAGGTTGTCTTGGGCCCGGGTGGCGGCCACGTAGATCTGCCGCCGTTCCTCCTCTCCCGGATTCCAGCAGCCCTTCCACACCAGCCACACCTGGCGGAACTCATGTCCCTTGGCCTTGTGGACTGTAGAGACATAGACGGTGTCCTCCGTCTCCGCCGCGTCCTCCAGCCGGGACTCCCAGAGGTACTCCTCCAGATCGGAGCGGTACAGCTGGCTGTGCACCTCCCGGAAGGCGTCCAGCAAGGCCTCCACCTGCCAGAGACAGGCGCTGCGCTGGAACTTGCGGTGCAGTTTCTCCCGGGCCCTGTCCCAGTTCTCCGGGAAATACACCGAGGCCTCCGGCGGCTGGTCTCGGTCCAGCCACATCAGGAAGGAGCGGATCTCCAACAGATCGATGAGCTTGGAGTCCTCCTGAGACTGGATCAGCCGGGCGGGGATCCCCCGTTTCTGCAGCATGCCGGTGAGCACCAGGGCCTCATCGTTGGTGCGGGTGAGAACGCAGGCGCTCCCCTTCCGATTGGCACAAACCTCCTCCACCACCGCCTGCTCCAGGTTGGCCCCGGTGTGCCGGACGATGGCTACGCTTCCAGGCTCCTCCCGCACAGCGGCGATGGGCTCCGTCTTCATGCGGTTGGGGATGGTGGCTGCAAAGGCATTGGCAAAGGACACGATGGCGGTGCAGGAGCGGTAGTTGTCTATGAGGTTGTATTGGACGGCCTGCATCTGCTCTGGCAGCGCCCGCATGTATGCCGCGCTGGAGCCCCGGAAAGCGTAGATGTTCTGGTCGTCGTCACCCACGGCGATGATGCGAAGGCCATCATTGCGCTCCAGTAGGGCCTGTACCAGATCGTACTCGGCGGCGCTCATGTCCTGGGCCTCATCGATCACCAGCACCCGTTTGGCGGACCCGGCGGGCTCTGCTCCGCCGGTCCGCAAAAGCGCTGCCGCCTCCTGGACTGCGTTCTCCGCATCCTCCAGGGTGCCGGAGCGGCCCAGCAGCCGGAAGGCGTAGGAGTGGAAGGTGCGGATCTCCACGTAGCGGGCGGCACTGCCCACAAGGGATAGGAGCCGCCCATAGAACTCGGTGGCGGCGGCCCGGGAGAAGGTGAGCATCAGCAGCTGCTCGCTCTTCACGTCCTCCAGGGTAAGAATGGCCGCCAGCTTGTGGACCAGCAGCCGGGTCTTGCCGCTGCCAGGGCCGGCTGCCACTACGATATGGGGAGACTTGTCGTCCTGGATGATCTCCAGCTGCCGCTGGGAGAGCGCTCCGAAGAGCTGCCGGTACCGCTGGGGCGTGATGTTCCGGGTGATCTCCTTCTCCCGCTCCCCCTTGAAGTACTTGTGGAGGAAGCGCTGGTAGTCCATCTGGAAGTAGTCCTGGACGAACTGGAGGGCGGCATCGTAGTCCCGGACCATCAGGTTGGCGTACTCCCCCACGATGTGGATCTGCTGAATCCGCTGCTGGTAGAAGGCGTCCAGAAGGCGGTAGTCCTCCCGGCGGTACTGAGTCCGGTTGTCTTTCAGCTTCTTCAGCTCCATGCCGTTATAGAGTACCGCAAAGCCGTCCTCCAGCTTCAGAAGCTCCATCCGTGCGAGAAACAGCAGGGCGTCCTTTACCTCCTCCAGGGTGGCGTTCTGCACCCCGATGCGGCTGGCCTGATAGTCCTGGAGCAGGCCCACCAGAGAAAAGCGCACTTGCCGGTCTCCCTTGGTTCCGGCGGTCTCTGTCTCAAACCGCTCCAGCAGATAGCGAGCGATGTCCTGCCGGCGCTCCGCCCGGGTCTTCAGCTGTTTCCGATTGCCGCAGGGCCGCACACAGAGGATGCCGGTCTCCATGTCCTCCTCCTTGCGGATGTACCCCATGGTGCGAAGGTGGAAGAGAATCGTACGGATCCGCTTCTCCGAGGTGTCTTTCAAGTCCCTGGCACAGGCATTCTCATTGAGTTCCCGGGCGGTGCGGACAAAGCCGTCTTCGGTGATCTGCTCCAGAAGGAACATCTCCAGGGCGGCACAGCGCTCCAGCTTCTGCTTGCCGTCTTTCCCGGACTGCAGGATAGCGGACATGTCCGTCCAGTCCTCCAGCAGTCCCTCCTGGCGCATCAGATTGACGCAGTTCACCACTTCTTCCTTGGTGATCCCCAGCATGTCCGCCAGGTAGTCTACCCGGGACTCCGCCTCTCCTCCCCGGGCGCGGACCGTGCTGCGGCTGGAGATGAGAGACTGGATGATCCGTTTGGCCCGCAGAAGCAGCTGCTCCTCCCGGAAGAGGGGCGATGCCTCCAGGCGGGCGGAGGCTTCGATCATGGAGTTCACCTTGATGCTGGTGGCGTACACATGGGGGATGTTCTTGCCCCGGCTCACGTAGCCTGCGGTCTCCAGGGCGTTCACCGCAGCCCGGACCTTGGTCTCGATGTCCCGGCTCTCATCGTCCCAGCCGGCCTCCCGGGCGATCTCCAGGGCGGAGCAGCACACGGTGCCCCGCTTTCCCGTGAGGTTCTTAACAGCCTTCCAGATCTGCTGGATCTCGCTGAGGGTGAGCTTGCTCTGGTTCAGCTGGAGGAAGTGCTTGTCCAGATCTCCCTCGCTGAAGAGCACATAGCAGTCTGCCTCCATGGCGGGGTCTCGGCCGGCTCTTCCTGCCTCCTGGACGTAGTCCTCCAGAGAGGCGGAGATATCGTAGTGGACCACGAGACCCACATCTTTCTTGTCCACCCCCATACCGAAGGCCGAGGTGGCGGTGATCACAGAGACGTCTCCGGTGAGGAAGGCATCCTGGTTTTTCGTCTTTTGGGCGGCCTCCATCTGTCCGTGGAAGGGCAGAGCCTGGATCCCGTCCTGGGTGAGCCGGTCTGCCAGATCCATGGTGGCCCGGGTCCGGGAGGCGTATACGATGGTGGGCGCCTCTTTCTGGACGATCAGGTTGCGGAGGGTCTCGTACTTCTCCTCTGGGGAGCTTTGGAACAGCACGGTGTACCGGAGATTTTCCCGGGTAGCGGAGGTGGCGAAGAGCCGCAATTGCAGCCCCATCTCCTTGCGGAAGTAGTCCCGGATGTCCTGGATCACCTTCTGCTTGGCGGTGGCGGTAAAGCAGGAGACAGGGATGGGCTTCTGCAGGTGCTTTGCCGCATGGAGTTCCCGGAGGAAGGGGGCGATATAAAGGTAGTCCACTCGGAAGTCCTGGCCCCAGGCGGAGAAGCAGTGGGCCTCGTCTATGACAAACCGCACCACATTTCTGCCCTCCAGCAGCCGGGTGATGGTCCGGGAGCGGAGCATCTCCGGGGAGATGTACAGCAGGGATGCCTGACCGTTCTGTACCCGCTCCAAAGCGTTCTGCCGCTCAATGGGGTCCAGCATGCCGTTCACGGTTACCGCGTTGTCTATGCCGATCTTCACCAGGTTGTCTACCTGGTCTTTCATCAGGGACTGCAGCGGGGAGATCACCACGGTTAGGCCCCGGACGGACTCCGCCGCCATCAGGGCCGGCAGTTGGAAGGTGATAGACTTTCCGCCGCCGGTGGGGAATACCGCCAGAAGGGACTCCCCATCTGCTGCGGCCTTGGCGGCCCGCTCCTGGAGGGGTTCCCCGTTGTACTTCCGGAATTCCGAGAAGCCGAAGAAGTGCCGCAGGCCGGCGTGGATATCCAGTTTGGCATCGCAATAGGGACAGCCCTCCTTACAGGGGGTCTGCCGCAGCACCTTCAATACGTTTTCCAGCTTGGGATAGGTGTACTCCAGCCAGGCCGGGGTAACGGAGTACGGGTCCTCGGTGTGGATGAGGGCCAGGGCGTATGCCAGCTCTGCCGGGGTGTCTGCCATCAGGCGGGCCACCGGCGCATGGGCGCAGAACTTGCCATTGAAGAAGGTACAGATCCGCTGCTCCAGGTCTTCCCCGTCCGGGACAATGTCCAGCCAGTCCAGGAAGCCGGTGAACTCCTCCAAACCGGTGAGCAGGCCGCAGTAGATCTGCTGGAGTTCATAGGGCAGGGCCAGGAAAGCCGCCTCCTCATCCCGGAACAGCTCCAGGGCCTTCTTGCAGTCTGAGAGGGGGTTGTTCAGCTGATCCACTTGGAGCTTGTCGTCCTTGAGAAGCCGGTGATACGGACGCTTGGGGAAGAGCAGCGGAGAGAGATAGAGGGTGTCTATCGCCTTGGCCTGGGGAAAGTCCGCCATGGCCTCCCGCAGCTGGGGAAGATCGAAGTGGATGATGTTGTGGCCGCAGAAGTATTCCACCCCCTCCAGCGAGCGGGCCAGTCCTTGCACGGTTGCCCCGTGGTACTCCGCACCCTCCGGGGTGAGGGAGGCACAGTCCCACACCGTCCCCTCCATCGTTACCTCTGTGTCCAGCACTGCCAGTCTCTTATCCGTGGTCCTCACCCGCTTTCCCATTGACCTGTCTGCACTTATGCTACACCATTTTCCGCTCCGCTGCAACCAATTTCCCGCAAATCCCACACGATCTGCACACATTCTGCCCTCTGTCCAGACAAAAAAGAGCGCATACCCAGGCGGCAGTACCTGCAGGACGCACGCTCTCTCATCTGATCCAGATTCTTCCGATAGACCCCAAGCCGTTGGAAAGATGGCCACACAGTGGGGCACACTAATATTGCACAACGTATTGCTTGTATTACAATGTCTGCGTTATGATTAATATTGTAATACAATTGCATTCTTTTCGTTCTATGGCACCCGATGTAGAAAAACCGCCAAGCAGTTTTTCCTGATTGGCGGTTTTTATTCTGATATTGTGAATATTACGCTTGACTATTCATTTAGAAGTGCTATAATAAGGCAATCTTAGAGTATTGGGGGTGGTAGGCATGGCAAAGTCTGGTAAGAAGAAACCCGCCAAGGACAAGATCATCGAAAGCGTCCTTTCCTTCATGATCATGTTCCTGGCGAGTGTCTTGTCCGGCTTTGTGCTCTTGCTAATAGAGCACTTTGTCTTCGGTAGCTAAGCCAAAACTGCAGGGGCGGGCGTCCCCCCGCCCCTGCGCGTAAAAAATATCACGTTTTACAGGTCTAGTCAAGAGGTTCTATAACATTTTGCATCATTTCAAAAGGAGATACCGCCATGCAGCAGATTATCCATACAATTGCACTTGCTTTGATCTTGATTGGTAGTGTCGGCACCTTGATCTGTTCTATCATTCTGATTGTACTACTTCGAGATAATCGCAAGGATACCACGAGCCCCGATTGAGCACAGCGCTCATTCCTTCCCACAAACTCCCGCGATCTTCCCTACGATCACATGAAAAGAGCGCATACCGCAGGCAGCAGTGCCTGCGGTATGCGCTCTTTGAACTAACCGCTTCGCGGGGTGGGCATAGCTTCCAGCTTGGGCAATTCTAATCGCGGGGCCTTGTGCGATCACTCATAATATGGTAGAATGGGCAGTGCAATTAAGTGTTAAGCACGAATACGCCTTATTTGGCCCCGCTTGGTACAGCGATCGATTACTGTCTGTTTTAAACTACTAGGGAGCTTTTTGATAACAGCTTGTAATCAAACTGGTGGCTTCGGATGACCGCGCTTAGCTCAAAGTGATTATCAGAATTATATCCAGCCTCACAGAGGCTGGTTTTATTTTACAATAATTCTGATAATCCCTTTCAATT
>CANQII010000179.1 GCA_947623875.1 uncultured Oscillospiraceae bacterium
CTGG
Organism: uncultured Oscillospiraceae bacterium; assembly: GCA_947623875.1. Lineage (GTDB taxonomy): Bacteria > Bacillota > Clostridia > Oscillospirales > Oscillospiraceae > Enterenecus. The sequence continues at coordinate 5 of CANQII010000179.1, forward strand.
AGCCTGAGGTCCGCTATCTGGGCGAGACTGCCGCCGTTTGAGAGAGGATGGGTTCTGCTTGAAATTTCTCATTGTGTCCGGCCTCTCCGGGGCCGGCAAGTCCACCATCATGTCCATTCTGGAGGACAGCGGCTTTTTCTGCGTGGACAATCTGCCGCCGGTGCTGATCCCCAAGTTCGCGGAGATCTGTCTTGCGGGCAGCGGCCTCTATGAGCGGGTGGCCATGGTCTGCGACATCCGGGCCGGGGAGACCTTCGACGGCCTTTTCGAGGCTCTGGATATCCTGCAGGAGCAGCATTTCCCCTATAAGATTCTCTTTGTGGAGGCGGACAACGCCACCATCATCCAGCGGTACAAAGAGACCCGACGGCTGCACCCCCTGATGGAGGAGGCCGGCTCCCTGGTACAGGCGGTGGAGCGGGAGCGGGCCGCCATGGAGCCGGTGCGCAGCCGGGCAGATTACATCATCACCACCTCCAGCCAGCCGGTGAAGAAGCTCCGAGGCCTGATTCTGGACATGTTCGCCCCGGAGGGAAACGGCCGGCAGGAGATGAGCATCACGGTGACCTCCTTCGGCTTTAAGTACGGGATCCCTCTGGAGGCGGATATGGTCTTTGACGTCCGCTTTCTGCCCAACCCCTTCTATGTGCAGGAGCTCCGGCAGCTCACCGGCCTGGACGCCGGGGTGCGGGACTACGTGTATCAGTACCCGGAGACCGCCACCTTCATGGAGCACCTGCAGAATATGATCGCCTTCCTGCTGCCCCACTTTGTGGAGGAGGGAAAGACCGCCCTTGTGATCGCCGTAGGTTGTACCGGCGGGCGTCACCGCTCTGTGGCGGTGACCCACGCCCTCACCGAGTACATCCAGAGCCTGGGCTACGCCGCCGCTGAGACCCACCGGGATATGACCCGGGCATAAGACATGGGGACAAGAAAACGGAATCGCGGACCTGCCATCGTGGCGGTGGGCGGGGGCACAGGCCTCTCCACCATTCTCCGGGGTTTGAAATTGTGTACAGACGATCTCACAGCGATCGTGACGGTAGCGGATGACGGCGGCGGCTCCGGCGTGCTCCGGGAGGATCTGGGTATGCCGCCTCCGGGAGATATCCGCCACTGCATGGAGGCCCTGGCAGACCAGGAGTCTCTGATGCAGCAGCTGTTGGCCTACCGCTATCCGGACGGGCGCCTCGCCGGGCAGGCGTTTGGAAACCTGCTGCTGGCCGCCTTGAACGGGGTGAGCGGCTCCTTTGACCAGGCGGTGGCCCGAATGGGGGAGATTCTCGCCATCACCGGGCGGATCCTCCCCGTGACCAACACAGATGTGCAGCTGGAGGCCGTCTTTGACGACGGCAGTTCCGTGCTGGGAGAGTCCAAGATCTGCAAGTTTAAGAAGGAGAAGGCCTGCCGGATCCACCATGTGCGGCTGCTTCCGGAGCACACGCCGGCCTTGCCAGCGGCGCTGGAGGCCATCCGCCGGGCGGAGATCCTGCTTCTGGGGCCGGGCAGCCTCTACACCAGCATCATCCCCAACCTGCTGGTGGACGGTATCGCCGAGGCCATGCAGGAGAGCCGTGCTTTGAAGATCTACATCAGCAACATCATGACGGAGGACGGGGAGACCGAGGGCATGACCGCCGCCGATCACCTCAGCGCCCTTTTGGAGCACGGCGGGCCGGGGCTCATCCAGATCTGCCTCTGCAACAGCCAGCCGTTTGACGCGGATCTGCTGGAGCGGTACCATGCGGAGAACGCCTGCCCGCTGCAGGTGGATCCCCAGGCCATCGCCCTTCTGGGGGCAGAGGCGGTGCTGCGCCCCCTGGCAGACGACACCGGCCGCTACGCCCGGCACAGCGGGGGAAAGGTGGCCGAGGCCGTGATGGAACTCTATCACCAGCGGGCAGACACCCGTATTTTCTGAGCGGATACAAAACAGATCAGAGAGGAGAGAACCAGCGATGGGATTCGCCGCAGAGGTGAAGGAAGAACTCTGCAGACAGCCCTTAAAGCGGCGCTGCTGCGCCGTGGCGGAAGCCTACGGCGTTCTGCTCTTCTGCAATACCTTTCAACCCCAGCAGGTACGAATCATCACGGAATCCCAATCCTTTAAGGCCAGACTGCCCCAGCTTTTCCGAAAGGCATTCCGTCTGGACTTTGACACCATTCCCCCGGCCGGGGAGGGCAAGGGCACCTTTCTCATCGAGCAGCCGGAGAAGATGCGCACCATCTACCAGACCTTCGGGCTGGAGTGGGCGGGGTCTGTGTCCCTGCACATCAATCTCCCGCTGCTGGAGGAGGACCACTGCCGCAGGGCCTTTTTCCGGGGGGCATTTCTGGCCGGCGGCTCCATCACAGACCCTATGAAGGGGTTTCACATGGAGGTGGCCACCACCCATTACAGCGTGGGCCGGGAGACCCCAGCCCTGCTGCAGGAGATGGGGTTTGCCCCCAAGCTGGCCTGCCGGAAGGGGAGCCAGATCATCTATTTCAAACAGAGCAACCACATTGAGGACATGCTCGTCACCATCGGGGCCTCCGGGGCCGCCATGTATGTGATGTCCGCCCAGCGGGCCCGGGACATCCGGGGCAGCGTGAACCGGCAGGTGAACTGCGACAGCGCCAACCTGGACAAGTCCATCGAGGCCACCCAGGAGCAGCTGGACGCCATCCGGCAGCTGGAGACGGCGGGGGTGCTGCCCACCCTATCCGGCAAGCTCCAGTACACCGCCCAGCTGCGGATGGAGCACATGGAGCTGAGCCTCGCCCAACTGGCTGCTCTCTGCGACCCGCCCCTCAGCAAATCCGCGCTGAACCACCGTCTCCGGAAGCTGGTAGACCTGGCAAAACAGCTGGGAGAGCCCCAGGCCGCCCAGCAGGAGCCATCCGGCTGAGATGGTGATCCAGACCCCAGAGATAAGAGAGAAACAGGAGGTGCCTCAATGGCCTTTGCGCATCTGCATCTGCACACGGAGTACTCGCTGCTGGACGGCGCCTGCCGGGTCAAGGAGCTGGTAAAGCGGCTGAAAGAGCTGGGACAGACCGCCTGCGCCATCACGGACCACGGGGTGATGTACGGCGTCATCGAGTTCTACAAGGCCTGCAAGGCCGCCGGCATCAAGCCGGTGATCGGCTGCGAGGTCTATGTGGCGCCCCGAACCCGCTTTGACCGGGTCTACGATACAGACTCCCAGTCCCGCCACCTGGTGCTGCTCTGCCGCAACGAGACGGGCTACCACAACCTCTGCAGGCTGGTATCCGCCGGCTTTCTGGAGGGCTTCTACAACAAGCCCCGGATCGACATGGACCTGCTGAAGCAGCATCACGAGGGCCTCATCGCCCTGTCCGCCTGCCTCGCCGGGGAGATCCCCCGCCTCATCAACGCCGGCAACTACGCCAAGGCGGCAGAAGTGGCCAGGGAGATGCAGAGCATCTTCGGGGAGGACGGCTTCTACCTGGAGATGCAGGACCACCGGCTGCCGGAGGAGCAGACCATGAACGCCGGCATTCTCCGGCTGCACCGGGAGACCGGCATTCCCGTGGTGGCCACCAACGACGCCCACTACCTCACCCGGGACGATGCGGACATGCACGACGTGCTGCTCTGCATCCAGACCGGCAAGCTGCTGGAGGACAAGAACCGGATGCGCTTCGGCACCCAGGAGTTCTACGTGAAGAGCGAGGAGGAGATGCGCTCTCTCTTCCCCAACTGTCCGGAGGCCATTGAGAACACCCAGAAGGTGGCGGACCTCTGCAACCTGGAGTTCACCTTTAAGCAGTATCACATCCCCCAGTACCAGCTGCCCCCGGGCTTTGCCACCGCAGATGAGTACTTTGAAAAGCTCTGCTGGGACGGCTTTGCCCAGCGGTATCCCAATGCGGATGAGACATACCGCAGCCGCCTGGAGTATGAGATGGGGGTCATACGGCAGATGAAGTTTGTGGACTACTTCCTCATCGTCCAGGACTTTATCGGCTACGCAAAAGGCCAGGGGATCCCGGTAGGGCCCGGCCGGGGCTCCGCCGCCGGCTCCATGGTGGCGTACTGCCTGAAAATCACCGATGTGGACCCCGTCCGCTACGACCTCTACTTCGAGCGGTTTTTGAACCCGGAGCGGGTCTCCATGCCGGATATCGACATAGACTTCTGCATCCGCCGGCGGCAGGAGGTCATAGACTACGTGGCCCGAAAGTACGGGGAGGACCACGTCTGCCAAATCGTCACCTTCGGCACCCTGAAGGCCCGGGCGGCCATCCGGGACGTGGGGCGGGTGATGAACATCCCCTACGCCAATGTGGACACCATCGCCAAGCAGGTGCCGGACGACCTGGACATCACCCTGGACAAGGCTTTGGCCAACAGCCGCTCTCTGGCAGAGCTCTATATGGGAGATCAGACGGTACGGGAGTTGGTAGACATGGCCCGCCGGATCGAGGGCATGCCCCGAAACACCTCCACCCATGCCGCAGGCGTGGTGATCTCCGGCCGTCCCGTGGTGGACTATGTGCCCCTCTCCAGCAACGATGGGGTGGTGGTGGCCCAGTTTGAAAAGGGCACCATCGAAGAGCTGGGCCTTCTGAAAATGGACTTTCTGGGCCTTCGGAACATCACGATTCTGGACGATGCGGTGCAGCTCATCCAGGAGACAGACCCGTCTTTCAGCCTGCAGAAGGTGCCTATGGACGACCCCGCCACATACCGCATGCTCTCAGACGGCCGCACCAGCGGCGTCTTCCAGCTGGAGTCTGCCGGCATGACGGACCTCTGCGTGCAGATCAAGCCGAAGAACGTGGCAGAGCTCTGCGACATCATCTCCCTCTTCCGGCCGGGCCCCATGAAGTTCCGCCCCCAGTACCTGGAGGGCTTCCGGGATCCCCGCACCGTGACATACCGCCACCCGCTGCTGAAGGACATCCTGTCCAACACATACGGCTGCCCCCTCTACCAGGAGCAGGTGATGGAGATCTTCCGGCAGCTGGGCGGCTTCTCCCTGGGACAGGCCGATCTGGTGCGCCGGGCCATCGCCAAAAAACACCTGGACCAGATGCAGCGGGAGCGCCAGGCGTTTATCTACGGGGACCCGGAGCGGAACATCGCCGGCTGCGTAGCCAAGGGCATCTCCCCGGAGCTGGCCGGCGCCATCTACGACGACATCGAGTCCTTCGCCGAGTACGGCTTCAACAAGGCCCACTCTCTGGCCTACGCCGTGATCTCCTATCAGACGGCGTGGTTCAAGTGCCACTATCCCCGGCAGTATATGGCGGCACTGCTCACCTCCGTGCTGGGCAACCCCAACAAGGTGGCGGAGTATATCTCCGAGTGCCGGGAGTACGGCATCGAGATCCTGCCCCCGGATGTGAACGAGTCCGGCCCGTACTTCAACGTGGTGGGGAACAACATCCGCTATGGTCTCGCGGCCATCAAAGGCGTTGGCGTGGCGTTTGCCGGCGGGCTTCTGGCAGAGCGGCAGCGCAGCGGCCCCTTTACCTCCTTCCAGGACTTCTGCACCCGGATGCAGGAGAAGGATCTCAACAAGCGGGTGATGGAAAATCTGATCCGCAGCGGCTCCTTCGACAGCCTCAAGGTCCGCCGCTCCCAGCTGATGGCGGTCTACGAGACCGTGATGGAGAGCACCGCCCGGCTGCAGCGGATGAACTTGGAGGGGCAGATGGACCTCTTCGGCACCCAGACCAGCGCCTCCGCACCGGACATGAAGCTGCCGGACATTCCGGAGTTCTCCATGGCGGAGATCTCCGCCATGGAGAAGGAGCTCACCGGCCTCTATCTCTCCGGACACCCCATGGACGCATACCGGGACGCCGCCCATCAGCTGAAGGCAGCCAGCATCGCCTCGGTGCTGGCCTCCGGGAACACCCAGGAGGGCCCGGAGGGCTTTGCAGACGGGGCCTTGGTAACCGTGGCGGGAATCATCTCCCAGGTGCGGGTGAAGAACACCCGCAGCAACACCCAGATGGCCTACGTCACGGTGGAGGACGCCTCCGGCAGCATGGAGCTGGTGGTATTTCCCCGGGTGCTGGAGGCCAACCGGAGCCTCATGCAAAACGGCACCCCGGTGGCCGTCTTCGGCAAGGTCTCCCTCCGGGAGGAAAAGCTGCCCCAGATCACCGTGGACCGGATGCAGCTGCTCCAAAAGGGCGTGCAGAGAGGGGTCCAGCCGCCGCAGCCCGCCCCCCAGCGGCGGTACAGCAACCACAAGCTCTACGAGGGGAAGACGCTGTTCATCCGCCTGCCCAACGGGGAGGCCCCCCTGAAGTGGCTGGGCAAGCTGCTGGACATGTTCCCCGGCAAAGACAAAATACAGGTATATCTGAATGCGGAGAAGCGCCGGCTCCGCACAGCAGGACTGATTCACGACGCCCTCCTGGCCGAGCTGCGGGAGACCTTGGGGGAGGAGAATGTGGTGCTGCAGTAGCGTGTGAGACGAGGCAAGGAGGCCTCACAGAGCAGAGATGAAAAAAGTTCTAACAAAAATCGGAAAGATTCTCTTCCACCGGGTGGG
>CANQII010000180.1 GCA_947623875.1 uncultured Oscillospiraceae bacterium
GACGCGGCCCTCTTTGCCCGGATCGCCGAGCCCCTGGGCATCATCAGAAGGTTTGTGGGCGAGGAGCCCACCAGTCTCGTGACAGACCTATACAACCGCACCATGATGGAGTGTCTCCCGGCGGCAGGGATAGCACTGGAGGTGCTCCCCAGGAAGCAGACAGACGAGACCGTCATCAGCGCCAGCACCGTTCGAGCCATGATCCAGGCGGGAAAACTGGAGGACGCCCGGTCTTATCTCCCGGCCCCCACCTGGAACTGGCTCCACAGCCCGTCGGCAGAGCCGGTGCTGCAGGCCATCCGCACCGCCGGAGAAGTCCGGCACCACTGAGGGGAGGCGCACCATGGAAGTACGAGAAATCACCCTGGCGGAGGTCCTGGACGCCCGGGAGCGCCGGGTCTGGCGGCAGCAGGCGCTGCTGAGCCAGTACCAGTCCCCTCTCATCTCCTTCACCATGAACATCGCCGGCCCTATAAAGATCTCCGATGACATCGTCTCCGCCTTTCAGGAGGGCCTGTTCCTCCTGAAAGGCCACCTCACCGCAGATCGGATTCCCATTCTGGCAGCAGAAGAGACCGTGGAGCAAACGGGCTGCCAGGCCTATCTGGCGATGTCCGGCGATGCGGTGCGCGTCAAGAAGACCACCACGGCGTTAGAGGAGCACCACCCTCTGGGCCGCTTTTTCGACATCGATGTCCTCCGCCCAGACGGCAGCAAAGTGGACCGCACTGAGATCGGCGCCGAACCTCGAAAGTGTCTGCTCTGCGGCAAACCTGCGTCCATCTGCGCCTCCAGGCGGCTGCACACGGTACAGGAGCTCCAGGCCTTCACAAGGGAGACCATCCGCAGACACCTGGAGCATTCCTTTGCAGACAAGATCGCCTCTCTCGCCGCCAAGGCCCTGCTCTACGAGGTGTCCGTGACCCCAAAGCCAGGCCTGGTGGACCGGGACAACAACGGCGCCCACAAGGACATGGACTTCTACACCTTCCTCGACAGCACCACGGCCATCACCCCCTCCCTCCGCGCCATGACAGCCGCCGGCATCCGTACCGCCCAGGAGGACTGCAGTACAACCTTCTCCCTGCTCCGCACCATCGGGAAATCGGCAGAGACCGCTATGTTGGCTGCCACTAACGGGGTAAACACCCACAAGGGGGCCATCTTCTCCGTGGGCATTCTCTGCGGGGCGGCAGGGCGCCTGTTCGGCAAGCGAGAATCCATCACCACTGAGTCCATCCTCCGGGAGGCCGGCGCTATCGCCAAAGGTGCTCTGGGAGACTGGAACCACAAACCGGACACCGCCGGCGAAAAGCTGTATCGCGCCTATGGTGTCACCGGCATTCGCGGAGAGGCGGCAGCTGGCTTTCCCACCGTGGCCCAGGCAGGTCTTCCCGCCCTGGAGCAGGCGCTGCAGGACGGCAAGTCCCCGGATGAGGCCGGCAGTCTGGCTCTCCTCCACCTCATGGCAGCGGCAGCGGACACCAACCTCATGAAGCGTGCCAGCCGAGAGGAACAGCTGCACCTGCAGAAGGATCTGCGGGAACGGCTGCAAAGGCCTGTTACAAGAGCTGATCTGGCCTTTCTGGACCAGGACTTCATCCGGCGAAACCTCTCCCCTGGGGGCTCAGCAGACCTTCTGGCGGTGTGCTGGCTTCTGCATTTCCTGGCAGAGGACAAATCAATTTGATCCCATCTGAGCATGAAACCCGGTGTGTTCTAACCACGCACCGGGCTCTCTCATCTCATTGGAAGATACTGGTTTGTAATTTTCTCCAATCAGATCTTGCCCCCGGGGCCATCCTGTGTTAAACTCCAACTAAGCCAACTGAGGCGACAAGAACCGCCGGACCGTCTGCCGGCAGGAAGGAAAGAGAGCATGAATTACGCTACCATCAAATGGGTCGATGTGGCCAACGGTCCCGGCGTCCGTGTGTCCCTGTTCGTCTCTGGCTGCACCCGCCACTGTCCAGGCTGCTTCAACCAGGAGGCCTGGGATTTCAAATACGGCCGTCCCTTCACCCAGGTGGACCTGGATAAGATCTTAAAGGCCTTGGCCCCGGACCACATCAAAGGTCTGTCCCTCTTAGGCGGCGAGCCCTTTGAACCGGCCAACCAGAAGGGGCTGCTGCCCCTGCTCCGCCGGGTAAAGCAGCTGTATCCCAGCAAGAAGGTGTGGTGCTACACCGGCTATCGTCTGGATGACGAACTTCTCGGGGAGAGCGATGCCCGCTGTGAGTACACCAACGAGATGCTCTCCTATATCGACATCCTGGTGGACGGCCCCTTCGTGGAGGACTTGAAGGACCTGAACCTTCGCTTCCGGGGCTCCTCCAACCAGCGGATCATCGACGTGCCCAAGACCCTGGCCACCGGTGAGATCGTGCTCTGGGACGGAGACATGTACATCCAGCCCATCACCGTCTGAGGAGGACCATCTATGCCAGTCTATCCCGTACCCATTCAGCGCCTTGATTCTCGTGCGAAACTTCCGGCATACGGCTCCGCCGACGCCGCAGGAGCAGACCTCTACGCCCTGGCAGATGACCCGGTGGAGATCGCCCCCGGCACCACCGTTTTGATTCACACTGGCCTCGCCGCTGCCATTCCCCAGGGCTGCGTGGGCCTGATCTTCGCCCGCTCCGGCCTGGCTTCCAAACAGGGGCTGGCTCCCGCCAATAAAGTGGGCGTCATCGACGCAGACTACCGAGGCGAGATCATGGTGGCCCTGCACAACCACTCTCAGGAGACCCGCACCGTACAGCACGGAGACCGGATCGCGCAGCTGGCCATTGTGCCGTACATCACCGCAGACTTCCAGGAGCGGGACACTCTGGATGAGACAGACCGGGGCGCAGGCGGCTTCGGCTCCACCGGCTCCCGCTGAGCGCAATACGTATCATCCCCGCAGGGAGACAGGACAGTTCCTGTCTCCCTGCTTTTTTGTGCCGCCGCTAAAAAAACTTGGCGGAACCGCATTTTCCCTCTTGACATCCTCCAAAAGCCGCGTATAATAGGTAACATCAGTTGCACATCAATTGTTACTTTATACTAGGAGGACTTATCTATGCCGCCAAAATTCAAATTTACCCGGGAGGAGATCACCAGCGCCGCACTGGACCTGACCAGAAAGCAAGGGCCGGACGGTCTCACCGCCCGGGCCCTGGCAGAGGTGCTGGGATCTTCGGTAAAGCCGATCTTCGGGCTGTTCAAGAACATGGAAGAGGTGCAGGATGCGGTACACAACGCCGCAGAGGATCTGTATCAAAGCTATCTCACCGAGGATATGGCTGCGGGCAAATATCCTCCGTACAAAGCCAGCGGCATGGGCTATATCCGGTTTGCCCGGGAGGAAAAAGAGCTCTTCAAGCTGCTCTTCATGTCCGACCGCATGGGGCAGCCGGTGAAGCCGGGGAAGGAACTGGATGTGATCATTCCCCTCATCATGCAAAACACAGGACTATCCAGAGAGAAGGCGGAGCGGTTTCACCTGGAGATGTGGATCTTCGTCCACGGCATCGCGTCCATGATCGCCACCGCCTACCTGGACTGGGAGATGGAGACGGTCTCCGAGGTGCTCACAGACGCCTACCTGGGACTGAAAGCGCGTTTTTGCGACAGGGAGGGACAATAGCATGGACGCCATTCGAACTGTAGGGCTCACAAAGAGGTACAAGGACCTCACCGCCGTGGACAACCTGAACCTCACCGTCCACCAGGGCGAGCTGCTGTCTCTGCTGGGGGTAAACGGCGCGGGCAAGACCACCACCATCAAGATGCTGACGGGACTGACCAGGCCCACCGCCGGGGACGCTTTTCTGAATGGGAAGAGCATCTTGACCGAGAATGGAGCGGTAAAGGCCATGATCGGGGTATCACCCCAGGAGACCGCAGTGGCTCCCAACCTCACCGTCCAGGAGAACCTGGAGTTGATGGCCGGCGTACACGGACTGCCCAAGGCCCAGGCGAAAGACAAGATCACAGCCTTGTACAGCCGATTCGGTCTAGGAGAGATCGCGGGGAAACGGGCTGGAAAGCTGTCCGGCGGATGGCAGCGGCGGCTCAGCATCGCCATGGCGCTGATCAGCGACCCCCAGATTCTGTTTCTGGACGAGCCCACCCTGGGGTTGGACGTGCTGGCGCGGAGCGATCTCTGGGACATGATCCGCTCTCTCAAGGGGAAGATAACCGTGATCCTCACCACCCACTACCTGGAGGAGGCTGAGGCGCTCTCAGATCGGGTGGCCATACTGAAAAGCGGCCGGCTATTGTGCAACGGCACCCCGGAGGAGATCAAGCACTTGGCGGGAACAGACAAGTTCGATGAGGCATTCGTGCGCATTGTGAAGGAGGGCCGGCAATGAAAGGTTTGGCATTTTCCAAGCGGAATGATCTGGAGGTGCTGCGGGACCCTCTGAACCTGTTTTTCGGGGTGGGCTTTCCCATCGTTCTGCTGCTTCTCCTCACCGCAATCCAGGCCAACATACCGGTGTCCCTGTTTGAGATCCAGCACCTGGCGCCAGGGATTGTGGTGTTCGGGCTGTCTTTCATGACCTTGTTCTCCGCCACTCTGATCGCCAAAGACAGGGGCAGTTCTTTCCTGCAGCGCCTCTACACCACGCCTCTCACGGCGCCAGACTTTATTGCAGGCTATCTCCTTCCGATCTTGCCCATCTGCCTTGCCCAGAGTGTCCTCTGCTATGGGGCAGCGGTGCTGTTGGGCTTGCAGGTGACAATTCACATGGCGGCTTCCGTTCTCTTCACCCTCCCCATCGCCCTGCTGTTTGTGTCCCTGGGACTGCTCTGCGGCAGCATCTTCACAGACAAACAGGTGGGCGGGATCTGCGGAGCACTGCTGACCAACCTGACGGCCTGGCTCTCCGGCATCTGGTTTGACCTCCGCCTCGTGGGCGGCGCATTTCAAAAGATCGCGAACTTCCTGCCCTTCGTCCACGCCGTGGAGATGGAGCGGGCGGTGCTCCGGGGAGATTACGCAGGTGTGTTCCCCCACATCTGGTGGGTGACAGGATACGCCCTGGCCGTAACCGTCATTGCAATATGCGCCTTCTTGCGGCAGATGAGGAGGCAGTAGAGTTCAGCCACTGTCAAACTTTTCTCCCCAAAAACGAGATGGAAATGACTCAAATCCGCAATATTCCATACGAATTCGAGATTGTAGTCATTTTCGAATTTGTCCCCTGCCAGGCGACCACTCCCTCCTTTCGATGGTGTATCATACAGCCATCACATGAAGGAGGTCATTCCAATGACAACAGAACTGGTATTCATCCTGGACCGCAGCGGCTCCATGTCCGGCCTGGAGCAGGACACCATCGGCGGCTTCAACTCCATGCTAGAGAAGCAGAAGAAGGAGCCCGGCACCTGCTACGTATCCACCGTCCTCTTCGACCACGTCTCGGAGGTCATCCACGACCGCATCCCCCTGCAGGACGTGCCCAACCTCACAGGCAAGGAGTACTTCGTCCGGGGCTCCACCGCTCTGCTGGACGCGGTGGGCGGCGCCATCCAGCACATCGCCAACATCCACGAGTACGCCCGCAAAGAGGACGTGCCGGAGAAGACTCTTTTCGTGATCACCACAGACGGTATGGAGAACGCCAGCCGCGAGTACTCCTACGCCAAGGTGAAAGAGATGATCGAGCACGAGAAGGAGAAGTACGGCTGGGAGTTCCTCTTCCTGGGGGCCAACATCGACGCCGCCAAGGAGGCCGCCCGCATGGGCATTCAGGCGGACCACTCCGTGTCCTTCATCAGCGACCGGCAGGGCACCGCCACCAACTACAACGCCATCAGCAATGCCGTCTCCTACGCCCGCTGCTGCGCCGCCCCCATCAGCGCAGACTGGAAGCGGGACATCGAGGCGGATGTGGCCAGCAGAAGCCAGGGCGGCAAGGGACAGTCCTCCAGCCAGAGCAATAAGGGCAGCAAGGACAGCAAAGACAGCGGCTCCTCCGGAGACAAGGACGGCTTCGGCAGCTGGCTCTCCTCCGTCCGCAAGAAGCTCCTCCACAAGGCGCCCTGATGGGAGCCCAAGCCCATAACCCACAGCGCAACAAACCGCATAGCACGCCATCTCACGGCAGGGATCCCCTCGGGGTTCCCTGTCGTCCCGCTTTTCCCCGCATTTTCCCGACATCTTGCGAAATTCAGACGGTTTCCCGGCAGTTTCTCCTTGCGCCAACACCCTGTTCTGTGCTATCATGCAGACCATGAATCGGGAAGGGGGACAGGTCGCTGTCCGGCGAAGCGGCCTTCACGCAATGACAAATCGCATCGGTTTCGACAACCAGAAATACCTGGAGACCCAGTCCGCCAACATCCGGCAGCGCATCGCCCAGTTCGGCAAGCTCTACCTGGAGTTCGGCGGCAAGCTCTTTGACGACTACCACGCCGCCCGGGTGCTCCCCGGCTTCGCCCCGGACAGCAAGATCCGCATGCTCCTGGAGCTGAAGGACAGCGCAGAGATCATCATCGCC
>CANQII010000181.1 GCA_947623875.1 uncultured Oscillospiraceae bacterium
GCTCGTCCTTCAATACCTGCCGCTGCATCTCTTCGTCTACCAGCAGCTGGTTGTAGTAGTCGATCTTACCCTTCAGCTCCTGGTACTCGTTCTCCAGCTTCTCCCGGTTCAGGCCCTGGAGAGAGATGAGACGCATGTCGCAGATGGCCTGGGCCTGGATCTCATCCAAGCCGAAGCGGGCCATCAGGTTCTCCCTGGCGTTGTCGTAGGACTCCCGGATGATCTTGATGACCTCATCGATGTTGTCCTGGGCGATGAGCAAGCCCTCGATCAAATGGGCCCGCTCCTGGGCCTTGCGGAGGTCGTAACGGGTGCGGCGGACCAATACATCCTCCTGGAAGGCGATATACTCGTCCAGGTACTCCCGGAGGGTGAGGATCTTGGGCTGCCGCTGGTTGTTCACCAGGGCCAGCATGATGATGGAGAAGCTGGACTGCAGTGCGGTCTGGGCATAGAGCCGATTCAGCACCACCTGGGGATTGGCGTCCTTCTTGAGCTCGATCACCACCCGCATGCCGTTGCGGTCTGTCTCATCCCGGATATCCGAGATGCCGTCCAGCTTCTTGTCCTTCACCTGCTCGGCGATGTTTTTCAGCAGCTGCCGCTTGTTCACCTGATACGGCAGTTCCGTCACGATGATCCGCACCCGGTCCTTGCCGTGCTCTTCAAAGTTGGCCCTGGCCCGGACGATGATCTTGCCCCGGCCGGTGGCATAGGCTGCCCGGATGCCGCTGCGGCCCATGATGATGCCCCGGGTGGGGAAGTCCGGGCCCTTGATGTGCTCCATGAGGTCGTCCAGGGTGGCGTTCTCGTTGTCCAGCACGCACACCACGGCGTCGATCACTTCCCGGAGGTTATGGGGCGGGATATTGGTGGCCATGCCTACCGCGATGCCGCTGGAGCCGTTCACCAGCAGATTCGGGAACCGGCTGGGCAATACGCGGGGCTCTTTCCGGGTCTCATCGAAGTTGGGGTCCCAGTCCACGGTCTCCTTGTCGATATCCCGGAGCATCTCGTTGGCGATCTTGGACATTCTGGCCTCGGTATACCGGTACGCAGCCGGGGGATCCCCGTCCACGCTGCCGAAGTTGCCGTGGCCGTCCACCAGCATGTAGCGCATGGAGAAGTTCTGGGCCATGCGCACCATGGCGTCGTAGACGGAGGCGTCTCCGTGGGGATGGTAGTGGCCCAGCACGTCGCCGACACACGTCGCGGACTTCTTAAAGGGTTTGTCGCTGGTGAGGCCGCCCTCGTACATGGTGTACAGGATGCGGCGGTGCACCGGCTTCAGGCCGTCCCGGACATCCGGCAGGGCCCGGCCCACGATGACAGACATGGCATAGTCCTTATAGCTCTCCTGCATCTCGTGGACCAGTTCCGATTCCGTGATAACCTGATTGGGGAAGGCGATGTCTTCCGGTTTGTAGTCTCTGTTATGAGCCATAGGATGGCACCTCAGTAATCCAGATTGGCGGCGAACTGGGCATTGGCCTCAATCCAATCCCGCCGGGGCTCCACCTGTTCTCCCATGAGAATGGTGAAGATGGAGTCTGCCGCTACCGCATCTGCCAGGGTGATCCGGCGCAGGGTGCGGCGCTCCGGGTCCATGGTGGTCTCCCAGAGCTCGTGGGGGTCCATCTCGCCGAGGCCTTTGTAGCGGTTGATATCCACTTTGGCGTTGGGGTTGTCTTTGCGCATCTCGGAGGAGATCTTGTCCCGCTCGTCATCGGAGTACGCCACCCGGGTGGTCTTGCCCCGGGTGAGCTTATAGAGAGGCGGTACGGCGGAATAGACATAGCCCCGCTCGATGAGGGGACGCATATAGCGGAAGAAGAAGGTAAGCAGCAAGGTGCGGATGTGAGAGCCGTCCACATCGGCATCCGCCATGATGATGATCTTGTGATACCGGAGCTTGTCGATATTGAACTCGTCTCCGATGCCGGCACCGAGAGCCACGATCATGGGATAGAGCTTGTCGTTGCCGTAGATCTTGTCCGCCCGGGCTTTTTCCACGTTCAGCATCTTGCCCCACATGGAGAGGATGGCCTGGAAACGGGAATCTCTGCCCTGAATGGCGGAACCGGCTGCGGAGTCTCCCTCCACGATATAGATCTCGCAGAGGGCGGGATCCCGCTCATTGCAGTCCTGCAGTTTGTCCGGCATCTGTCCGGACTCCAGGCCGGTCTTCCGCCGGACGGACTCTCTGGCCTTCCGGGCGGCCTCACGGGCCCGGGAGGCGGTGAGGGCCTTGTCCAGGATGGCCTTGCCCACAGCGGGATTCTCCTCCAGGTACTGCTCCAGCTTATCCGAGACGATGTTGTTCACCAGGGTGCGCATCTCGCTGTTGCCCAGTTTCGCCTTGGTCTGGCCCTCAAACTGGGCCTCGGTGAGCTTCACCGCGATGACGCAGGTGAGGCCCTCGCGGCAGTCGTCGCCGGAGACCTTCTCCTCGCCCTTCAGCACGTTCATCTTCTTGCCGTAGGCGTTCAGCACGTTGGTGAGGGCCCGCTTGAAGCCCTCCTCGTGCATGCCGCCCTCCGGGGTGTGCACGTTGTTGGCGAAGGAGACCATGATCTCGTTGTAGCTGTCGCTGCTGTACTGCATGGCGATCTCCGCCATAGAGTCGTCCTTGGACCCGGACATGTAGATCACGTTCTCGTGCAGCGGGGTCTTGTTCCGGTTGATATAGGTGACAAACTCCCGGATGCCGCCCTCATACCGCATGGACTCGTGGGTCTCCTTGCCGGGCCGGCGGTCTGCCATGTCGATGCGGATGCCGGCGTTCAGGAAGGCCTGCTCCCGCATCCGGCGGTGCAGGGTGTCGTAGTCGTACTCGGTGGTCTCGAACATCTCCGGGTCCGGCTTGAACACCACTTCCGTGCCGGTGTGGTCTGTGGTCCCGATGACGGTCATGTTCTGAACGATGTCGCCCCGGGCGAACTTCACCTCATAGATCTGGCCGTTCTTGTGCACCCGGACCTCCATCCACTCGGACAGGGCGTTTACCACGCTGCCGCCCACGCCGTGGAGGCCGCCGGACACCTTGTATCCGCCGCCGCCGAACTTGCCGCCGGCGTGGAGCACGGTGTACACCACCTCCAGGGCGGGTTTGCCGGTCTGAGGCTGGATGTCCACAGGGACGCCCCGGCCGTTGTCCACCACCCGGATGGCATTCCCCTCCAGGATCTCCACGGTGATGTGGTTGCAGAACCCCGCCAAAGCCTCATCGATGGCGTTGTCTACGATCTCATACACCAGATGATGGAGTCCGGAGGAGGAGGTGGAGCCGATATACATGCCCGGACGCTTCCGGACAGGCTCCAGACCCTCCAGCACCTCGATTTCCGATCCGCCGTATTCATGTTCCACCTGGGTGGGATTTAAATTCGTTTCTTCTGACATCAATAGTCCTCCAAAAGTCTGCGCTCAATTTGCCGGCTCACTGAAGCCGGTCGTCGATCCCGTCTCCATTGGCATCCGGGAAGTAGCCGTCGTCATCGCCGCCCATGATCTCCATGGAGCGCATCCGCCGCTTGTCCTTCGCCTGCTCTACCATCTGGTGGATCTGTTCCTTCACCTCTCTGGGGTTCTTGATGTTCTCCAGAGCCAGGTGCGGGGTGCTCTTGTCTGTGGAGTGAACCAGGACGGTCCCCACGCCGAAGATGCGCTGGCCGAAGGTGATGGAGAGCTCCAGGTCCTGGACCCGGTACAGCAGCACCTCTTCGGCTTTCAGATTCATCAGGCCTTTCTCACAGAAGATGCGGTCCTCCCCCAGCATATACCGGGTGAAGGTGAGGGGCATGCCCAGCACGCGCTTGCGGTCTTCCCACTGATAGGTGATCGGGTTGCTCTCTTTGGCCATGATTCATTTTCCCCCTTGAAACATACTCTCCTCCATCCGCCGCTGCAGCGCGGCGGTGGAGAGGGATGTGATATACACCTGGGCGGGCTGCTGTCCCTCTTGGGTGATGAGGAAGGAGCGGGGCAGGTCCACGCCCAGTGCGGTTACCCGGCCTTCCGCCTCCGCCTGGTCCAGAAACCGGCGGGTGCGGAAAGACCATGTGGTGTTGTCCAGATCAAAAATGCCCACGAGGGTGCTGTCCGGGAGGATCAGGTTTTGTCCCAGATCGCTGTACATCAAAGGCTCCCCCTTGTCTCCCGGACCTGTCCCGCCTGGATATGAAACACCTTGCCGCTGCGAAGCCGGGCGGACTTCTCCTCTTCGCAGCAGGTGATAAACACCTGTCCGTTGGTGATCCGGTTCAGCACAAACTCCTGCCGGTGGTTGTCCAGCTCAGAGAGCACGTCGTCCAGCAGCAGCACCGGCCACTCCCCGGTCTCCTGGTACATGATCTCCCTGGCCGCCAGCTTGAGAGACAATGCCGCCGTGCGGGTCTGTCCCTGGGAGGCGTAAGACTTGGCGGAGTTGCCGTCGATCTCTACCACGAGATCATCCTTGTGGGGCCCGGAGAGACACATCTTGGAGGCGATCTCCGCCTGCCGGTGGCTCTCCTGGTGAGCCAGCAGCTGGGGCAGCAGAACACGAGGCAGAGCTTCGGGATCGGTAACTGTAGAGACGGTCTCATAGTGGAAACTCAGTGCCTCCCGGCCGCCGGAGCAGTCCCGGTGGATCACCGGCGCCGTCTCCCGAAGCCGCCGGATAAAGTGGGCCCGGTAGTGGATGAGGATAGCCCCGCACTGGGCCATCCGGAGGGAGTAGTCGTCCAGGGTGTCCAGGAGAGAGGGGTTGGTCTCCCAGTCTTTCAGGATCCGGGTCTTGCTCTGGTGCAGCCGCTTGTACTCCGCCAGGGCGTCTGCGTAGCGGGGGCGCAGCTGGCTGATACAGTCGTCCAGATACCGCCGCCTGGCCTCGGCGCCCTCCCGGATGAGATACAGGTCCTCCGGGCAAAAGAGCACCGTGGTGAGAATGCCGGAGAGCTCGGCGGCGGATTTCAAGGGCACGCCGTTGCTCTTCAGCCGCCGGCGGGCCGCCCGGTGCAACTCCGCCTCAATGGTGTAGTCCCGGTTCTGGGTGGACACCACGCCCTTCAGAAAGGCGTTGTTGATGCCGTGCTGAATCATCTCGCGGTCGTAGCGGGCCCGGTGGCTGGAGGCAGAGGACAGGTAGTTCACCGCCTCCAGCAGGTTGGTCTTGCCCTGGGCGTTCTCCCCGATGATCACATTGGCCCCAGGGCAGAAGGAAGCCTCCAGGTGCAGGTAGTTGCGGAAGTAGTCCAGGACGATGCTGCGGAGAATCATTGTACCGTGATGGTGACCCCGTCCAGGGAGGCCTTGTCCCCGGGACGGAGTTTCTTGCCCCGCATGGTGCAGATCTCGCCGTTTACCGAGACCTCCCCGTTCTGGATGGCCAGCTTGGCCTCTCCCCCGGTCTCCACGGCGCCGGCGAATTTCAGCAGATCCTGCAGCTTGATATACTCGGTCTCGATTTTGCAGGTTTGCTCTTTCATAGCCTCTCCTTACTCGCCGGGACGCAGCCGCACCGGCAGGACCATGTAGATGAAGTTCTCCGGCTCCCCGGAGATGGGGAGGATCATGCAGGGGGCGGTGGCGCCGTTCATCTCCATGCGCACCCGGTCTGCCGGTACCGCCTTCAGAGCGTCCATGAAGTACTTGTTGTTGAAGCCGATCTCCAGATCTTTGCCGTCCCCGGAGATGGGGCACACGTCCAGCGCGGTGCCGAGAGCCGTCCGGCTGGTGATGGTGAGGCTGCCGTCCGTGCCGAACTTGCAGCGGATGGGGCTCTTCATGCGCTCGTTGATGATGAGGGAGGCGCGGTTCACGGAGCGCTGGAGGTCGTCGCAGTTGGCTTCCACGGCGATGGCGGCGGACTTGGGCAGGGTCTTGCGGTAGTCCAGGAACTCCCCTTCCAGCCGGCGGGAGACCAGATAGGTGTTGCCCACCTGGAAGGTGACGTGGCTGTTGCCCTGGTTGATGACCACCGGCTCGTCCGTGTCATCGCAGATCTTCTCCACCTCGCCCAGGGCAGTGCCCGGCACTACGAAGTGGAAGGGGGCGGCTCCCAGAGGCTCGGTGAGCTTCTCCCGGCGGAGGGCCAGGCGGAAGCCGTCCACTGCCACCAGGGTGAGCTGGTCTCCTTCTGCCTCAAAGAGGGCGCCGGATTGGATGGGGCGGGTCTCCAGCTGTGCCACGCAGAACACCACCTGGGGAATCATGGCCTTCAGATAGCTCTGGGAGATGCTGAAGGTGCGCCCGTCTGTGACGTTGGGCAGATCCGGGTACTCCTCGGCGTTGGTGCCCATGATGTCGTACACGGTGTCGCCGCAGGCGACCCGGATATTGAAAGAGGAATCGCTGGTGATTGTCACCATGTCGTCCGGCAGCTGGCGGAGCATGTCGCCGAAGAGCTTGGCGGAGAGGACGATCTCGCCGGTCTCTGCCACCTGGGCTTCCACCGTGGTGATGATGCCGGTGTCCAGGTTG
>CANQII010000182.1 GCA_947623875.1 uncultured Oscillospiraceae bacterium
GAGGATCTGGGCGACAAGCTCTCCGCCTCGGACAAGAGCTCCGTGGAGTCCGCTATCGGCAAGCTGAAGGAAGTCATGAAGGGCAACGACACCCAGGCCATCAAGAACGCCACGGAAGAGCTGGCCAAGGTCTTCTACCCCATCAGCGAGAAGATCTATCAGAACGCCCAGCAGCAGGGCCCCGGCCCCGACATGGGCGGCGGCTTTAACGGCCAGGCCGGCGGGTTCAACGGCGGCTTCAACGGCGGCCAGAACTACGGCGGCAACCAGGGCGGCGGTGACCCCAACGTAGTCGACGCAGACTACGAGGTCATGGACGACGACAACAAGTAATTCACACCCACCACGGGAGGCCGGCGGGGCGCCTAGAGACGTCCCGCCGCTTCCTGCGCAAAAGGGGGAACAACTATGGCAGACCAAAAGCGAGATTATTATGAGGTACTTGGGGTATCCAAGACGGCCACCGACGAGGAGATCAAGAAGGCCTACCGCAAGCTGGCCATCAAGTACCATCCCGATCAGAACCAGGGCGACCCGAACGCCGAGGAGAAGTTCAAGGAGATCAATGACGCCTATGCGATCCTCTCCGATCACGACAAGCGCTCCCGCTACGACCAGTTCGGCCATGCGGGGGTAGATCCCAACTTCGGCGCCGGCGGACCCACTGTGGACTTCAGCGACTTCGGGGACATTTTCAGCGACCTCTTCGGCGGCGGATTCGGAGGCTTCGGCGGATTTGGCGGCGGCGGCAGACAGGCCAACCCCAACGCCCCGAGACAGGGCTCCTCTCTCCGGGTGAACCTCACAATCGACTTCATGGACGCCATGCGCGGCGTGGAGAAGGAGATCAGCCTGAACCGCAGCGAGAGCTGTCCCACCTGCAGAGGCTCCGGCTGTGAGGCGGGCACGGCGGCAGAGATCTGCCCCAAGTGCCGCGGCACCGGCCAGGTCCGGGTGCAGCGCGGCGGCGGCAGCTTCATCTTCAGTTCCACCGTCCCCTGCGACAACTGCAAGGGCACCGGCAAGATCATCCGCAAGCCCTGCAAGGACTGCAACGGCTCCGGCCAGGTCCGCAAGCAGCAGAGGATCAAGGTACGTATCCCTGCCGGTATCGACGATGGCCAGACCATGAACATGCGGGGCCAGGGCAACAGCGGCGCCAACGGCGGACCCAGCGGCGATCTGCTGGTGAACATCTCCGTAAAGCCGGATCCCCGTTTCCAGCGGGAGGGCTCCTCCATCTACTCCACCCAGTCCATCACCTTCAGCCAGGCGGCACTGGGGGCCGAGATCCAGGTGGACACCATCGACGGCAAGATGAGCTACAAGGTGGCCGCCGGCACCCAGCCCGGCACCGTGGTCCGCATGCGGGGCAAGGGCGCCCCTGTGGTGAACAGCCGCAGCCGGGGCGATCAGTATGTCACCATCCAGGTGGCCGTCCCCACCAACCTCACCAGCGAGCAGCGGGATAAGCTGAAGGCCTTTGCAGAGGCCATGGGGGAGCTGAATCCCCCGGGATCTCCCGTAAAGGACTTCTTCAAACGCAAGAAATGACAAGAGCCCGGCACCGTGCCCACGGTGCCGGGCTTTTTCCCGCCTGCACAGCAAATTTTCTTCCCTCTCCCCGCTACCAAACCCGTTTTTCTCCGTCTAATAGGGTGAGGGAAAGAGAAAGGGGGAGTCTCCCCATGGATGACGAGGCCATCGTAGACCTGTACTGGGCCCGGGACCAGCAGGCCATCGATGCAACCGATCAGAAGTATGGCCCCTATCTGCATAAGATCGCAGACAACGTGCTCGCCAGCGACGAGGACGCGTCTGAGTGCGTCAACGACACCTATCTCGCCGCCTGGAACGCCATACCGCCCACCAGGCCTACCTTTCTGCAGGCCTTTCTGGGGAAGATCACCCGCCACATCAGCCTGGACCGGCTGCGCAAGCGCACAGCCCAGCGCAGAGGGGGCGGGGAGGCGGAGCTTGCCCTGGATGAACTGGCAGAGTGGATTCCCTCCGGCCGGGACGTCTTCGATGACGTGGCCGCCAAGGAGCTCACCCAGACCCTGAACCACTTTCTGGAGGCCCTCCCGGAGTGGGATCGGGACCTCTTTATGAAGCGATACTGGTACATGGACAGCATTGCCGCCATCGCAGAGACCATGGGCACCACCCAGGCGGCGGTGAAGTCTGCCCTGTACCGCACCCGCAAGAAACTGGCGAAACACCTCAAACAAGGAGGTTGGTTATGAAACTGGACAACTTGATGGACGCCCTGGGGGAAGTGGAGGACCGCTATGTGATCTCCGCCGGCAAGCGGGTGGCCAAGCGGAAGCGCCGCTGGGGCGTGTGGGCCACCGCCATAGCTGCCATGCTGGTGGTGGTGATCGGCGTAGGCGCCCTGTCCTCCGGTCCGCTGAGCGGCAGCGCCGGGGAGTCCGGCATCGACACGTTGCTCACCAATGGGGACAGCGGCGGATCCAACGGCTGCGCCAGCGATGCGGCACCTCCGGAAGCCCCAGCGGATGCCCCCACCGCATTAGAACCGCCTGAAACCGTGGAAAGGCCTGCGGCACCTCCGGAAGACGCGCCCTTTGTTGACACCGATGGCCTGCCCAACGATGGGACCTTTGATGCTGCAAATGGGGCAAATCCCGAGGCGGAGTCTGTACCGCTCACCAGCGCTCAGCTGCTGGCCGCACCCTTCTATCCCTCTAGAGTGGTTCGGACAGAGGACACCTACGCCCAGTGGGTCCAGGAGCAGGAGCAGTTGGCCCTTCCGGACGGCGCTGCGGATCTGTACCGCTCCTACCTCACCAAGACACTTCCTGCCCTGCTGAAAGGCGAGAGTGATGAGAACAATGTCTGCGCCCCCATGAACCTCTATCTCGGCCTTTCTATGCTGGCAGAGACCGCCGGCGGCAACTCCCGGCAGCAGATCCTGGACCTGCTGGGACAGGACAATCTGGAGGTGATCCGCTCCCAGGCGCAAGAGATGTGGAACGCCCTCTATATGGCAGACGGCACCTCCCACCTGGATCTGGCCAGCTCTCTCTGGCTCCGCAGCGGCATGACATACAGCCCGGAGGTGCTCCAGTCTCTCGCAACAAACTACTACGCCTCTGCATACAGCGGCGCCCCCGGCACCCCTGTCTTTGACGCCGCCCTTCAGGAGTGGATCCGCACCCACACCGCCGGACTGCTGGACGAACAGGCCAATGAGCTCACCATGGACCCCAGCACGGTATTGGCCCTGGTGTCTACGGTCTCCTACCAGGACACCTGGATCTGGCATCCCGATGATACCACAGAGGGCATCTTCCACGCACCGGACGGCGATGTCTCCGCCATGCTGATGCACACCTCCCTGCCGGTATGTCCGCTCTGGCAGACAGACAACTTCACCGCCGTCCAACTGGAACTTGCGAACAGCCAGATGCTGCTGATCCTCCCCAAAGAGGGCATCTCCCCGGAGGATCTGGTGAAAGACCCGAATGCCATTGCATTGCTCTCCGGGCAGACGGTAGAGCAGCATCGTACCACCGCCACCGTCTCCCTCACCCTCCCCCGCTTCGACGTCTCCGCCTCCAGGGACCTGCGGGAAGCCGTGCAGTCTCTCCACATTCTGGACGTCTTCGTCCCCGGCGTGGCCAACTTTGAGCCCCTGGATGTCCGCTATCCGGACGGAACCCAGGACTCCATCGTTGTGAGCCGGGTGGAGCAGGCCGCCCGGGTGTCTATCGACGAGTCTGGGTGCCAAGGCGCCGGCTACGTCTATATCGAGACGAAAAACGGCGGGGCGTGGCCGGAGGAGCAGGAGCCGGTTACCTTCACCCTGGACCGTCCGTTTCTCTTTGCCGTGCTGAAAGAGGAGCTCCCCGTCTTTGCCGGCATCGTAAACACCCCCTGATCCACACCCTATTCTTCTCCGCCGGCCCTGCGCACGCAGGGCCGGCGGTCTTTCTATGTAGCGGATACTCCCAATCTCCTTAGGCTGTACTCGGCTTACATTTTGTTCGTTTTCTTGGAAAATTGGATATGTGTTTGAAACAGCATGTTCCCAGGATTCTTGATTCTGAAAAAGTGTTGAAAACGCCCGGATTGCAATTTGAAAAAGTGTGCTTTTCTCCACCCTTTGCAGTTGAAAAAACGCGAATCTTGGCGTTCTCCGCATTTGAAAAAACGTAGATTTTTAAGAAAATGGGGCTTGAAAAAGTGCACCCCAAGGTGTATACTGAGCGTGAAGGGAGGGATGCCTATGTTGTGGCGCAAAGTCGAGAAAGACCTGCAAGACTGGTTTGAACACTCGAATACTGCACTGCTGGTCTCTGGAGCCAGGCAGGTAGGCAAAACTTATTCTATCCGTGCTTTTCTTGAGAGTACTGGTTGTCCTTATCTAGAAGTAAACCTTCTAGATCAAACCGACCTTATTCCGCTTCTGGAAAAAAGCAGAAAAGTACGTGAATTGGAGTCTACTCTTTCTGCCTATTATCAAAAAACTCTTTATCCAGGCAAAACCATCATCTTTTTCGATGAGGTTCAGGCATACAAAGAGATCGTTACTCGCATTAAGTTCTGGGTAGACGAAGGCAGCTACAGATATATTCTCAGTGGATCACTCCTTGGCATTGAACTCCGCGCCCTTCGTTCCGCACCAGTAGGTTACCTCAGTGAGGTCACCATGTATCCGATGGATCTGGAAGAGTTTATGCGTGCTCTGAACGTGCCAGAAATCGTTTTCAACACTCTGCGCGAGTGTTTTCAGAACAAAGAACCCGTTTCAGAAGCTATCCATATGACAACGATGCAGCATTTCCGTAACTATTTGATTGTTGGTGGCATGCCCCAAGCTGTTCAACAGTTTGAACGTTCTGGCGATCTAATGCGTGTCAGTGCAATTCATCACAGCATTATAGCCCAGCACAAAATGGACTTCACTCAATACGAGAAAGAAGATAAAAAGCTTTTGCTCACTCAGATATTTGACCAACTTCCAGCTAACTTGCAAAAGCAGAACAGGCGCTTTGTTTACAATGATCTTGGTAAGGGGCTTCGCTTTCAACAAGTTGAAAGTTCCTTCCTTTGGCTCATCGCTGCAGGGGTTGTTATTCCCACATACAATGTCACAGAACCGAAAGCACCTCTCATTCTGAGTCAAAAGAGCAGTCTTGTAAAGCTCTATTGCTCCGATGTTGGTCTACTCACCACCATGCTCGGTGAAGATGCTCAGATACAGCTCCTGGGTGGAAAGCCAAAAATGAACATGGGCGGATTGTTTGAGAACTATGTAGCACAAGAGCTCCACGCTCACGGTTTTCCGCTTTACTTCTACTGCTCTCACAAAAACGGGGAACTGGACTTTCTTATTGAGCAGAACTTATCTTCAGTCCCCATTGAGGTTAAGAGCGGTGGAGATTACACCATGCACGCCTCTTTATCCAGAGCAGTTGATAACACTGCATATGACATGCAAAATGCCTATGTGCTGGCCGACTGCAATCTCAAATGCGATGGTAAAATCCAGTATCTTCCTATATACCTGAGCATGATGATCCAAAAGAGGGTTCAACTACCAACAATAGACCTCAAGAGCATAGTATGGCCTGAAATCTAGGCTTTTCATCGTCATCCGCTCATCTGATCAGTCTCTGTCAAGAGCATCCTATGCTGATTTCCTTCCAGACGCTCTCCGCCGGCCCTGCGCACGCAGGGCCGGCGGTCTTTCTTTATCCAGAGGCAGTTCTCACCAGATGTCCTCCGCGAAATTTGCAATCCGCCTTGTGGAGGACGAGGTGATCCCCAACCCGGACAACCGGCACTATGTGATGTGTGCCTATTGCGGGTGCCATCTCTATCCGGACTGCCGGAAATGGTGTCAGAACGATGAATGGTGGAGAGAGCGCAACCCGGAGGAGGGCGCCGCATTCAAGAAGAAGTGGTTCGAGGAGCACCCGGAGGACCACAAGCCCTTCCCGGAAGATCAGGAACAGACTCATTGATAGTTTTAGCCGGCCCTGTACGTACTGGGCCGGCTATCTTTTTAACAGCAGCATTGCCTATGCGGCGGAAACCATCTCCATATCTGTATTCTTCTTGTCTTGCTCGTTTGAAAAAGTGTGATTTTTGCTCCCGTTTGGATCTGATAAAGTGTGATTTTTGCTCCCGTTTGGATCTGAAAAAGTGTGATTTTCAGTCCTCCTTAGGCTCGAAAAAATGTTTTGCATACAATTCTTTTCTGGTATAATCAATGTTGCAAATTCATTTCTTAGCCAGGAAGCAAAAATCAGAATACTCGCATCACATTCTTCATTCCATATCGCAAAACCCGGATGCCATGATGGCATCCGGGTTTTGTTGTTCATGGGACTGTGGTCTTTCTCAGGCTTCCAGCCTTACAGCACTTCCCG
>CANQII010000183.1 GCA_947623875.1 uncultured Oscillospiraceae bacterium
CAGCAGCTTGTGCCGGTCCTCCTGATACTCTGTCATGGCATACTGGAGGGGGACATGGCGGACTCTGCCGTTCTCGGAGCGGGTGGCATAGGTGGCCAGGAAGGCAAACGGCGTCTCCTCGTCGTCCTTGCTCTCCACCAGGTGGAAGAAGATCCGCTCCGGCACCTGCAGCTTCTGGGTCTTCTCGCTGAAGTACACCGCCACATCGCCGGTATACACCGCGATCTCCTTGGCGAAGATCTGCAGCAGGGCGGCGTACTGGGCCTGGATCCACTCCTCCGTTACAAATTCTGCGCCCAGCACAAAGGGAACGGAGTCCAGCAGCGCCTGCATGCTGTCCTCGTTGGGGGTAACCTCGGTCTCCTGCCGGGTGAGCTCCAGGCCGGGGGCCTTGGCCAGGTCCTCGGTGAACCGCTCTGCCACCTGGCATAGGAAGATACCGGAGGCGTCCAGCCAGTTGGGGCGCTCTTGGAAGGCCAATGTATAGAGAGACTCATAGGGGGTCTCCA
Organism: uncultured Oscillospiraceae bacterium; assembly: GCA_947623875.1. Lineage (GTDB taxonomy): Bacteria > Bacillota > Clostridia > Oscillospirales > Oscillospiraceae > Enterenecus. The sequence continues at coordinate 510 of CANQII010000183.1, forward strand.
TAAAGGCATCCCGCCAGTGCAGAACGCCCTCTTGGGTGAGCTCCAGGGCATCGTCCACCCGGAACCCGGTTTCAGTGATCAGGAAGGATAGTTTCTCCATGCTCATACTTCTCTCTCCGGCAGGGAACCGGCTGTATTTCTGCGGGACGCGGCCCGAAAAAAGACTCTTGCCGCATTGTAGCATACCATATAGAGTGGGTCAAGGACGGAGGTCCACAAAATGTGCCGGATTGTACAGAAATTGTAGGACAATGGGGGATTTTGCGATGTCTGCTGGGCACTTCACGATAAGCATCTGCCAGAGAGCTTTCATGAAGGAGGTAATCAAGAGTTTCTGAATCCACCGCAGCGGAGTCACTGATACCTAGGAGAAACGCCTGCTCGAGCTGGATTCCTGCCATGATCTCCTTCGGGAAGTAGCTGTTTCCAAGAGATGTACTTCACCCAGACGTGTCTACAGTTTGTCAGTGTGGATGCAGCAGACATCCGTGATATGCGGGTATTTTCCACAAGGGGTTATTACACAACGATGTCTCGGCTATTTTCTGATTTTAGCCAAGAACAGCCTGGCTGCTGTCGCTGAAGCAGACAGGCATACTGATTCCTTAATCATCGGCTAATACTAATCAAGAAAAAATTCTTGACGGATATTGACATTTGAAATAGATCGGCTATAATATGGGCTGTGGCTGTAAATAGCCGTGATCAGGACGCATGGAGGTGGCTAGTTATGGACTATATTCACAGACATATGGAGGATCTCGTCCTTCGTTTCAGCAAGACATTCCCTGCAATTCTCCTCACAGGATCCCGCCAATCCGGCAAGACAACCATGCTGAAGACTCTCATAGAGAAAGAGAATGCTGGGCGCACTTATGTATCGCTGGATGATTTTAAGAATCGGTACGAAGCAAGCACAGACCCTGCATACTTTCTGCAGCATTTTCCGCCGCCCGTTCTGATTGATGAGGTTCAATATGCACCGCAGCTCTTCACGTATATCAAAATCCACATCGATCAGTACCATAACCCTGGTGACTTCTGGTTGACCGGCTCGCAAGTTTATAGCGCTATGGATAATGTGCAGGAGTCTCTCGCTGGGCGAGTGGTGATCCTGCATTTGCCGCCCCTCTCCCAGCGGGAGATCATCGGTGCACCGAGTTCCCCTTTCACCACGGATTCTAACCGCTTGTTGGCAGAGCGAGACCGCATCAACCCGGTAACTGTCAATGAGATGTTTTCCCGCATCTGGCAGGGGTCCATGCCAGCAGTTATCCACTACCCTGTAGAGGAGCACGATGCATATTACTCCAGTTATATGTCCTCCTATTTAGACCGAGATGTACGTCTGTTCTACGGAAATGTCAATGGGTTGAAGTTCTACAGATTTGTAACTGCCGCAGCGGCCCGCTGCTCGCAGCTTCTCAACTATAAGTCATTGGCAGATGAAGCGGAAATAGACATTACCACCACAAAAAACTGGCTTAACATTCTGGAAGCCTTGGGAGTCATCTTCTTCCTGCATCCCTATTCCAACAATGTGCTAAAGCGCAGTATTCATACCCCAAAGCTCTATTTTTACGATACTGGCCTTGTCTGCTATCTCGTCGATCTGCCATCTCCGAAAATTGCGGCTGTTAGCAGCATGAACGGTGCGCTCGTGGAGAACTTCGCGATATCTGAAATTGTAAAGGGATATCAGAATGCCGGGAAAAGGCCTTTTCTCTATTTCTATCGGGATAAAGATGCGAAAGAAATCGATGCAGTCTTAGAAAGCGAAGGCACGCTATGTCCCCTGGAGATCAAGAAGACATCTTTACCGGACAGACGGCTTACCAATGTCTTCTCCGTTCTGGACCGATCTCCGTTACCCCGCGGCACCGGTGCAGTTCTGTGTATGGCTGATCAATTCAGCGCATTTGATCGGAACAATCTGATCGTTCCTATATGGATGCTGTAGCACTGCAACACCTGACGAAAGCCTGCGGGGTTGGCTCTCTTCACGGCAGAGCTCGCCGTATTTGTCCTTTGCTTGGAAGCTATGGCTTGCTCAATCTGTACGACAGATCAAAGAGTAGTCGTTAACAAGAAGCGGGATGCATTCTCTCAAAGAATGCATCCCGCCTCATCTTACGGTCTTTTTCAGCAAGGCTATCAGCGGGCTATCGCTGCTCCATCTGATCGTTGTGGTCCAGAAGTGCGAACCCAGTGACAACGTTGAAGCTGCGTCATTGAGGGCCTCATGGCCATGTGCTCTAGATGCTTGACTGCTTCTTGCGATCTCTAGCAAGGCCTTGCCAGATACCGGAATAGGGAGTATACTGTGGGAGAAATCAGAGAAGGCAGGTGCCCTATGAAGGCTGAGAGAGGATATCCGAGATTTGTGATCACCAAAAAGGGGACCCGATGGGTGGAGAGCGGCCATCCCTGGATCTACGAGGCCGAGGTGATCCGGGAAGAGGGAGCGGAGGCGGAGAACGGCGCTCTGGTGGATGCCGTGAGCGAGAGTGGCAAGTATCTGGGTACCGGGTTTCTCAGCCGGGAGAGCAAGATCCGCATCCGCCTGGTGTCCCGCAACGCCAATGACCGCTTTGACAACGCCTTCTGGGAGCGGCGGATCCGCTATGCCTGGGCATATCGGAAGGTGGTGCTGGAGGAGGCAGATCTCCAAGCCTGCCGGGTGATCTTCGGCGAATCCGATGGCTTCCCCGGCCTCACTGTGGACCGCTTCGGTCCCATCCTCTCCGCCCAGACGGTGTCTGTGGGCATCGAGAAGCTGAAGCCGGTGATCTTCCCTCTTCTGGTGCAGGTTCTCCGGGAGGACGGACAGGACATCCAGGGGATCTATGAGCGCAACGACCTCTCCTCCCGCAATCTGGAGGGACTGCAGCAGGGAAAAGGCTGGTTCCCTCTGGAGGGAGAAGCGCATCCCCCGGAGGCCGTCACGGAGATCACGGAGAACGGCATCCGGTATCTGGTGGACGTGGAGAACGGCCAGAAGACCGGCTTTTTCCTGGATCAAAAGTACAACCGCCAGGCGGCGGCCCGGATTGCCCGGGGACAGACCGTGTTGGACTGCTTTACGCACACCGGCTCCTTCGCCCTGAACGCCGCCAAGGCCGGGGCCGCCCATGTCACGGCGGTGGATGTGTCTGAGAGCGCACTGGAGATGGCGAAGGCCAACGCGAAACGAAACGGCCTGGAGGATCGGATGGACTTTCTCCAGGCGGATGTGTTCGATCTCCTCCCCAAACTGGCCGCTGAGGGGAAGCATCCATACAGCTTCATCATCCTGGATCCCCCGGCTTTCACGAAATCCCGGGCTACCGCCCGCAGCGCCTATCGGGGGTACAAGGAGATCAACTACCGCGCCATGACCCTTCTCCCCCGGGGCGGATACCTTGCCACCGCATCCTGCAGCCACTTCATGCCCAGCGAGGACTTTGAAAAGATGCTCCGGGCCGCCGCCGCGGACGCCGGCCGGGAGCTCAAGGAGATCGCCGTGCACAAACAGGCCCCGGACCACCCCATTCTCTGGAATGTGCCGGAGACCAGCTATCTGAAATTCTACCTGTTCCAGCTCACATAGGGGGCGCATCGGCGCCCCAACAGCCCTTACTTTATTTTGAGGAGGAAATGTACATGATCGATTTCGCCAATGGAAAAGTGATCAAGCTCTCCCGGGACAAGACACCCCGCACCGCCGATGTAGCCCGGCTGCTCGTCCCCGGGGAGAGCGTCATCGGGAGCTACACCAGCATGCGGGACTTCGTGGTGTTCACCAACAAGCGGGTGATCTCCGTGAATGTCCAGGGTCTCAGCGGCCAGAAGAAGGACTTTACCTCTCTGCCGTACAGCAAGGTCTCTGTCTTCTCGGTGGAGACCGCCGGCATGGGGATCGACGACAGCGAGCTGGAGCTCTATTTCTCCGGCGTGGGCAAGGTCCACTACGACTTCTCCGGCGCCTCGGACATCCTGGCCATCGGGCAGGCCATCTCCCAGTACGTGCTGGGCTGAGCTCACCCTAGCAACAGATCCCCCTGCCGCCCCCGGCAGGGGGATGCTTATACATCGAAATCGATCAGAATAGGACATAGAAAGGAGTTGATCCCATGCAAGTTACAGCTACTGAATTCAAGCTGAACTTCGGCAGGTATTTGGAACTCGTCCGAACGGAGGATATCTGGGTCACCAAAAATGGAAAAATCATAGCCAAGCTGATCAATCCGAATGTCTCCGCCGTTGATGCCATTTCCGGTGTCCTGGCTGGGAAGGTCCCTGCTAACCTCGACCGTCACGCTCTCCGTGAAGAAAGAATCTCCAGATATGCGATTGATGATTCTGGCTTATCTGCATAGAGGATACGGCCTTGCTCATAAGTTCATTGGAACTTCAAGAATCACGGTTTTTCAGAACTTTTTCGAGTATAAATAACTTGCCCCGGACGATCCCGGGTTTGAGCGGAGGATTCTCTGAACTTCTGAAGGCCATAGAAAACAGGTCCATGAATTGTATCGCCAAAATCCAGACAGTGCGCCAGTGAAGGACAACTGTTCGAGGAATCGTAAGCAACACCCGCTTTGACTCCGGCATAATCAGCGTGAACGCTTGCCTCATCCCCGCTCGGATCCTGTGTCCGGGCGGGATTTTTCCGCTAAGAACCGCTCAAAGTCGCGCAGGCTCACCAGCTCCCGCCATTTCTTGTTCGCACGGGAGGCCATTGTTGCTGTTCTCCATATGATAGTACAGAGAAGAGAAAAATACAACTTCGATACATTTTCCTGCGTGATTTTGTTTCGATTTCCGGCGTATACTATCCCTATCAACCGAATGGCGGAGAGGAGATGGACGGAGATGCGGTCAGGTCGGCAGGAGCGAGTCTATGGGGAAGCCAGACCGAGGCGGCGGAGAAGATGGGGAAGACTGCTGTCAAAACTGGCGCTGGTCCTTATGCTGTTGCTTCTGTTGGCTGTTGGACTCCAGTGCTGCAATCGAGACAAGACGACCTGGGCCACTGGGAGCGGCGAGCCGTTGCTCCAGATGCCGGAGCTGCCCAACGGCTGCGAGATCACCAGCCTCACCATGCTGCTCCAGTGGGCCGGGGTACCGGCAGAAAAGACGGATCTGGCCCAAAACTGGCTGCCCCGGGAGCCCTTCGGGGGGACAGAAGAGGAGCCCACCGGCCAGAACCCGGAGCAGGCCTACGCCGGAGATCCCGCCCAGGAGGGCAGCTGGTACTGCTTCGAGGGCCCCATCCTGGACGCCGCCAACGGCTATCTGGACTACAACCACCAAGCCTGGAGGGCGGTCTCCCTCACTGGAATCTCCAAAGGGGAGCTGAACCGCATGGTCCGGAACGGGACGCCTATGGCGGTGTGGGTAACCCTGGACTACGGAGAGCCGGTATTGAGTACCGATTTCTCCTGGCAGCTTCCAGACGGCAGCACCTATCAGCCGTACCGGAATCTCCACTGCGTGGTGCTGGAAGGGATGGTCCGGGACGAATACCGCATCGCAGATCCCCTGTACGGCTGGCAGACGGTGGACAGAGACCAATTCTGGGAGGCCTTCTCCGCCCTGGGGTGCCGGGCGGTGGCGCTGCAGCATGTAGAGCGGGACCAGTGAGAAAGCGATTCAGGCGGGCGGCCGTGTGGCCGCCCGCCTTTGCAGTCAAAATATGAAACGTTTCACCAATTTCGCCCCCCACGGCGATTTTGAGAGATTGCAAAACAGCCAGGCTTTGACGGGCAAAGCCTGGCTGCTATCGATGACATGGCGTGTTTTGCTGCATATGCTCCCTATATGGCGGAACCCACCGCTACCGGGCGAAGCCCTGGGCGTTGAGGTCGTTCCAGCTGATGTC
>CANQII010000184.1 GCA_947623875.1 uncultured Oscillospiraceae bacterium
GGGTAGCCGGAGGCATCGCCCATGCCGGGGTAGCCGGAGGCATCGCCCATGCCAGGGTAGCCGGAAGCATCGCCCATACCGGGAATGCCAGTTCCATCGCCGGCGCCGGTGCTGGGGATACCGGTGCCATCGCCAGTACCGGGGATGTTGGCGTCACCCATACCGGGAATGGTGCCTGCACCAGCTTCAGGGGCATCGGTGGTCTCAGCGTCCGGGGCTGTGGACTCTACAGGCGCAGATGCTTCCGGTTCGGCTTCGGTGTCCTCGTCTGCAGGCTCGGCGTCCAGGGCGGCTTGGAGCATTTCCGCCAGGGTGTCCTGGGGAAGGGCAGTGAGCTGGGCGGAGACGGCCTCGGCATACTGTTGCCGGACTGCCTGGGCGATGGCGTCTTCCACGCGGTCGAAGAGCTCTTCGTCTGTCATGTCGGCGATATAGGAGGTGAGGGTCTCGGTGTCCACGCCCATCTCGTCGGCGTACTGCTGGGTGATCATCTCTTCGATGGACTCCCGTGTCATGTCGGCGGTCTGTTGTTCCACGATGCCGTTCACATACTCGTCGGAGGGCTGGGACATGAGGTCGATATAGATATCTGCCTTCTCACTCACGGAGAGGCCGGAGATATACTCCTTGATGTCCGCGATCTTCTCTTCATCGGTGGGCTCCACATCGTCATCGGTGGGGAAGGGAAGACCGTTGAACACGTCGATGGTGGGGTCGTCCAGCTGCTTTTTCAGGATCTCGGTCTCAGCGGTGTTCTGGATGGCCCAGTGGGTGAGCGCGGAGGTGTAGCCGATGGCGCCGGCGCTGCTCACATTGGCGTCTGGCAGCGGCCGTGCGATACCCACCACTTTGATGGGCAGACCGATCTCAGCGCTGTTATAGAGGTAGTCCATACCGGCATCCGTGGCGGACATGTCTGTATAGGTGCCGGTGACGGCGTCATACTGGTAGTACTCGGCGGGGAGGATCAGCTTGAACTTCAGGTTGGCCAGCTCCTCGAAAGACCAGCTGCGGGTATCGGTGCCCACTTCCTCGCCGCTCATCATGTCCTGCATCACAGACTCCATGTCGTCCATGGGCATGAGGCCCATGGAGTACAGCATCAGGTCTGAGATCTCGTTGCTGGGAGTGATGAAGATCACTACCTCATCGTAGTTCTGGGGCCAGGTGCCGTACAGCATCTCGTACTCGTCCTTCACCTGATCGGAGATCAGATCGTCCTCGCCGGAGAGCAGCTCCTCCCAGACGTTCATCCGGGAGTACATGGAGCCCATGGAAGAGGAGAAGTACGAGGAGTAGTTGCCGCCGAACATGGAGGACATGGCGGTCTCCATGAGGCTCATCACGTCGCACTTGATGATGACGCCGTCCTCATCGGTGGTGTAGAAGTCGAAGTCAAAGTCGTAGTCGTAGTCGATATAGGCGATGTCCTTGATGCCGCCACCGCCGTTTTCCAGGTAGGTGCGGAAGGCCTCCAGGTTATTGGTCTCCACCTCGGCGTTCACCATGGAGTTCATCATGTCGAACATGACCGTGGAGGAGTATACCCGGTCCGGCTCTCTGGGTTCACTCCATGCCTCCTGCCGGGCCTGCATGAAGTTCACCATCAGGGACGAGACATCCGTGGTCTCCGCTTGTATCTGGATCGGGTAGCTGGAGAGGGTCTCCTCCTGCACCATATTGATGTAGTCATTGATGCCGGTGGAGAGGGCCAGGATCAGGGCGATGCCGATGATGCCGATGGAGCCGGCAAAGGAGGTGAGCACCGTGCGGCCTTTCTTGGTGCGCAGGTTCGTGAGGGAGAGGGACAGGGCGGTGAAGAAGGACATGGAGGTCTTCTTCTTGGACTTGGCCTGTTTGCCGGTGAGCACCGGCTGCTCCTCTTCTGCGTGGTACGGGTTGCTGTCTCCGATCACCTGGCCGTCTTTCAGCTTCACGATCCGGGTGGAGTAGGTCTCCGCCAGCTCCGGGTTGTGGGTGACCATGATAACCAGTCGGTCCTTGGCCACCTCTTTCAGCAGTTCCATGACAGCCACTGACGTCTCGCTGTCCAGAGCGCCGGTGGGCTCGTCTGCCAGGAGGATATCCGGGTCGTTGATGAGAGCCCGGGCGATGGCCACGCGCTGCATCTGGCCGCCGGACATCTGAGAGGGGACTTTGTTCAACTGATCCCCCAGCCCCACCTGTTCCAGGGCGGCGATGGCGCGGCGCCGGCGCTCGCTCTTGGACACACCTGCCAGGGTGAGGGCCAGTTCCACGTTGGCCAGCACGGTCTGGTGGCTGATGAGGTTATAGCTCTGGAACACGAAGCCGATGGAGTGGTTGCGGTAGGTGTCCCAGTCCCGGTCCTTGTACTCCTTGGTGGAGCGGCCGTTGATGATAAGGTCTCCGCTGGTGTACCGGTCCAGGCCGCCGATGATGTTCAGCGTGGTGGTCTTGCCGCAGCCGGACGGGCCCAGAATGGAGACGAACTCGTTTTTCCGGAACTCCAGGCTGATGCCCCGGAGCGCCTGTACTTTGGTGTCTCCCACCTTGTACTCTTTTGTGATGTCGACTAACTTCAGCATTTAGGATTCCTCCTGTGGTTTCGCAACAATGGGACTCTTCTCATAGAGGTAGTCCAGGACGGTCTCCGCTGCCCGGATCCCCTTCGCTAAGGTGTCTAAGGTCTCTTGCGGGATATCTTCGAGATAGGCGAACATGCGGTCCATGGTCTCCAGGTACCGGGCTGCCATTTCCTGACCCTTCTCGGTGAGAGTGAGCAGCACCATTCGTCGGTCCTTCTCGCTGCGGGTGCGGATGAGATACCCGTCTGTCTCCAGCTTCTTGCAGAGTACCGAGGCATTCGCCTGGCCGATCCCGGTCTGCTGGACGATATCCCCGATGGTGATCTCCGGTGCCCCGCCAGCCAGAAGCAGCAGAATGCAGGCCTGGAGCGGCGTGAAACCGGAGCCCTGCGTTACCGCATCCGTGAGACGGCTGGTGCGCATCCGAAGAGACTGGATCACCGCCAGCACGCAGTTGCGCAGAGCGGGCTGATCTATCACGAGTGGTACACCTCCCAGAACGAGAATTTGCGAAATACTTTCGTTTCGAATATTTTAGTCAGGCGAGGGAGAATGTCAAGGGGAGAGCGGATGTTTTAACACAAAGTTCACAGGCCGCCTATATCTGGCAACCGAGAGGTGCAGGGGTCCAGTATGGGCGCTGGAAGAGACCCCGGCATGGACAGCAACATCCCCCTGCCGGGACGGCAGGGGGATGGGAATAGGTGATTGAATTGTCTGGTTTGCTGGGTCAGTGTTTCCCCCGGCCGGCGGAGATCACAAAGCCCAGGATGGTGCCGCAGAGGCCGCCGATGATGTGGGTGAGCTGAGAGACGTTGTCCTGAACAAAGATGGCGTTCCAGAGCTCGCCGCCCAGGTAGAAGATGGCCACCAGGATCAGTGTGATGGGGATCACGCCGTTGTGGACCCCGCCGAAGGAGGAGAGCAGGATCATCATGAAGACGATGCCGGAGGCGCCCAGAAGAGCAGTGCCAGGGAAGAAGATGAAGTGCACCAATCCGGACACAAAGGCGGTGAAGAGAATGGAGATCAGAACATCTATGCTGCCGAAGCGGTCCTCCAGGTTGGGCCCCAACACCAGGATCATGACGATGTTGTTGATGTAGTGCTCATAGCCGGAGTGACCCAGCACATGGCCGAAGAACCGGATGAAGGCCAGGGGATCCGTGAGGGAGCAGTTGTACACCGAGAAGAGATTGGTGGTGCTCCAGCCGTTTGTGACTACGCCGGCGATGAGCGCTGCCAGGGAGAGCAGCGCGAAGGTGAGAGACACCGGCGCGTTGTATGAGAGCTTAAGGGTTGGATGGTTCTGATTGCTCATGTCGTTCGCCTCACAGAGAGTGTGTAGATGGATGGGGGTTCTGCCTCAGTTGGGCAGTTGGTCCGGATTGGTTTCCACTTTCAGCCGTTCCCAGTTGGCCAGTTCTGCCTCGATTTCCGAGATATCCATGTCCAGGTAGGCCAGGCCGAAGGAGTTGTACAGCTCGATGAGATCCCACTTGGAAATGCCCAGGATCTCAGCGGCACGGCCGTGGGAGATGGTCTTTCCTGGACGGCGGGATACAGGAGCAGGGCAATACGGGTGAGCTCCTCTTCCGGTGTTTTAGGGTCCAAATATGGGGCCATCTCGGATGGAACCCGGATGGGGATGGTAGAATAGGTCATGGGGCACCTCTTGTATGAATGACGCTGTGCTGGTGCCAGTAGGCAGAAGGAACTCGGACTCAGTGCCGGATTCATCAGATCAAAAGTTGTCTGGGGTTCTGAGTGTTGAACTTGTTAGGAACGGGTGGGAGTTTGCCTTAGCACCTGCTTCAACAACTCGATTGCGCTCTCTTCTGCTGGATCGTTGGTTCCAAGCTGACCACGGAAAGCGCGGGCGAGGATGGATTTCTTCATGGTTTCGATTTTGTTTAGCACTTCCTCAGCGGCTTCCTTAACTTGGTATTCCTTCATCATTAAACTATTCAGTATATCAATTATTGCGTTCTGTTCGTTTAGACTTGGGACAAAGAAATCTAATTCACGTACGCGTTGGCAATTCAGAGCTTGTGGGCCTGATCCGGCACCTTTCTCTCGATTTCTTGTATAATTTAACTGGAACCAGTACCAGATAAAATACGGATTAATAAGACCGTGATCAATGATTATCGCTGCAATGTTTTGATTAATAGTAGCCTCAATGTTCAACACAGAGCTTTGCCATCTTGTTTTACCTTCACCAATCATTGCGATTAGCACTGTCCCGATGGGGAGGATTTTTACCGATGAGTTATTGAAACCTCCTTGCGTGATGTATTCATTTGTGCTATTGATAATATTGTTTTGAACTTCGCCAGAACTTATCCATGGGATAGGACCATTCCAAAACTCTGGTACTTTTCTAGATGGGGTGCTACCGTTGGTCACACGACCCACTGCACCAATGGTGCATTTTATCCATACATGTCCATTACTCATAATCATTGCGTCAGAATTCTGCTGCTGATTATCAAGAAGCTTTTGATCTTTTTGGGGCCACTTAGTAGAGAAGCGTCTGATATCTTCTAACATTGTGTTTGGAATTGCAGTATGGGAATCTCTCCAATGTGACGTTAGCTCTCCAGCAAACGCCTTGCTTAATATCGCCGCTTTTCGGGATTCGAAACCATCTACTACAGATTGTGCCTTTTCTGTCGCCTCATCCAGTTTGGCAAACAGTCTCTCAATGCGGTCAACGATGCGCTGCTGTTCGGAAAGTGGGGGGAGGGGAACTGGGTGGTTTTTGACGTAATTCATGCTGATGCGCTGCTGTCCAACCGTACCACTATAAGTAGCACTGCTGCCACGAATGAAGCTTTCCTGTGATACGAACCAGAACGTATAGGCTTGACACATGAGAGGCTGCCTTAACACGATCAGTTCTGTAGTTCCACCACCGATTCCATTCGGAAGGTTATAAAGCATCATGGATTTACGGTTCTCAAAGCAAGGAGATATCTTTGCAAATGCTACATCTCCATCGGCGAATTGTGTGTGACCTTTTTTGACTTTTCCCCATGATTGCACATCATAGGTGTATTCGCTAACCATACCTGCTGCGATATTCTCCATGGGGATAAAGGCGGCATCAACTGTATCATCTGCAGTGTTTTTGGGGTTTACTTCATATAGATGGTTCAGCCTAACCCAGCACCAATTCCTGGGTACGGGATATGGCAGTTCCTCTACTGGCACAAGGGCCTGCGGTAGACGCTTCTGAACGGTCTGCTCGATGTCTATCCGGGAGCGCAGAGTACCCCGTCTGAAAGCGCCCTTTGCGTCAGGCGGGGGTGAATGCGCCCCTCACTTCCCTTGATTTTCTGCGTGACTAATTCACTTGATCGCTCACTCACCGTCACTAGAAAATAGGCGTCACTCCAGAAGTATGGCTTCCAATAGTACGGAGCAAGTTGTCTACTAACTAAAGAGCTTGCGGATGTATCGAGACGAACATGACTTGTACTGCCCTATAAAATGAGCAAGATTGATATTTGGTCGAGCTTCAAATAAAATATGAATGTAATCCTTGTCTGAGTTTAGCTCACAAAGAGTAATATCGTGTTCCTGAAAGAACAACCGCGTATAGCAGATTAGTGTTTCTTTGAGATTACCAACAATAACACTGTGTCTGTATTTTGTGACCAATACCAAATGATATTGCAATAGAAAACAGCTATGGCTGTTTACGTAGTACCCGTTACTTGTTTTCTTCGTATGTGTTTCCCTCCAATCTTATTTTTTGTGGTTTTACCCGGAAAAGTATCTTTT
>CANQII010000185.1 GCA_947623875.1 uncultured Oscillospiraceae bacterium
GATGGCACCGAGGGCGAAGAGACCCACTGAGATGGCGCCCAGAGACACCATCCCTACGGCGATGTTGCCGATGGCGAGGATGCCACGCGCCACATGGACTCTGGAGCCCACGTTGATGTGGATGAGCGGCACGCCGAAGAGGGCCTTCTCACTGCGGTACTCGTAGTGCCAGCCCTCATGGTAGTGGTGGATCTCCTGGATCACCTGTACCTCCGGTGCCGGCTGGACTGGGGCAGATTGTTGTACCTCAACTCCCCGGATCAGCCAGTCCAGGGAGACGTGAAAGTAGTCCGCCAGGGCGATGAGGTTGTCCATGTCCGGCCGAGACGTGCCGGCCTCCCACTTCTGAACCGCCTGTCTACTGAGGTTCAGCACGTTGGCCAGCTCCTCCTGGGAGATGCCTGCCTGGCGCCGGAGCTGATAGAGACGCTGCGGGAATTCCAAAATGTACTCCTCCTTGTGCAGGGTATTTGCCGTCTTCCGGCAGGTCCAGTGTAGCAGAGCGGTTCGCTCCGGACAACCAACAACCCTGGCCAATCAGACAACTGCCGGTTGCGTGGGGGAAATTTCCCGGGAAATGTCGGTACTGTGGGGGGATGGGAGCATCTGCCGGTTTTGGACGGCTGGCCTTGCCGTTTCCAACATTCAGACAAGCTTTTGCCCTTTACAGATCCCCGGTATACCGATGTCCTGCGCCAGACCAGGCAACGGGGCAGTGGGGATAGACCCTTAGGCAACACTCTGCGGGTGCAGATTGCCTGGATTTTGGGGGTGTTCTTTGCAGGTGGAATGCTGCCTGGTGCAGAAGGACTGCGGAGGTGGGGAGACCCTGCGCATCCGGAACCGTTGCATGGTGGAAAGAGCAGGGAAAGGACCGCGTGGAGTGGGGCCTGTAAGGGGAGAAAGCTTCACAAAAACACCCTGCACATGAGGTGCAGGGTGTTGGATGAATATCGTCTGGGTTCCGCCTTACTGCTTGCCGGCGCTCTTTTTCCCGCTCTTCTTGGCGGTTTTGTCCTCCGCCTCATCCTCCTGATCCTCATCCAGGACGGCGGCGAGAATCCGGTTGAAGATCCGGCTGGGCTGGTCCAGATAGCGCTTGGCGATCCGATGACCCTCCGCCTCGGTGGGCACCATCATGGTGAGGGTGAACACATGGCCGGTGTCGTCATCCATGGTGAGATACACGTCAGCGCCCAGTTCGGTGGGCTTCACATCCGCCCGGATCTGCTTCTGCCGGAGGAGGGTCTCATTGAGGATGCGCAGCTGCCTGTCGCACTTGGTGCGGATGGTGAGGGCCAGGCTGCTCTCCGCATTGACGCAGATCTCTTTGCCCTTTTCCGAGGCGATGTACTTGTCGTCCTCGGTCTTGTCGATCTGCCCCTGGGCCACCATCTCCTCGAAGTTCTGGGAGAAGGAGAAGTAGTTGATGCCGCTGTCGCAGAGACAGAGATCAGCCATCGTCTCAAGATCCACCGGCGCTGCCAGATGGGCGGCGACATAGATCAGCAGCAGTTTGATGTCCAGTTTATCGTGGATGAACCCTGGCATTGGTACCAACTCCTCGTTCCAATTCGTATTTTTTCGTTTGAAATGTAGGATTCTCTGGGCGGATATGCGGCTTGGGAAAAGAAAAGCCGTCTTTGCAGACGGCTTCTCTTGCAGGAGCACCTGCGAGATTCAGTATACCCCCTGGGGCCGGGGCTGTCAACAGGGAATTCGGATTTTCTTCCAAATATTATACAGAAGATCTCGATTGTCCATGTCGCAGCGGTTTCTGTGCTGCCGCAGGCAGGCGGCTCTCAGGACAGCAGGTTCCTCGTCACCATAGCGGCATAGAGCTGGGCCAGGTACGCCCAGGTGGACCGGTCCAGGGTCCCATTTACCGGCAGCCCGCAGAGCTTCTGCAGGGTACAGAGGTTGGACCAGGTGTCTCCATCGTTCTTGTCTCCGGGATTGGTGGTCTGGAAGTTGTCCGCTACGGTGCAAAGGGCGTTGAACATGGCCTGCACCACGTAGAGGGAGTTGCTCTTCTGGCCCTGGCAGCAGGTGTAGGTGCCGCAGGGGAGTACCGCCAGCATCGGTGGGGGACCGTAGGTGAACTGCATCTCCTGGTAGAGGTCTGCGATGGCGGTCCAGGTGGCGAGATCTACGGTGCCTGTAACCGGGAGATCGTGATCCCGCTGGAAGACCATCACCGCCTCCAGGGTCTTCTCACCGAAGATGCCGTCTGGGGTGACGTGGGGGAGTTCTGGCTGAAAGCGGCTGATGTAGTTCAGCATGCGCTGCAGGGAGAGGACGGGGCCGGTCTGCAGCCGCGGCTGGGTGGTTTCTTCGTGCATCCTCAGGACTCCTTTCACGGGTTGGGCTGATAGTTGAGGTCGTAGCCGGGGTACTGGCTGTTGATCACCTGCTCATGGAGCTCCTCCGGCTCTGTGGGCAGGTCCCGGTCTGCCAGCGCTGTGTTCACAATGCCCAGATACTCCTCGTACAGCCGGGTCCAGGTGGCCTGGTCTACAATCCCGGTCTCCGGAAGGCCGAACTCCCGCTGTACCGAGAGCACCGCCTCCTTTGTGCCGGGGCCAAAGGAGCCGTCTATGGTGAGCACGGGGATGGAGCGGTAGAACTGGCCCACCACCGAGATGAAGTACTGTAGGGAGGCCACAGCGGTGCCGGAATTCCCCTCTTTCAGCACGGTGTTGGCGTCCAACTGGGTGATCTGGGTGTAGATTTGGCCCTCGCTCACTAGCTCCGAGAGCTTCAGCACCCCCACATACAGGTACACCAGCTGATACCAGGTGGCCCGGCCCACGATGCCGTCCACCGTGAGGGCGAAGATGGACTGGAACTTTCGCACCGCCGCCTCCGTTTTGCTGCCGAAGATCCCGTCCGGGACGATCATGGGGATGGCGGGATAGGCCTGGGCGATCCGGGCCAACATGAACTGCATAATGCGCACATAGCTGCCGGAGGAGCCCCTACGGAGGGCCACGCCGGGGTAGGAGTAGACGATGTCCCGGATGGGGGCGTTGGCCACCAGCTCGATGTTGTTCCCATAGTAGTGGCGGAGGATCTGCACCGAGTTGTACCCCTGCTGCGCCATCCCCTGGCTGCCCCACTGAGAGAGGCCATCGCAGGTGACGGTGGTGCCGTTGCAGAACTTGGCCGCCAGGGGCTCTACAAAGCCGATGCGGCGGATGTATGTGGTGAACAGCTGCTCCACCAGCCGGTCCACATTCTCAAAGGTGGAGCGGCCGTAGATGAACCGCTGGTCGTTCTGGGTGGAGCCGGTGATGTCGAAGGGATAGCCCCGGCTGGGGTAGTACTCCGTGTACACCCGGTTCAAGGCGAAGGAGACCTGCGCCAGGATGTTGGCCCGCAGGGCAGACTCCTCCCAGGTGGGGTAGATCTCGCTGGAGGCCACGTTTTTGATGTAGTCCAGAAAGGACACCGTGACGTTCTCCGCCGGGGTGTCCGCCGGTGCGGTGTGCACCGTGATGTACTGGGGGATGTATGGCGTCACTGTGATGGGCATAGGGGTACCTCACAGAGACTGGGGCGGTACGGTCACCGTGCCCGGGGAGAAGGCGCCCTCGGGAAGAGGGGCCGGGATCAGAGAGACCTCCTGCACCGTCTCGATGCCCGCAAAGATCTGCAGGCCGGTGTACTGCGCCACCAGGTAGTTGGGGTGCTCCACCACCAGATTGTATGTGGCAAAGGGGGTGACGGTGCCGGGGTCCGTGCTGAGATTGTTGTCTGGGGCGTCCAGCGTGATCCGCTGGGTGACGCCGCTGGCGTTGGTGCGCATCACAGACACCAGGTTCTGCCGGCCGTCCTGAGACGGGGTGGCCACGGCGGCGATGGCGCCTTCCACCGGCAGCTGGGCCCGGGATGTGAAGACCCGCACCACAAGGGTACCTTTTTGGGGCATGGACATACCTCCTGGAAGAGTTTGGCACATTCTATGACGGGACTTTAAATTTTGTGAAAACGGTCTCGAAAAATTTGACAACGGCGCCGAAACAGGATAGAATAGGGGACCGGCGAGAAAAAAGCCGAATTTGTGCCGTATTGGACGGGACAAAGGACAGGGGGCCAAACTTTGCACAAGGAGAACATTTCAACTGCTGTGATCCGCCGGCTGCCACGGTACTACCGGCACCTGGTGGATCTTGAGAAAGCGGGAACAGAGCGGATCTCCTCCAGCATGCTTGGAAAGAATATGGGCCTTACCGCCTCCCAGATCCGGCAGGATCTCTCCTGTTTCGGCGGGTTTGGGCAGCAAGGATATGGGTATAATGTGACAAGACTCCGGGAGGCCATCTCGGAGATCCTGGGAATGGACCGCAACCATACAGCGGTGATCGTAGGCGTAGGCAACATCGGCAGGGCACTGGTGGAGAACTTCCCCTTTGATAAGAACGGATTCCGCCTGCTGGCCGCCTTTGACGTGGAGCCTGCTGTGGTGGGCACCACCCTGGGCAATGTGATGGTACAGCATGCAGACAACCTGGAGGCCTATCTCCAGGAGAACACCGTGGATGTGGCGGGCATCGCCGTCACCGCCAGCGCCGCCAGGGATGTGGCTCTGCGGCTCTATCACAGCGGCATCCGAGGCATTTGGAACTTTACCAACGTGGAGATGCCGGAGCAGCAGATGCCCGGCGTCATGGTGGAGAACATCCACTTTGCAGACAGCCTCTTAACCCTGAGCTACAAAATTACGGATATGGCAGAGGAGCAGGTATGAAAAAACGAGTTTTAGCGGTGGTACTGGCAGCGGTTCTCCTGCTGACCGGCGTGGCCCTGGCGGCGGACGAGTCCCTGGTCTCCCTGGGCTACCTCACCGGATCCTTCCAAAGTACGATTCTGGCAGACGCCGCAGCGCTGTTGCAGGCTGTCTTCCAGCCGGTCTATGATACCTTTGTGGCCGGCCTCACCACCCAGGCGGTGGAGAGCCACGCCAATACCTGGCAGAGCAGCCCTACCTACACCTCTGGCAGCAGTAAGCAGGCGGAGCTCATCACCTTGAGCTCCGGCTCCGGCATCCTCTGGGACAACGGCTCCTGCAGCGTGGACAGCGGCGTGATGGTGGACATCACCAGCGGCAACGAGGTGCTGGCGGGCAGCGGCCTCACCATTGGGCACCGGTATGTGGCAGACGGCCAGACCGTTTTGAAGGTCACCTCCGCCAGTGCCACCTGGATGGTAGAGGGCGTGTGGCACACCGTCACCAACAACCCGGTGGCCGCCAGCCGCTTCACCGATGTGAACGAGACAGACTGGTTCTATGACGCCGTGAACGTGGTGGCCGAGCGGCACATCTTCAACGGCGTCAGCGAGACCGAGTTCGGACCCAACCAGACCACCACCCGTGGCATGATGGCCACCGTCCTCTGGAACATGGAGGGCCAGCCCCAGGTAGCCTATGAGCCGGTGTTCTCCGATGTCCCCGGGGACAAGTGGTACAGCACCGCCGTGGTGTGGGCCAACCAGAAGGGCCTGATCTTCGGCACCGGAGACGGCAAGTGCGAACCGGAGAAGGTGATCACCCGGCAGGAGATGATCGTGATGATCCAGCATTACGCCCAGTACTGCGGATACATCGCCGCCCCCTCCGGCAGCCTGGACGCCTTTATCGATGGAGATACCACATCAGACTGGGCCCGGGAGAGTATGCAGTGGGCCGCAGGGGAGGGCATCCTCTCCGGCAGCGATGGCAGGCTGATGCCTCAGGACAGCTGTACCAGAGCGCAGATTGCCGCCATTATCCGCAACTACCTGAATTGGAGCGACCTGCGCAGTTGAGCGCGATTTCCCATCCCGCCGCAGGGAGACCTGCGGCGGGATTTCTCTGGTATGGCACGGCGGGAAAGGTCT
This sequence comes from uncultured Oscillospiraceae bacterium, assembly GCA_947623875.1. GTDB lineage: Bacteria > Bacillota > Clostridia > Oscillospirales > Oscillospiraceae > Enterenecus. The sequence continues at coordinate 5,881 of CANQII010000185.1, forward strand.
CAACAGGGGAGAGAACCTGGGGAGATGTGTCACCTGATGGTACAAATCCCAGAAAAAGGATGAAAAATTTTTTGAAAAAAGGCTTGCAATTGCCCGGCGGGCGTGCTAAGATAGCGAAGCCGTCAGGCAAAGGCGATATGCGGCAGTAGCTCAGCTGGATAGAGTGTTTGGCTACGAACCAAAAGGTCGGGGGTTCGAGTCCCTTCTGCCGTATATGTAAACAGATTCATCACCGAGCGTGATGAATCTGTTTTTTTACGCCTGTACGCCGTTTGACGCGCTTTCCGCAATCTGGCGGACCTTTGGCCTTCTGTACTATGGCAGAGTGTCTGAAAGGTTTGAATTTTAGTGGAAACCGTTAAATTGCAGCGGAAAATATGCCGCAATCCTGTTTCTTGGACAATTGACACCTTTCCCGGCCTGCTATATAATC